>JAJHRL010000007.1 GCA_020832825.1 Candidatus Aenigmatarchaeota archaeon | reverse complement strand
GCTTTGCAGAACATATTTAGTTCTACTTCACTAAAAGGGTAAAATTGAATACCAACCTTTCCATTATCTTTCAAAACATAATAAACTCCTTCTGCAACTCTTTTCATATCATTCCACTTTTTAACCCGTTGAAGAGCAGAAATACTTACAACATAATCGAAAGTTTTTTCTTTAAAATGCTTCTCCAATTCTCTGAAATCCCCTAAAACAACATTCAAGCCTTTGACTTTAGCTTTTTCAATCATCAGGGGGTTTATATCTATACCTATAACTTCGAAACCCACTTCTCTTAACAGATTAGTAGAGAAGCCGGCCCCACATCCTAAATCTAGCACTTTAGCTGGAGGTTTCATTTCAAGAAGCTCAACAACTTTCAAAGTTAATTCTTCTTGCGCCTTTTTCATCGAAGAAGATTTGGAATACCTTTCTACTTCTTCCTCTGTGTAATAGTCATTTGGAGAAGAAAATAGTTCTTCAGGCCTTAAAGTTTTAACTATCCATTTTTTGTCCTTTTTATCTCACTTACTTCATAAGAAATTTTGTAAATAAAATTTAAATTCTAATAGGTGCAAATCTCTTATTATTGAAGGGGATAATATGGCAAAAATTGTAAGAGAGACAAGAGGAAATAGATCATGAAGATAGCGATAGCTAGAATTAGGAATTCTAGAATTTCTTTGAAGCACGCAATTACAATTTGCAAATTTTTGAAAAATAAGAAGTTATCGAAAGCAAAAACTTTTTTGGAAAATGTTTTGAAGCAAAAAGAAAGTTATGATGGAAAATATTACACTAACGCTACAAAGGAATTCATTTCTCTTTTAAAGCAAGTTGAAGCCAATGCAAAGAAAAAAGGCTTGAATATTGATAAACTTTTTATAAAAACGATAAAGGCAGATAAAGGAGAAACGATGTATTTGCCAAAAAGAGCAAAGTTTATTCCGAGAAGAGCCAAAACAACACATCTAACTGTAATAGTGGAGGAAAGATAATGACAGTAGAAAGAATATTCATCAGAGAAGGAATAAAAGAGGCCGAACTACAGGAATATTTAAAGAAGAAGTTCGAACATTTAGGATATAGCAGAGCGGAGATTGAGAGAACTCCTATTGGAACTAGAATTATAATCTATGCACACAAACCTGGCTTGATAATTGGAAAGTCTGGTAGAAAAATTGATGAGCTTGTTGAAGAAATAAAGGAAAAGTTCAAAATTGAAAATCCGTTAATAGATGTTAGAGAAGTGACCAATCCTTATTTAGATGCGCATATTACTGCAAAAAGAATTGCAAGAGCAATTGAAAGAGGAATAAACTACAAGAGAGTTGCACTCTACTACCTTGATCAAATCATGAAGGCTGGTGCTGTTGGAGCGCTAATTACTATTTCCGGAAAAATAGTTGGAAAAGAAAGATCGAGAAGAGTTAAGTTTAAAGATGGTTTTATTGCTACGAGCGGTGAATATGCTGAAAGGCTTGTTGATAAAGCTCAAGCTCAAGCTTTAATTAAATTTGGTATTGTTGGTGTTGAAGTAAGAATAATGAAAGAAATGCCAAAAGAGTTTATTTTTGAGAAGAAAATAGAAAAAGGTGAAAAGCTTGAGAAAGAAAGGGGAGTTTCTGAAGAAAATAAGGGAGGAGTCTCTGGAACAATTGAAGAAAAGGCTCAATGATTTGAGGTTAGAACTAATGAAAGAGAGAGGTTTTGTAGCTAGTGGTAGAGCCATAAAGGATACCTCAAAAATAAAAAATTTGAGGAAAAATATAGCTAGGATACTAACTGTGATGAGGGAGAGATTCGGACGATGAAAAACATAACTGGATTGCCCGAAGAGCTTGGGATTGAAGAAGCTTTAGAAAAAGAAGAAGTAAAAATAAGAGTTTACATTGAGACAAGAAGGTTTGGTAAACCAACAACAATTATAGAAGGAATAACAAAAGACGTTAAAACTATTCTCAAAGAACTTAGAAGAAGATTGGCTTGTGGCGGAACTTTTAAGGATAATCATATAGAATTGCAAGGCGATCACAGAAAAAGAATTAAGGAAGTTCTTGTTTCTTTGGGTTTTAAAGAAGAGCAAATAGAGATTTTATAGCAGAATTAAAAATCAAAAAATGATAAACGAGAGAAATTTAGTTAGACATGAGTTAATTGGTTTGGAAGTAGAAGTGAAGAAAAGCACTAATAAAAGTCAAATTGGAATAAAAGGAAGAGTTGTTGATGAAACTTACAACATGCTTGTTATAGAAACGAAGAAAGGAGAAAAAATGGTTGAGAAGAAGAGTTGCGTTTTTGTTTTTAAATTACCTAATGGGAAAAAAGTTGAAGTCGAAGGTTGGGTGCTAGTTGGAAGACCAGAAGATAGAATAAAAAAGAAGTTGCCGAGGTTTTGAATTAATGATATGACTGAGTGACAAACCAAATATACGATTGGTCAAACAATCAATTTAAAAGACACTATAAATGAAATGATTTTCCTTATTATCAAGAGGGTTATGAGGGTAGCATAAACCTAAGGCTCTCTTTTTCATCGTAAATAGTGTGATGGTTGGAAATAAAAACGAGTCTACGCCCCCGGCGGGATTTGAACCCGCGACCGTCACCTTTCATCCTTTTGTCAAACCTTCTCGATAGAAGGGTGCCGCTCTATCCAAGCTGAGCTTTCCCCAAGATTTACGGGGGCGTCAGCTTGGAGCGGCACCATAACATTAAGTGTTTCCCACTTTACTTATTTAATCTTGTTCTTAGGATTAATAAACTTTGAAGCTTGTTTGTAAAGCTTTAAACTTAAGCTTTGCAAAATTTAATTAATGAGCTTAACATTCGAAAAAATTAAAAAAATTGAGGCAAAATGGCGAAAGAAATGGGAAGAAAAGAAGGTATTTGAAGCCAACATTAACAGGAAGAAAAAGAAATTCTTTATAACTTTTCCCTATCCTTATGTTAACGGAGCACCGCATATTGGCCATACGTTTTCTCTCTTTCGAGTAGACTCATTTGCTAGATTTAAAAGACTGCAGGGATTTAACGTTCTGTTTCCGCAAGGCTTTCACGCGACTGGAGAGCCAATCCTTGGAACTATCGAGAGAATTAAGAAAAATGATGTAACACAAATAGAAACATTTAAGCTTTTTGGTGCAAGCGATGAAGACATAAAAAAATTTGTTGAGAATGGTCCGGCATTTGTTGCAAAGTACTGGATGAGGAAGTGGATAGATGTTCTTAAGAAAAGTGGAATGAGTATTGATTGGAGAAGAACATTCATAACAGCAATTACTCCACATTACAACAAGTTCGTCGAATGGCAATACAACACATTAAGAAAGAAAGGATATGTAATTCAAGGAACACATCCTGTGATTTGGTGTCCTCATTGTCAAAGCCCAACAGGTGATCATGACAGATTAAGAGGGGAAGGAGAAAGCCCGATTCAGTTTTATGTTATAAAATTCAAGTTAGAAAGCGGAGAGATTTTACCATGCGCAACTCTGAGACCTGAAACAATTTTTGGTGTTACCAATATTTGGATTAAGCCAAATGAGGAATATGTGGTAATAAGAGTAGACGGAGAAAAGTGGATAGTAAGTAGGCAGGCTAAAGAGAAGTTAAAGGATCAATTAAGAAAGGTTGAGGAAGTTGAGAGAATTAACTCTGAATGTTTGATTGGCAAACTAGTTGAAAATATGGTAACAAAAGAAAAAGTTCCTATTCTTCCTGCATCATTCGTTGATGTAGAATTTGGTACAGGAGTGGTGATGTCTGTACCTGCTCACGCCCCTTACGACTATATTGCATTGGAGGACTTGAAGAAAACCGAAATAGGGAAAAGGCTAAACGTAGAAAATATAGTACCGAAGAAAATAATAGAAGTGCAAGACTATAAGGATATTCCGGCTGAAGAAGCATGTAAAGCTTACCATATAGAAAATCAAAGTCAAACAGAGAAATTAGAACTGGCGACACAAGAGGTTTACAAGAAGGAATTTCACAAAGGAAGAATGATTGTTGAACCATTTAAAGGTTTAGCCGTTAAGGAAGCTAAAGAGAAAGTTGTAGAACTATTAAGCTCTGCTAATGCTCTAGATTACATGTGGGAAACTACAGGAATTGTGATTTGTAGATGTGGTACAAGATGTCATGTGAAAATTTTAGAGAATCAATGGTTCTTAAAGTTTTCTGATGAAGAATGGAAGAAGAAAGTAAGAGAATGTATAGGAAGAATGAAGTTTTATCCAGAAGAGATAAGACAACAGTTTATCAACACTGTTGACTGGCTAGAAAACAAGGCTTGCACACGAAAAACAGGATTGGGAACAAGATTACCGTGGGATAAAGAATGGATTGTCGAAACATTGAGTGATTCAACTATTTACATGGCTTTCTATACAATCTATCCCTATTTAAAGAAGATTCCTGCAGAAAAACTAAATGACGAAATCTTTGATTATGTATTCCTTGGAAAAGGAAACCGAAAGGAAATAGCTAAAAAATACAATATTAAAGAAGCTCTTTTGAGAAAAATGAGAGAAGAATTCGAATACTTTTATCCAGTAGATATGAGAAGCTCCGGAAAGGATCTTGTGCAGAATCATTTAACTTTCTATCTTTTTCATCATGTAGCAATTTGGGATAAAAAATACTGGCCAAAGGCAATTGCTGTAAATGGTTTTGTCAATGTTGGTGGTGTAAAAATGAGTAAAAGTAGGGGAAATATAATTCCACTTTCCGTTCTCCTTAAAGAATTTGGAAGTGACTTAACAAGAATAAACATAATTTCCTCTGCAGAAGACTTGAGCGACGCCGATTGGAGGGGAGAAAACATAAAGACATTCCTAGAAAGAATAAACTTCATTTTTGCTCTTATTAGCTCTCTAAAAAATATGAAAATTCTGAAGGAAAGAAATATTGATAAATTTTTAACTGCGAAAATCAACAAGATAGGAAAAGAGGCGATAGAAGCTTACGAAAAACTTAAGTTTAGAACAGCAACTCAACTTTTATTCTTTGAATTTTTAAACGATTTAGAATGGTATGTGAAGAGGGTTGGAGGAATAGAGAATGCTAACAGAAAAGTGCTGAAAGATGTTCTAAAGAAATTTGTAGTTTTGATTTCTCCGTTAATTCCTCACTTAGCAGAAGAATTTTGGGAGAAATTAGGGGGTAAAAAATTTGTATTTCAAGCTGGAATTCCTAGGTTTGGTAAAGTAGACGAAGAAGCTATCTCCGCTGAAATTTTCCTCCAGCAATTGATTGAAGATATAAGAGAGGTAAAAAAACTTGTGGAAGGTAAGCCAAAAGAGGTAGATATAATAATTGCAGCAAAATGGAAGTTCGATTTAGTTGAAAAAGTTAGAAAAGGAGAAAAAGTTGAGCTTAGAGAGTTATTAGAAAAGTTCGAAGAGAAAGAAAGGGAGAAAGTCATAAAGTTTTACAAGAAGCTTCTCATGTTGAAAGAAACTCCAACTATTCTTTCAAGAGAAAAAGAAATAGAAATAACAAAAGAAGCAGCAGAGCTTTTAGAAAAGGAAGCCGGAGCGAAGATAACGATAACGGTTGAAGAAAATAGTGGATTAGAAAAAGCTAAGCAAGCAGAACCATTTAAGCCAGCTATCTATTTCTCCTTCTAGCTAATTATCGCAAGTGTTTCCACAACAGCTCCGAGGAGCAAAAATACAGTTCCTAAAGCGAGCAGAAATAAGCAATCTTCTATTAAAACTTTCGCTTTCTTTCCTTTCATCAGATGATAGGAAGCTATTCCTCCTGCTATTGCCGCTAGAAAATAAGCGGTAATTTCTAAACAACCGTGAGGTAGGTAGGAAAGTAAAGCTAAAGGTAATGCACGAATTCCACCTAAGCTTCGAGCTAGCATGCTAGCAGCCGTTGCTAGTATACTAGCATTCCAAGCAAGAATGAAAATCGCTCCGGAGCCATAAATAAAGGAAAAGAGAAAGGAAAGGAAAAGAACACCAATGTTATTTATTAAAATAGTTTGAAATGCTCCACCAAACCAAAAGTAGCCTCTAATAGCTTTAATCTCATTTATCTGCGTCTGAAAGCTTTTTTCAGCAATGTCGGCAGGTAGCAAGAGGTAAAGAATAGAAAAAACTAAAGTCATTCCAGAAAAAATTGCAACAAATGAAATAACTATTTCTCTGTAAAAAGAGAAGAAAATTAAAGAAAATAGAAGAAAAATTCCAACGTACAAGAAAACTAGTGCCAAGATACTCTCTATGCTTTGGAAAAAGAAGAGAGCAAGTATGAATGGTAGTGCTATTAATGTTGCATACTTCACTACAACTTTTCTATCTTTTGCGTAAAAGAAAAGAATGTCACTAATTCCTCTTCTCTCCTTCAAATCTGTTTTTTTCCCTTCGTATAAATTCAATTTTGTCATAAAAGGAGTTAGTCCAAGCGTAGTCAATATTACTAAGTATAAACCTACATCCTGCTTGAAAACGAGAAAGGAAATGACGAAAGAAACAAGAGAGACAATAGATGAAAGATAAAAGATGCTCCAAGGATTTTTTATTCCTTTCTTGAGAGAAACTAAACTTTCAAATACCATAATATATCTTCAAGCAAAAATTTTAATTTGTTGAAAAAGAAGGTTTATGAAAGTTGAAAGAAGAATCATATGTTTACTTCTCATTCTAGTTATGTTTCTCTCTACTTTTGCGTACTCGTTAACTCAAAAACTCGGCTCTTCTAAAGAGGAAGAGAGCTTACCCGCTGAGAAAATAGTGTCTTTTCTTTCTGAAAAGCAGCGAGCACTTGCAATTTCAAATGGATTTACCATTATTTACCTTAATTACACTTCTCATAATGAAGTAAAAGCCTATTTAGAAGAGTTAGGAAAAACTTATCGTATTTATTTAATAGAAAATTTTGCTGATGAAAACTCACTAAAGGTAGAAAGCTTAAAAGGCTCAAGAGAGATTAAAAATCCTACTCTTAACCAAACAATTAACCTTCTCTGCCAAATAATGATTGAAAGACCACTTGAATGCATAATGAGGGAGATAGAATGAAAGTTGAGAAAGAAGAAATTTATATTTACCTAGAGAATGACAAAGCCTTTTCGACGAACCAAAGCTTAAGAGAAAGTTTTATTGGTGAGCCAAAAGGCAATAAGATATACTTACATCCAATAGAAGTTCTTTACCTGGCAAACATCAGGAAAGCGAAAGTGTTTGAAAACAGACAACAGCTCTCTCTATCTCAAGTTTTCCAACGTTTTTATTCCGCTGGTATTTTTGCTCGCTACAATGTTTACAGGGATTGGAAAGACAGAGGCTTGTTCCTTACATTTCCGGAGAGAAGCAGAATGGAGAATTTTGGAAAAACTCCCATAAAAAAATACCCTTCTAAGCAGTTTTCTTTTCAAGCGAACTTTCCGATATTCTTCGTGAAGGAAGAGTGCTACTCTTTAGCCTTTGGAAAAGATGCAAGAAAGTTTTTTGAAGAATATTGGTTTGGGCAGTGGGGTGTGTATAAAAACATAGAGAGGGGCAACTTATTGACGTTAGATGCGATAGAAACTTTATACTTGTCGAAAAAAGGGGTCGAAACTATAGATGTCTCTTCTAATAAGAAAATGCCGTTCGAAGATGTATTGAGAGAAGTGGAGAAAAAAATACCTTATGCTTCGAGAATGCTAGAAATTTATGAGGATTGGAGAGATAAAGGTTTTATATTGAAAACTGGTTTCAAATTCGGCACGCATTTCAGAGTCTACTTTCCTGGAGTTAAGCCAGTAGGTGGTAAAAAAGAATGGCAGCATTCAAAGCATGTAATCCATGTGTTTCCTAAGGAAGTTAGCATGCCCATGAGCGAGTGGTCCAGAGCCATTAGAGTCGCTCATAGTGTTAAAAAAACTTTCATAATGGCTATTCCCGGAATGAAAAAGGAGGACTACCTTAAGGAAAAAACGCCAATAGACTTTGTTGCCTGGCATAGGAAAAGTGGAAACGAAGTAGAGAGACCATCAAAAGATTCTCCCTCTTTTCTTATTCTTTCTTTAAACGAAGATGAAAACTTGAGCGGGAAAATGCTTGCTAGTGCTTTAGACAGAGCAGACGAACTTGGTTTGAGATTGCTCATTGCAATTAATGATAGAGAGACTAGTGTAACTTATTACTTAGCTAATAGAATCGAATTACCTGGCTCGGAACACAAGTATTACGAAATAGAGTGGTTTACTCCTTAGCTACCACATAGTAAAGATATTTAAACTTTTCGCTTCAATAATAGTCATGAGTAGAAAACTGATTATTTTATTTACATTTTTGCTTGTGGTTGGAGCAAGTTTAGCTCAGCCACAAATTTTGGAGAGAAGTTGCGAGGGGGACTATGTAGCTGCAAAAGTTAATGATAGCGGAAGTATAGGATATAGAATTCTAGAATATTGCCACTATGGTTGTAAGTATGGGATTTGTTTAAGCAAGAGGGAAATACCAATCATTGAAGTTAAGGAAAGTTACTCTGTTACCCCATGCCAAGACAACCTAATTTTCATCTCAATAAAAAATGTTGGAACTAAAGGTGAGATTAATTTAAGTATTGATGGAGAAGTAGCAAGCTGGATTAAGTTACCAAGGAAAATAAGCTTAGAGAGCAATCAAAGTAGAGTAATAGCATTAGTTGTTTCTGTTCCCTGCAATGCAAGTGGAATATATCCTTTCACTCTAATAGGAAGCGGTGCACTTACTTTTTATGCACCATCTATCCTTAAGGTTACAACTACTTCTCCCTTACCAATAACAACTACAATCAATTTTTCAAATCTTAAATTTGTATTCCCTGTTGTAACTGTGCTACTCGCTCTCTTAGCGTATAAGCATTGGATTAAAAAGCCTGTGGGGGAGGAAAAAGTAGAAATGTAATTTATGTTTTCAACTTTTAACATGGAAATTAAGTTTTTTGACGAAAGAACAAAGAAATTTTATAAACTCGTTCCAACAAAAACGTGGCCCACTCTAGAGATATCAGGCATTCATATGCATAGAATAAAGAAAACTGATCCTAAAACCGATTCAGAAATGAAAATAAGATGTTTGGGAAGAATTTATGGCAAAATACTTGACGTTTGTACCGGTTTAGGATATACAGCCATCCTCGCTGCCAGAAGAAAGGCGGTGAAAAAAGTTATAACGATAGAGAAAGATGAAAACGTTATAGAAATTGCTAGACAAAGCGAATTTTCAAAAGAACTTTTTGAAAATCCAAAGATAGAATTGATAATCGGAGATGCGACTGAGATAATAAAAGAGTTTGAAGATGAGAGCTTCAATTTTATAATTCACGATCCTCCAAGATTTTCCCTCGCCCCAGAACTTTATTCTCAACAATTTTACTTTCAACTTTTCCGAGTTCTTAGAAGAGGGGGGAAAATGTTCCACTACATCGGTAAGCCTGGAAAACTCTCCGGGAAAAACTTTATGCGGGGGATAGTAAAAAGACTCCTGAACGCTGGTTTTAGGAAAGTAGTCAAAGTTAAAGAGGTTGAAGGAGTAGTCGTGCATAAAACATAAGAATTTAAGATTTTCCATGCATTTTATTAAATGAGTTTAAATTTGCGTAAAATTGCTATATCTTTCCTGATTTTTATCCTATCTTTAAACATTGTACACGCTACCCAATATGGCTGGTTAAAGATTAGCGTTGTGGATTGTGAATGTGGTAATCCAATAGAAGGAGCAAAAGTATGTGTGGAAAGATATGATGACACATGTGATTTTACAGACAAGAACGGTTTGGTTAGTTTTTACTTGCCAATAGGTTCTTATAACGTTCAAATCAGTAAAGATGGCTATAATTCAAAGAATGTGAACGTAAGAATAGATTGTAGCCAAACAGTAGAAATAAGAGTTTGTCCTTGAAAGACAGTATGGTAATTTAGAAGTTAGAGTATAGGCAATGAGTGCTATAAAACTTGTATGGTTGGATCATGTCAAGAAGGATTTTGTAGGTAGTTTTACTAAAATTTTATTTAAATACTCTGAATAATCTAAGAGATGAAAGGCAAGTTTATTGTGTTTGAAGGGATAGACGGGGCGGGACTTACAACACAAGCCCAATTACTTGAGAAGTACTTGAGAGAAAAAAGATATGATGTTGTTTTAACAAAAGAACCAACAAATAACCTTATTGGTGGGTTGATAAGAGCAGCCTTAAAGAAGGAATGGACGACATCAAACATAACATTGCAGCTCCTGTTTTCTGCTGATAGAGCTCACCATGTTGAGAAAGAGATAATTCCCGCCTTAAAAGATGGCAAGATTGTTATTTCTGATAGATACTTTATATCGACAATAGCATACGGAATGATAGAGATGGAAAAGGATTGGTTAAAACTCATAAACTCGAAGTTTTTGCTACCAGACTTAATTTTTATAATTGATGTTCCTGCAAGTGTATCGATAGAAAGAATAAGAGGTAGTAGATTTGGTTTTGAACTCTTTGAAGAAATAGAAAAGCTTGAGAAAGTTAGAAACAACTTTTTAGAACTTTCTAAAGAATACGAGAATTGTTTTGTAATCAATGGTAATAAGAGTATAGAAAATGTTCACAAAGATATAGTTAAGATAGTGGAGGAAAAGTTAAAACTCTAATTCGCTTAATCTTTTCAACGCTTCTGCTTTTTCTTTTTCCCCTGCTTCCAATTTTTCCAAAATTTCTTTTAGCGTCTTTATGCTTTCATCATACGTTTTCCTATCAATAGGATACGGGACTCTGTCTTTTCCACCATGCGCAAATGTATATTTTACAGGATCTACCCAGCTTGCCTCTTTTCCATAAACAAGTTTCGCTATTAACGCCAGGGCTCTAACCGTTTTAGGACCAACGCCCTCGAAAGCAACAAGCTCTTCATAGTTTTTCGGATTAAACTCATGAAGTTCTAATAGTTTCTTGTACACTCTTAAATCAAAAGTATGCTCAACTGGCATTTTCAAGAATTTATAAAGGCTAAGGGGTGAAACAAAGAACTTCTTGAACTTTCTAACGTCTTCCTTAACAATATCAACACTCGCTTTTCTTGCTTCTTCGCTTTCTTTAGCAACCATGTTAAGAACATTCTTTTCTTTAAAGCCAACTATTGCAACATGTGGCTCAACAACAAAAGAATTAAAAGAAAATGAAAGCCAATGGTATCTTCTTGCCAATTTATTAACAACATTCATTCCTTGCTGAACTACTGCCCATTTTCCGTCTTCTGTCACAAAAAATGAATGATGATAAATTTGATAACCCGCTTGAATCAAAGAATTGTCCACTTTTGCCGCCATTTTGCTTGCATATTTAAGCTCTTCGATTTTTCTCGTAGATAACCCAAATTCCTCTCCAACTTTTTCTATTTCCTCTGGAGTTTTTCTTGATGAAGAGCCTTTTCCACCTAAAACTTTAACACCAACATTTTCTTTATTTAACCCTTCTTTTAGTGCTCCAGCTAGAGTTGTTGTTAAACCACTAGAGTGCCAATCGAAACCAACAACGCAACCTAAAGCTTGAAAGAAAAATGGATTTGAAATTCTCTTTAGAAATTCTTCTCTCCCAAACTCCTGAATTATTAACTTTGAAATTTGGGAGCTTAATTTAACCATTCTTCCAAAAAGCCATCTTGGACACTTTCCATAGTGCAATGGCAATTCTGCTACTCCAACTCTCATAAAATCTTTTAGGGTTCTTAAACGAAAAAATAAAAATATGCGCCAGTCGTCTAGCCTGGTAGGACACGAGCTTCCCAAGCTCGGAGCCCGGGTTCAAATCCCGGCTGGCGCAAGGCTTTAAATTAAGAATTCAACTATGTTTATGATTTTTGGCAGAAAAGGAAAAGATGCTTCTCTCGAAGAGAAGTTAAAGGAAATAGAAGAAAGAGTTAAAGGGTTAAAAGGAAAAGAAAGCGTACCTTTATCACAATCTGCTTCTGTTCCTCAACGCACTGAGGAAAAACCAAAAGAGAAGGGTGAAGAAGAGACGCAGACTCCTCTTTTCATAAAACTAGACAAATATAAGACTATAGTTTCTTCGCTAATCCAACTTAAAACGCTCTTAATGTCTTTAAGGAATTCCTTAACCAGCCTTGAGCAAATAGAAAAAGTAAGAATGGAAGCGCTTAATGCGATTATAAAAAATTTGGATAAAATAAGTGAGAGGCTCTCGATATTGGAGAAAGAAATAGTGAAACCGATAGGAAATTTAGGGTTACCTCTTCTATCTTACCCATCTTATGAAGAACTACAAAACGTTGAAGCAACCATAGCTAATCTAAAAGCTCAGATAGAGCAATTAAAAACACAACTAGATTCACTTGAGTAAAATTCTAAGATGAAGTTATTAAAATTCTTGATACCAATATCTCAAATGCGGGGGTCGCCTAGCCTGGTCGATGGCGGCAGGCTCAAGCTAGGTTTTCTTGAGCTTTGAAATGATGATAAGAAACCTGCTGGGTTAGTCCCTTCGTGGGTTCAAATCCCACCCCCCGCAATTTTTTAATTCAACAAAACCGAAACAGATGAAATGGAAATCGAAAAAATTATAGAAAACCTTAAAAAGAGCATTGAAGAAAGTGTTAAAAGAAGATTAAAGAAATTTGAGAAAGGAAAAGATTTGAGTATAGAAGAAAAATTCGTAGAACTTTGTTTTTGCATACTAGTTGCAAACTCCTCAATGGAAAAAACTTTCAAAATTTGGAAAAGAATAGGAAACGAATTTTTAAAACTCTCAGAAGAACAGTTGTCTCAAAGGTTAAGAGAGCTTGGATATAGATTTTATAACAAAAGAGCTGAATATATAGTTGAGGCGAGAAACAAAATTAACCTATTAGAGAAGATATTAAAAACTAAAAATGAATTTGAAGTAAGAGAAAAACTTGTTGAGAATTTTAGAGGAATCGGATGGAAAGAGGCGTCACATTTTTTAAGAAATATTGGTTATAAGAATTTTGCGATAATAGATAGACATGTTCTTAGAACTTTGAAAGACTTCAGAATTGTAGAAAAAATTCCAAAGTCATTGAATAAAAAAACGTATCTTGATATTGAAGATAAGCTGAGGGAAATGGCAAATAAGTTAAAAATAAGTTTGGCTGAATTAGACTTTTACTTATTTTACATTAGTTCTGGTAAAATTCCTATTAAGTAGCTTATTTCTTCTTTTTCTTTCTCCTTCCCCCAAAAATTTTCTTAAGCCAATCTAAGCACATAATAATTATTCGCACGAAAATCTTTTAAACTTTTGACTGAATAATTAAGATGCAAAAAGGGGATTTTGTATATATTAGCTATGTCGGAAGAATAAAAGAAAGTGGAGAAATCTTTGATGTTACTAGCGAAGAAATTGCAAAGAAAGAAGGAGTTTATAATCCTCAAATAAAATATGGAGATGTTCCAGTTATAGTTGGTGCTGGCTTTGTAATTCCAGGATTAGACGAGGCTCTAGAAAGGATGAATGTCGGAGAAAAGAAAGTTGTAGAAATTGAACCAAACAAAGCGTTTGGAGAAAGAAGAGAAGATCTTATAAAGTTAATCCCTGAGGTTGAATTCAAAAAGCGAAATATAGATGTAAAGGTTGGAGACTTCGTTAGCGTTAATGGTGTTACTGGAAGAGTCCTTAGCATAAATTCTGGTAGGGTTAAAGTAGATTTTAACCACCCATTAGCTGGTAAGACTTTAATTTATGAAGTGGAAATTAAAAAACAAATAACTGATATTAAAGAGAAAATATATGCGATTTTAAAGTATTTCTTGAATCTAGATGAAAACACAGCAAACGTTAAAATAGAAGGGAGTACAGTTGAAATTGAAGTTAGAAATCTGCAAATCGCACCCAAGGCTAAAGAAAGCGTAATCCGAACCATTTTTGAATGGATAAAAGAAATAAACAAAGTAAAGTTTTCTGAAACTTATGAAAAATGAAAAACCCAAAAGCTAATTATTTCTATGGCAATAAAACAACTAACTTCTAAAGGAACTCACCCCCAAGATGAGGAGTTAAAGAAATTTGTTGAAAAGACGAGAATAAAAATAAAGGTTGTTGGCTGTGGGGGTGCTGGCAATAATACTGTTAGCAGACTAATGCAAATGGGAATAAAAAATGTTGAAACGATAGCGATAAACACTGATGCCCTGGATTTGCTTTACACCGATGCCCATAAAAAAATTTTGATTGGAAAAGAGACTACTAGAGGTTTAGGAGCTGGTGCTAATATTGATGTGGGTAGAAAAGCCGCAGAAGAGCAAAGAGATGAAATAAAAAGTGTAATAAAAGGTACTGATTTGCTTTTCTTGACTGCAGGACTAGGAGGAGGTACTGGATCTAGTTCAATTTGCTTACTCAGCCAGCTTGCAAAAGAGATGAATATTCTAACAATAGCTATCGTTACGCTGCCATTTTTAATGGAAGGAAGACATAGGGCAGAAAATGCAAGGATTGCATTAGAAGAATTGGAACAATATGTTGACACTTTAATAGTAATTCAGAATGAGAAGTTACTTGAAATCGCTCCCAATTTAAGTTTAGCCGAGGCTTTCAAATTCGCTGATGAAATTTTAGCAAATGCAGTTAAAGGGATAGTTGATGTAATTATGAATCCTGGTCTAGTTAATGTTGATTTTGCCGATTTAAAAGCAATTGTTAAAGAAGGAAAATTTGGAGTTATTGGATTGGGAGAGAGTAATAGTGAAAAAAGAGCTGTAGAGGCTGCGGAGAAAGCAATTTCTCATCCTTTATTGAATGTTGAAATCAGAAATGGTAAGGCTGCCTTGATTGATATAATGAGCGATCCTTCTTTAACAGTAAAAGAAAGCCAAAAAGTAATTGAAACTATTGCTTCCAGATTAACTGAAGATGCAAAGATTATCTGGGGTGTACAAATAGATAAAAGCTTGGACGGAAAACTCAAAACCTTAGTTGTCATAACTGGCTTAGAGAAACCAGAGTATTTTAAGGTAAAAGGATTTAAAAAGAGAAAGGAAATCGAGAAATATCTAGGTGTTGAGTTTGCTGAGTAATTTATTTACCAAAATAAAAGAAGTGATAGAGCACTATAGAAGAGTTTTAATAGTAGCAAGAAAACCCGACAAAGAAGAATTTATCAAAAATGTAAAAATTTGCTTGATGGGAATGGGAATTATAGGTTTTATTGGTTTTATCCTCTACGTTTTTTCAATTTTATTCCTGACTTAGGAAATTTAAATTTTTGAAACAAAAGATTGAAATGATATTTGCAGTGAGAACTATTGTTGGGAGGGAGGAAGTCGTTTTAGAAAGCCTCTATAATAGAGCTATTAAAAATAACATTCCTGTAAAAGCTTTAATTCATCCGCAGGAGATTAAAGGCTATGTTTTTGTAGAGGGAGATATAGAAAGTGTAAGAGAGTTGATAAAAGGCGTTGTTAATGTTAGAGGCTTAATCACCACCCCAGTTAATATTGATGAGCTTAAAAAATTTTTGAAACCCAAGGAAAGTAAAATTGAAGTTAGTCTTGGTGATATAATAGAAGTTGTTAGCGGTCCTTTTAAGGATACAAGAGGAAAAGTTACGAGAATAGATAGTATAAAAAGGGAGATAACAATAGAGCCTTTAGAAGTTTCTATCCCTATACCAATAACAATTCCAATAGAATTTGTAAAAATAGTTGAGAAAAAGAAGTGATAAACATGGAGAAAATAAACTTGATTGTAGACGCAGGAAAAGCAAATCTTGGACAGCTTTCTAATAAGATAAGTTCTTTAGGTTTTAATGTAAACGAAATTCAAAAAGAGATAAACGAAAAAACAAAGGAGTTTTCTGGGTTAAAAGTTAATGTTATTTTAGCTTTAGACAAGGACAACAAAAAATATGAAATAAAAGTTAAGGCACCGAGTGTTGCTGAGTTAGTTAAAAAAGAGCTTGGCGTTGAAGTGTTAAAGCTTACTGAGGAAGACAAACAAAAAGGCAAAACTTTTGTTGGGAATCTAACAATGAAGCAAGTTGAAAAAATAGCAAAGATAAAAGCAGAAGAGCTTGGAGAAAAAGATTTGAAGAAAGTCTTAAAAATGGTCATAAGTTCTATTAATACTTTGCAAGGAGTCCTAATTGAGGGGAAAAAACCGAAAGAAGTTTTAAAAGAGTTAAAAGAGCGTTTGTAAGCTTATTAAGTTTAAAACAAAATCAATAGATGAGAAGAACAATCTATTTTTTTCTTCTTCTGTTTCTACTTCCAATTTCTTTGCTAGCTTTTCAAAAAAATGTGGAAGCTAAGTTAACACAAGATGAAGCAACGACATCACCTAAATTAACCAAAGAGGAGATACTATCATTGTTAGCATCAGAAGAAAAGTATACACCCCCAGATTGGGTTAAAGGAGCGGTAATTTGGTGGTACATATGCTTAATAATAGCTTTTATTCTGCTAGTTATAGCAATCATTATTCGCTCTTCAGCGCTGCTAGGTGTTGGTAGCTTCTTACTGGGAATAAGTGTGATTATAGTAGCTGGTACTTATCTCTATGCATATTTTTTAGAAGAGACGGAAAAAGTCACCTACGCAAAATGCAAAGCTATGTTCATTCCGGACGTTTCGATTTTTAGTGCTCCAGGTGTAGTCTACACCTTTTCCTGCATTCTAGCTGGTTATGTTCCTACAGAGCTAGATTTGCTGACAGCTGTTACGCATGTTATTTTTGGCATGATACTACCACTGGCCTTTCTTTTTATCATTTTTGCGAGTCTTATTCCAGAAGCCCTAATTCCGAGCATCAATGCTAGACGTGCCCTTGGCGCTATTATGAGTTTGCTTACCTTCAGGGTATTTTTGTCTACTCTTCTCATTTATTTTCTTACGTATGGAATTGGCGGAATAGGAGCAATAGCACTAGGAACGCTACTTGGTGGCATGATCTATAAAGCAGCCTATGGCCTGGTTGCTCCAGCTCTTCAAATCAAGAAAGAACTTGCGTTTCTACTGGAAGCAAGAAGAAAAGAAATATTAGAGGAAATAGACAAGTGCCTAAAAGTTTTGGAATCACCTACCGCAAGTGAGGAGTTAAAGAAAAAGGCAGAAAAGACAATAGAGGAGTTACAAGAAGTGCTTAAGAGATTGGAAAAGTGGAGGTTTTAATAATATTAGGAAAGAAAAGCTTTAAATTCTCTGACTAATAACTTTCCATACCGCTTAAAAGGTGAGAGTTAGATGAGCACATTATTGGAAGCAATAAAGAAAGCTAGAGAAAGTAGTAAAAAGAGAAACTTTGTACAAACTTTTGATTTGATTGTTAATCTGAGAGGAATAGACACCAGAAAACCTGAAAACAGAATTAACGAAATTGTTGAGCTGCCATATGGAATTGGCAGGGAAATAAAGATTGTAGTTTTTTCGGATGAAATAAAGGAATTAGAAGGAGTAGAAATTGTCAATTCTAAGGAAATTGAGGAAATAGCAAAAGACAAAAGATTAGCTAAAAAATTAGCAAAAAATACAGATTTCTTTGTTGCCGATCCGAAATTGATGTCAATTGTAGCTAAGAATTTAGGTAGATTTCTAGCTCCGAGAGGCAAGACCCCAAAGCCAATATTGGGTGATATCAAGAAAATGATTGAGAGTTTGAAAAAAAGCGTTAGAATAAGGATTAAGGATGCACCAGTAATTCAATGCCCTGTTGGTGTTGAAACTATGAAAGACGAAGAAGTTGAAGCAAATGTAACCAAAATTCTTAGATTTTTAGAAGAGAGACTTCCAAAAGGTAAAGCAAACATAAAGAATATTATAATTAAGTTAACAATGGGAAAGCCGGTTAAAGTGGAGGTTAAAAAATGAAAAAGGAAGAGAAAATTGCGTTAGCCGAAGAAATTGCAAGAGAGATGAAAAATTACAAAACTGTTGGAATTATTGATTTGTATAGAATTCCAACTAAAGAATACAAGGAAATTAAAAAAGCTATAAGTGAATTCGCAAAACTTAAGGTTATAAAGAAGAGCACGTTAAAGTTCGCTGCAGAGAAAGCAGGAAATACATTCAGAAAACTTTTAGAGTTAAATCCTAATCAATTTGCAATTCTTTTCTCAAATGAGGAACCTTTCACGCTTTTCAAGAAAATTTCATCAGTCACTTCAGACACATATGCAAAAGAAAATGACGTAGCTGAAGAGGATATATGGATTTACGCTGGCCCAACTCAAATTAAGGCTGGACCCTCAATAAGCGAGTTTGCAAGACTAAAAATACCTGTAGGTGTGGAGGGTGGTTTTATAGCTGTAAAGAAAGATACGCAGGTAGCAAAAAAAGGAGATAAGATAAGCAAGGAATTAGCAGCTTTGCTGAGAAAACTAAAAATTAAAGCAAAAAAAGTTAGACTCAATATTCTTGGGCTTCTTCATAAAGACGTTTTATATTCAAGGGAAATGCTGAACCTTGTATTCGAATATCCTAAACTTCTCCTACAAGCTTATCAAAATGCTTTGAATTTGACCACTAATATTTCTTACCCGACAAAAGAAAACATAAATATCTTGATTTCGAAATGTTACTTGATGGCTAAAACATTGGAAAAGCTGGTGGTAAAATGAATGAAGTATACGCAGCTTTAATATTGCATGAAGCTAAGAAAGAGATAAACGAAGAGAATATTAAAAAGATACTGGAGGCGGCAGGCGTTCCTATAGAAGAGGCAAAAATAAAAGCACTGGTGGCAGCGCTAGAGGGAGTTAATATCGATGAAATATTAAGGCAAGCAACAGCAGTTCAGCAGCAAGCTACAGCAGTTCCACAAAAGGAAGAAAAGAAAGAAGAGGAGGAAAGTAAGAAGAGGGCAGAGGAAGCTGTAGCAGGACTTAGTGCGCTTTTTGGTTAAATCTTGCTAAGTGGTAGTTTAGAATGGATGAAGAGGCAATAAGAAAGCAGAAGGAAGCATTCAGTAAAATGAAAGTTGTTTTAGAGTTTGCAAAACAACTAGTTAAACCGAACATCAAAATTCTAGATATTGCTGAAAGTATCGAGAAAAAAATTTTTGAAATAGGTGCAAAGCCTGCCTTTCCTGTGAACGTAGGAATCAATGAAATTGCCGCCCATTATACTCCCTCGCTAGATGATCAAACTGTAGTAAAGGAAGGTGATATGGTTAAAGTGGATATCGGATTGCACGTAGATGGATATATAAGCGATTGTGCATTTACTGTTTTTGTCGGTAAAGAATCTCATCCACTAATAGATACAGCAAGAAGAGCTGTGGAGGAAGCCAAAAAAGTTCTGAAGGAAAACGTTAAAATAAGAGAGATTTCTGAAGTAATAGAAACTACTGTCACTTCTTCTGGCTTTAATGTGATTAGAAATTTAACAGGCCATTTTCTAGATAGATATGTAGTTCATGGTATTTCAATACCAAATGTTAAGAATAGCATAGAAATACCAATACCAAAAGGACAGGCCATTGCCATCGAAGTTTTCGTTACAAATGGTTCAGGATGGGTAAAAGAAAGTTCTGAAGTTCAAATTTTTCAGTTTAAGGAAGATAAAGGCAGTAGAACAAGGGAGGGGAGGAAAATCATTGAAATTGCAAAAAAAGAGTTTGAAGGATTGCCCTTTGCAAAAAGATGGCTTAAAAACATTCCTAGAAGTAAGCTTGAATTAGCACTCAAAGAATTAGTAGAGAGAGGATGTATTATTGAGTATCCTGTTTTAAAGGAGGAAAGTAAAGGCTTGGTCGCACAATGGGAAGAAAGTTTCATCATTGAATAGACCTAGCCTCTTTTGCAAAATTTAGCAAAGGAGTTGCAATAAGATAACCACAATGAACACATCTTCCTTCATTGGCTAGAACAACCTTCTTAGGAACAAGTTTACCGCAATTTGGACATTTAATTTTCGTATTGACAATTGGCATATCGAAAAGTGAAAACGTGTTAAATAAAGACTTCTTTCTTCAGAAATATATAAAAGAGAATCTATTTCAGGACAGATTTAACCCACTTACAATAATCTTTGTTAACGCTTACATTCAATATCCCAATAAATGGAACTGAATAAGGATGGTTTTTCTTAATAAGTTCCACTAGTTTATTAATTTTATGTGCTAGTGTTTTTGCTATTAGAACAAATTCTTTGGTTTTTTCAATCCTATCCTTCCACCAGTACAAACTTTCTACAGAAAAAATGTTGCAACACGCTACCAGCTTGCTTTCAAGTAATAGTCTAGCAAGTTTCTTGGCTTTTTCCCTTGTCGGGAAAGTTATGTAGACCATCTTGAATTGAGACAATGCCGTCACCAAATCCCGCCCCAGGGACTCGAACCCTGAACCTCCCGGTTTCGAGCGCCTGCTTTTGAGCCTCGCGAAAGCAAGGCTCTACAGCCGGGCGCTCTGCCAATTGAGCTAGGGCGGGATAGAATTATTTTCTTGAGAGTTTTTTAACTTTTTATGTCTTCATTCAAGCATCCTTTTTCTTCCTTTCTCATCAATGTAAGTAACCTGAGTTTTTGGAATCTCCAGCGAAACGATTTCAACCAAAGGAGAAGCAATATAACCCATTACAACTTCTTCATCTGGCTTAAGCTCCCTAATCTTCCAGATCAAATATCTTTTTCTGCCGAGTTTCTTCTCCTCAAACTCTAACCCTATATTAGATTCGATTTTTAACATGGGTAAAGCTTCCTCGCTAATCTCAACATTTTTCATTGTTGATTTAGACTTGTTTTTCAATTTAATGTAAACTTTTATCTTTCCTTCTTCTTCTTTGATTGTCTTTACTAACGCTGGTTGAAAAGCTTTTCTGAAGAAGAAGAAAATTACTAGCAAGATGATAACAATGCCCATCCAAGTTTGCCAAAGAGAAATCTCATATTCTATTATAACACTTTCTCCTGGAGCTAGAGGTCTTACTAGCCATTTATAGACAATTGTGCCGACCTCCAATTTCTGCTCAGTAGATGGAGTATGGAATCTTACGAAATCTTTCATGAAAACTGGCAACCTTTCTTCTACATAAAATGGATTACTAATTACGTTTCCTTCATTCTTAATTTTAATCGTTATTTTGGTTGAGAGGAGAGAATATTTTACTTCTTTCTGCGTATATTCTTGTGGCAATTTAACAACAGGCTTAACCTCAAATTTCGTCTTGACACTATCAACATACTGGCCTTTCAAATCCTCTAACCTAACATGAACATCGTAGGTTCCTGCTTCTTGATATTTATCTGCAAAAAATTCTTGAGAAACTTCCAGCTTCCCGTTTGCCTCTATAAAATCTGTCAAAACTTCTTTTCTCAAAACTTCTTTACCATCTTTATATATTGAGAATATCAACCTGTAATTTGGTGTGATTTCGTTTTTTGCATTTTGTATTGTTACTGTTATTTTTGTGCTATCCAAAGGAAGAATGCTATATTTTGATAGAATAATAGAAGAAATGTAAACTGGATATTTTCTCAAAACCGAAATAATTAAACTCTTCTCTATTTTTTGAGTGTCAGAAGCTATTGTTAAAGTAAATAAATTCTGTGGAGTTTCTCTTGCCTCTTTCGAGACAAAAATGTAAATAGTTATTGTAGCTTTCTGATTAGGCGATAATTCTACAAGTTTCGGATAGACATCGATTAAAACGCCTTTCTCAGCAAAATAGGCGGTTGGCCCAGTTAAATAAATATTGAATGTTTGAGTTTGAGTTCCACTATTAATAACAGTGTAGTTTATTGTTTTTGTTTCTCCAGCATAAACTGTTATTGTCTCTGGTTGAGCGATTGATATCGAAAAAATCAACAATACAATCAAAAACAAAATCAAATATGCTCTCATTTGATCACCATTTTTCTATCTTCTATTTTGTTTTTTAGCTATAAATTCTCTAATCTTTTCAACCTTTTCCATTATTAGCTCGTGCAACGTTTTGAATTCAAACTCAAACTTTTTACCATAATACTCTAAGAAAGCGAATCTAGAATAGTCCACTTCCTTTTTTTCTGGCTCTTCAGCAGGATAACCAACTGTTATTATTGCTATTGGTCTAAGAAAATCTGGCAATCTCAAGATATTTTTAACATCTTCTTCGTCGAAAGCACCAACCCAACAAGTTCCTAAACCAAGGGCAGTGGCAGCCAATAAAATGTTTTCTATTGCAGCTGCACAATCCTCTAAAGAATAAACTACCTCTCCCCTCTTTCCGTATCTTAAGCTTAAAACTTCTAAATCCGAGCAAACAACAATTAAAACTGGTGCTTCTTTAACGTGTTCCTGTTTTAATGCGGCATTATAAAGCAATTCTTTAGTTTTCTTATCTCTAACAACAATAAACCTCC
>JAJHRL010000033.1 GCA_020832825.1 Candidatus Aenigmatarchaeota archaeon | reverse complement strand
TCCCAACAATCCCTCTACTTCAAACAACTTTTTAAGCTTTTAGAGTTGCTTGGATACGAATGGGCTAAAGATTGTTATCATTGCGCTTTTGAACATGTTAGTTTGCCTGAAGGGAAAATGTCATCAAGAGAGGGAAAAGCAATATTATTGGATGAAGTTATTAGCGTGCTAGAGAAAAAAGCTAGGGAAGAGGTTGAAAAAAGGAATCCGAATAAAAATAAAAGGGAAATTGCAGCGGTTGTAAGAAAAATAGCTGTGGGTGCTCTAAAATATTCTATACTTAAGATTCAACCAGAGGATCAGATAATTTTCGAATGGGAAAAAATTCTAAAACTAGAGGGGAATACAGGACCATACGTTCAATATGCTTGTGTGAGATGCAGAGGAATTCTTAAAAAGGCTAAAAGATGGAAAAGAGTGTTTTCTTGTACGGCATTAAAGGAGGAAGAAAGCATGCTAATTAAGAAGCTTAGTGATTTTCCATTTTTAATAGAAAAAGTTGTTAAGGAGATGAAACCTTACTATCTTGCGAACTACCTTTACGAACTTTCAACAGTTTTCAACAATTTTTATGAAAAAATTCCGGTACTGAAAGAGGAAAACAAAGAGATAAAAAACTTTAGGCTAACATTGATTGAAGCTACTGAGAAAGTTTTAGAAACCGGCTTAAATCTTCTTGGAATAGAAGTCCCGAAATTCATGTGATTATGGCTCGCCTGGATGATCTTTTAACCAATTTTCAACAGCTTTTCTTATAGCAACTAGCTTAACTTCGCCATTCGGCAACACTCTCCTTATCGTTATAGGTACTCTCATCTTTCTAAACTCTTCCTTCGCTAATTCGATTGCATCAGTTTTATCGCTTTTGACCAATACAGGCGCACCTAGTGCAATTTGTAAAGCTCTTGTACTTATTATTCTTGCTACTTCAAATCTAGTTAATCTATCTTCTGGCCACTCCATTTTCTCACTTACGGTTTAAACTGAGCTATTTTTTTAAACAAATCCACATGACCTAAAAACATCCTTCTACAACAATATCTCTTTACTCCTAGATCATCTAAAACTTTTGCCGGATCTTCTCCGTTATCTACTCTCCTTTTAAACTCTTCATAAAGATGTCCTATTACCTTGCCGCATGTGAAGCAACGCACGGGGAATAATATAATCATCACCTAGCCGATAGTCTATTTTTTAGCATAGAAACTTAAAAATTTGATGAAGAGAATTATGAGAATCAAGGCTTCTCCAAGAGAAAGGGCTATTAGGGCTTTAAAAAATGTAATAGATCCAGAAATTGGGGCAAATATTGTAGACTTAGGACTGATATACGATCTGAAAGTTGAAGGAGAGAAAGTCGAAGTTTTGATGACTCTAACATCTCTCGGATGTCCATTAGCAAATTCTCTAGTAAGCGAAGTGGAGTCGAAACTTAAAGAAGCAGGATTTAAAAACGTAAAGGTAACCTTAACTTTTAACCCGCCCTGGACTCCTGAAAAAATGAATAAAGAGCTAAGAAAAAGGCTTGGAATTTAGATTTTCGAAAGAATGTGAAATATCGATTTAATAGCCAAGAAGCCGCTGACAAGATTGTTTTCAAGCGGTTTAAAACAGCATACATCGGCACCAATTAATTTTCCTTTGATAGCATTTATTATTTCTATGAACTCGTAGTATCCTATGCCTCCTGGCTCAGGATAGTCTACTGCTGGAAAAACAGAAGGATCGAAAATGTCAAAATCGATGGAAAGGTAGATTTCAGAATTTCTTGTAAACTTCTCTATTTCGCTCAGCATTTTTTTGTCTCTTTCCAAGATTTGTGCGCTGGTAAAATATTTTACTCCTTTCTCTTCTAAAAACTTGATTTCTTCTTTATCAAAGGCCCTAATACCAATTAGAAGGACTTGAATGTTAGATTCTTCAATCAATCTTCTTAACCACGTCGAGCCGTTAAATTTTTTTCTATCCTTGTTTCTATCAACGTCTATAGCAATTATAGAATCTAAATACTCGTTCTTACAGTCGGCATGCGCATCCAGAACTATCAGCTTCTCTTTTTTCAAATTCTTTACTGTATAAAGTGTTGGTAGATGTCCTCTAGAAAGCATAAGCGGTACTTTATCTTCATTTTTAATTCTCCTAAAGATATTTGAGACTTCCTCTAGATTTTTAATTTTGAAATTTCCTGCATCGAAAACCTTAGCATTTTGAAGTAAATTGTTCCCTAGAAAGTCAAAGGGCTCAACAAAGTAGCTAATTTCTCTTAGCTGTTTCAAGCTCTTTTCCGACTCTTTATTGTAACTTATACCAAAAACTATAACATTCGCTTCATCCTTTTCAAATAGCGAAAAAGGAAATTTTATCATGAATAAGTAAAGCGTTGATGAAATTTAAGATTTAATATGGAAATCAATAATAGGGCGAGTAGCTTAGCCTGGTGGAGCGTCCGGCTGATAACCGGAAGGTCGTGGGTTCAAATCCCACCTCGCCCACTTTTATCGATTTCTCTTTAAAGTAATCTTCATTAAATCGTATGCAACTTCTACATTCTCAAAAATCTCTTTAGCCTCATTTATTAACCTCTCTACATCTTCCTTCTGGTACCTTCTACTTATGTGAGTTAAGATCAACTTTTTAACGTTTGCTTTCTTAGCTATTCTTGCCGCGTCTTTAACGCTAGAATGGTATTTATCAGAATCTTCATCCTCTTCAAGAAAGGTAGCATCATGTATAAGCAAGTCAGCATCTCTGGAAAGTTCAACCAAATTATCACAAGGTTTAGTGTCTCCGCTATATACAATTTTCAGTCCTCTTTGTAAGTTAGCGACTTCCTCAATTCTAATTTTTTTTCCACTGTAGACAATTTCTCCTTTTTCTTTTAATTCTTTTAACCACTTGCCTTTCTTTACTCCCAATTCTTTCAATTTTTTCTCATCTATTCTCCATACATCCTTTTCTTTAAAGGCAAAGGCTACTGAAGGTACGGTATGAAGAACAGGAATAGAAAGGATTTCATAAAGCTTAGTCTCATATATTTTTGCTATTTCCTTTCCTTCGAAAGGAACATCTACAGCCTTTACAGGAAATCTTAAGCCAAAGTAACCAAGATTTAAAATCCCGCTGACAAACCTAGTAGCCTCTGGTCCGAAAATTGTTAGTTCGCTCTTTCTTTTTTCTAGGTTCATTGTTTGTAGTAAAGGAATTAAACCTGCAAAGTGATCGGCGTGCCAGTGGGTGATGAAAATGTTACTAATATCCATGAAGCTTATCCCTGCTTTCATTAATTGCTTTTGTGTTCCCTCTCCGCAATCAAACAGCAATGTATCCTTTTTATAATAAAAATATTCTAATGCTATTGCAGGATGATTTCTTTCCCTGCTTGGAATGCCTGAAACCGTTCCCAAGAAAGTTATAACTATCATACTTTTAAACTATTTTCTCCTTATTAAAATAAGAATGGAAGAAGATTCCTACATCCTTTCTTTCTTTTAAAAGTTTTTCAATTTCGGAGCTATCCATTACTTTAAAACCTTTAGCTAAAGCATCAGCAATATAGCTTGGTATCCCTTTGGCTTTTAAAATCTCAACAGGTTTGTTTAAACTATCTATGATTTTTTCTTTTGCTGTTTTGAATTTTCTTTCTATCTCAACCACCCATCTACCATTTTCTACATAAGGACCTATCAGCGGAGTTTTATGGGCTTCTAAAAAGGCTTTAGAATTCCTCTCGTCAAAAACGGGAGGGCCAATTATTTTTTGAATATTTGGTAGGGAGAAAACCTCTAGCTCGATCAAAACTAGAGCTATTTCTTTTTCATCAGTGTATACATCCTTTCCGTAAACCTTGAACTCATACTTTTTTTCCTCTAAGATGCTTTTAATTCTCTCAGCAAATTTTCTCAACTGCGGCCATAAGATGTCAGGAGAAACTTCGGGTGGCTTGAAGCAAATAACTAGAATTTCTGTTCCCCTCTTTAGCTTTGTTCTTGAAAACTCGAAGTCTGTCATGTAATTTACTTTTCCAAAGAACGTTTCCTCACAAGGATTTTCTAAGAACATTTTGCATATTTTCTTAAACTTAAAGTAGTTTTCTATACTTAAAGCAGCGGCAACATTTCTATTTTTATCTGTCGGATCTATAACTATGAGCGGCTGACCCCTAAAAATTCTTTTTAACTCTGAATACTCACTCTTCTTGTAAAAACCTTCTAAATCTATTATTTCTTGAAGCTTCCATTTCACTGCAGCCTTAAGCAAGTTAAGAAAGCTCTTATATTTTATTATCAGAAGCTCGCACAAATAACCAGAAAATCCCTGTACTTTAGCATCAGCTCCGTATAGATTGTGGGATTTTAAGAACTTTTTTAACAGTCTAACTTCATTTGCTTGTGTTTTTTTAAGATGTTTTTGTAAGTATTTTACGTGGAAGGGTGTTCTATCTACAGCACTCTTTAGTTCTGTAGTATCTTTAATCTTATAGCACGGAACTATATCAACTTCCACGTCGTTTATCTTAGCAGAAAGGTACGGATGTTGCGCGTACTTCAAAGTAAAACTTCCTTTCATCTTCCTCACAATTTCCTTTCCTATCTTTAAACCATACTCCTCCAGCTCATTAATAGTTAGCTCCTTAGGAAACAAAATGAAGATATCAAATTCTTTCTTTTCTGGCAGCCACGTATTTCTTGTTATACTACCAACTATCATTGCATCAGCTTTATACTTTTTCGCTTCCCTTTTAGCTATCAGAAGTACTTTCTTAGCTAATGATTTTAGCTCTCTCTCACTTTTTTTATCTGGTAAAATCTTTTTAAGAACAGTTTTTAAGAAAAGATTAACTTTCTTCATTTATCCTTTTAGAGAGCAGATATAAAAGATTAAGATTTTTATACCACCATACGATAGTAAGATTTAAATTTTTAACTACCAATTAGTAATATGAAGATAAAACTAAATAGTG
>JAJHRL010000006.1 GCA_020832825.1 Candidatus Aenigmatarchaeota archaeon | reverse complement strand
CTCATTCGTTCTCCAAATAATTCATATTATTCTTAAGTTTGCTAATTTGGTTTAAATTTTTCTGAAAACCACCAAATTTCAAAAAGGTATCTATATCCCATTTTTATTTTGGGCCTGGCGGGATTCGCCCCATCTATTATGGGATTTGACCCAAATTTGGAGATTTGCATTTGGCTCACCTTCTAGATATAAGTGTAAGCTCGAAAAATTCATCCCACGATATTGGCCTTTTTTCCTTCTTTTCCAACTCAGTCTTCATAAGAAACAACTTCTCAAAAGTTTTTTTATCGATAGTTAATGTCTTTCTATCCATATTTTTTCTTAATGGCTGGGTATTTAAAGCTCTACTAAAAAATTTCTTGTGTTAATATCGTTCAGTAATGAACTGAACGAAAAGCATTTAAACTTTTTGGACAAAATAATTACAGCATGGTAGAGAAAATAATCATTGCAGACAGGGGATTTGAACAACAGTTTCATCTACTCTCTCCTCTCAACATTAATATAAATGATGGGAAAATTTCAAACATGGATTTTTACAATCTTTCTCACATTTTCGAAAGAGAAAAAGAGCAACTTAAAGAGCTTGTTGATGAAGAAACTTTTGCAAAAATTGAGGAATTTTTGAAATGGAGCGAACTAAATTCAATTGGTCTGGTGCAGAGGATAAAGTATTTACAAAGCTTAAAATCTTTCTTTAAGCATGTGAATAAAAAACTTAACGAGATAACAAAAGATGATGTAATAAAATGGCTTGAGAGCATTAATGTTAGTGCGAAAACGAGAAAAATAAGGTATTATTGCGTTAAGAAGTTTTTTGAGTTTTTAGGAAGCGAGATTTTCAAGGATTTAAAAATAAAGTTTATCTGCAGGCAAAAATTGCCAAACATTTTGAGTGAGGAAGAAGTTCAAAGAATTGTTGAATTGCTTCCTTACTTTCTTGAAAAAGTTTTCTTTGCTGTTTTGTATGAATCTGGGGCAAGAATTTCTGAGTTTGTAAAGGTAAAGAAAGAAGATGTAAGCTTTGACGATCATGGAGCAACAATTTTGCTTAGAGGAAAGACTGGAGAGAGAAGAGTGCGAATAAGAAAGTATGCAAGCTATTTGAGACAATACATGGATTTTGTTCAAGGAGAATATTTGTTTAACTGGAGCTATGGAAAAGTAAGAAAGCTTTTTGAAAAAGCAAGCGATATTTTGGGAAGAAGAGTTTATCCTCACTTATTAAGGCATTCCAGGGCCACACACTTAGCCAAATATCTTACAGAGAGTCAATTAAAAGCTTACTTCGGATGGACTCAAGATAGCAAAATGACAAGGATTTACATTCATTTAAGCGGAAAAGATGTTGATGAGGCTATTTTGAAGATCCCGATATAAGTTTAAGATATTTTGAAACCGCCGCCTCGCTTATTCCAAGCTGCTTTGCTATTTCTTTGTTTGTAATGCCTAGATTTTTCATCTCATTAATCTTAATTATCAGTGGTATTTTGCTAGCCTCAATCTTCAAAACTTCTCCTTGCTCACTACTTTTTTCGATTGCAGCCTCTCTCATAGCTTTATATTTATTATAAATACGTTCATCAACTTCCCTAAATTCGCCAAAAGTAGCGTCTATCCCTAACTGCTTTAATGATTGGTTTAAAACGATTTTGTTTATAGTGCCTGTTGCTAGAGTGAAATAGTCTAACTTTCCAAACACCTTTTTCAATTTTTCTTCTTCCCAAGGATCGTCTGAAAAAGGTTTAGGAGTAAGAAATATAAATGTCCCTCTTGTTGGAACTAAAAACAATGCATTAACCATCCCTTCTCTATATTTTTTGTCCAGCCACTCAAATTTTGGAATGCAAAGAAAGACAATTAAATGCCTTACTCTTAGCTTGGCGAAAACTTTTTTCAAATACTTGCTCTCAATTTTGTTCCAATCCTCACCCATCATCACATTAACTGCCTCATCTATGATAAGAGGCTCATGTTCATCCAGTTCATTAATCTTGTTAATAACATCCTCATAAAGATATGCAACATGCCTCTCTGGTTCGAATTCTTTTTCTTGTAATTTGAGAATTTGTCTTGAAAGTTGAATTGCTAGACTACTTTTTCCCATTCCTTTTGGCCCTGTAACCGCAGCGATAACGTCAAAATCTTTAAGTGTCAAACCATAAAATAGCTTTGCTATTTTTGTTAAAACTTCGTCATTCTCACTTGGTTTTATTTTTTCTACTTGCAAAATTGTTTGGCTTGCTTTCATAGGGTTTATTTACCATCTTTGTTAAAAGCTTGACGCCTATTTTAACATAAAAAGGTTGGAAACCTCGCGTCTTTCTGTGGAATGTTAAGTAAATGTCCCTTTACTTACAAACTTTGCTTAGAGATCAAGAAAATGAAAAAAGTTTTATAGATTGTGTCCCACTACACTAATACACGAAAATCGTTTTGTGTCCTAGTCGAGTAATACACAAGTGTCATTCTGGGTTAGTTTCATCATCAAATCAGGTTGGTCATTTCCATACATCCTTAATCAAATTAAATATAGAAACCATTATCAGAACAAGAACAACATGTCCAATAGCTCTAGATATATCCCATCCATATACAATAATGCTAATTGTAAATGGGAGTATCACATAGAAGAAGAGTAAGAATAGAATATCTTTTATGTCTTGACCTTTATCTACTTTCATTTTTCTTCACCTTCAAACAAAACAAAAGAAGAAACAATAAAGATACTAATTGTGGTTAGTGACCAGATTTCTGGATTTTCAAATACAAAAGGTAATGTTAAAAAGCTCCAGAATAGAAGAATAATAGCAATTTTTACCATTTTATCTTCAGCAGTATCAAGGCTTCCTCTTCTTTTCGAGTAGTAGAAAGATAGATACATCATTAAGATAGCAATTGGTATAACAAATACAATTGGGTTTTTGTAGGTTATATGGTAATTTTCGTTAAAGTATGCTCCAATTGACATTACTAATGATAGAGCAAAGATAAAAATATAAATCTTTTCAAACATTTCATTCTCCCCCCTCCAGCAAAAGCTTTTTAATTTCGTCTTCACTAACCTTAACATCCAAATACCTCAAGCTAGTTTCTAATTTAGCATGCCCAACAACTTTAGCAACTAGTCTTATGTCTTTTGTTTTTTCGTAAAGCCTGTTGATGAAATTTCTTCTGAAATCATGAGTTCCAAAATTCTTCAGCCCCAAGACTCTAGCTGCGTTTTTCACCTGCCTGTAATAGCTTATGTAATTGTTGTAAATCAATCTGTCAAGATCCTCGCTTTTTCCAAGCAAGAAAGGATAAATTCTGTTGCTAGAGTGAATGAACTCGTAAACAAGCGGAGCAAAAGGCTGCGGAATGTAGATGTATCTTTCTTTCTCTCCTTTTGTTATCAGCTTTATTTTTAAATAATCTTTCTCAACAAAAACATTGTCTTTTCTTATTGTCAAAACTTCAATAGCTCTAGCTCCAGTTAATGCCTGAATTAAAGCGACAATTCTGTAAGCTTTCCTCCTTATGTAATTCGGAATTTGCAGGAGCTTTTGCTCGTCAGCATACTCTCCTTCTCTTCTTCTCGCTTTCTTAACTCTAATTAATTGACTCGCCTCATTGCCCCTTCCCAAAAATTCTAAGTATTTTTTGAAAACGAACCTAGCTAAAGGATAATTTCTTATGTATTTGTTCATGCTCTCAATGCTTTCATCTCCATTCGAAAAAATTAAGAATGCTTTAATTGTCCTCAAATATGTGCCGATGCTTCTGTTGGATAAAGAGGTCTTAGATTTCAGCCATTCCTCAAACTTTTCAACTTTCTCAATTATATTCTCGCTCATACTCGTTTCATTCCTTCAACACCACCGCATTTTTTATCAATTCTCCGTTCTCATCTTTCAATCTATTGCCGCAAACTGGACAATAATTCCATTCTAGGTTCACTTCGCTGTCGCATTGTTTGCAGTAATACTTTGAAAGCAATCTTTCGAGAATTTCGTCCAAGCCAGCTTTCTTTGCTCCTTTCTTAAAGAAATACTCGTGCATCTGCATGCTTATTCTTATTGCCTCGTTAATCTTGTCAAGCTTGTTCAAAAATAAAATCAAAACGGATGGAGAAATTGTTTTCGCAGTTATTATTTCTTTGTAGATATTCCAAGCATCTTTCATCTTTGCTTTTATTCTCTCAATTTCATCTCTATCTAACAAAGGCTCAACTTCCAAAAAAAGAATTCTTAAAGCATTATAGTATGCTTCTATATCCTTAATAGTTTTTGAGTCCCAAGCACTAAACTGCCTTCTGTTTAGTTCGTTAAGCAAAACGTGTATTCTTTTGTTCGTCAAATCCATTGGAGTGAAAGCTAAAATTTCTGGTTCTTCCCTACCCTTTGGCATTGAGCATCACCTTTATTTAACGATAACACCAGTTACGTTAGTAGGAATAGTAGTTGGAGCTGTAGGTTGACCAGTTATTCCGCTTGTAGCGCTTTTTATTCCTTCAACTATACTTCCTGCAGTCCCTTGATGAATCATAACATAAGCTATTGCTGCTCCAATCATTATTATTACCAAGATTATTGCCCACTTGAACCAATTTTCTGGAGTTCTCAATTTTTGAATTACTTGAGCGGCAGTTCTTCTCTGTATTTCAGCTTCGATAAAATCGCTTCTTTCGGTGCTAGCAAAGTAGTTTTCTATTTCTTCCAAGCCGATAGTCTCTCCCCAAATTGTTACTGCGGTTGGTTTATTCTCATTTTTGTGTCTTTCAATCAATTCTTTCAACGCCTCGTAATTTGATATTCCAAAAGAGTTCATCACATCTACAGCCTCTGCAACCTTGGGGTCTATTGTAATTCCGATGTTTCCATAAACAACAGCAATTGGTAATTTAGATTTTGGCTCGATATAGACATGCTTTGGATCTAGCAAATAGTAGCCATGATTTTTTACGTAAGCTAGATTTCCGTATCTCTCTGCAGCAATTATTTCTGCGTATCTGTTTTGCCTTGGATGGATTAAAATGATTTTCTTCCTCATTCTAGCAACAAAAAATGACCAAGCTGGAGTTGTTAATACGAAAATAATTAGAAGGATTGAAGGTGTTAAAACAGCTGTGAGCCAACCAGTTAATTCAACTATGTTCATCATTCTTTCTACCTCCTTTCATGTAAAGATAAATTATGATTAAACCAAGTGCTACAAGAATAATTCCGATAACTATTCCTTTCAACGTGGCTGGAATGTATGCGACGATATCGCTCATTCACCACCACCTCTCAGTCTTTCCAGAAATCCAGGTTTCTTTTGCTTCATTTCCCCAACCATTACAAACTTCATTAAACTTGCTATTGCTGTCCTTTCGTTAATATCTCCCTTCCCTAAGCTTCTCCTCAAATTCATGTAAAAAGTCATTCTGGCTTGACCAATTTTTTTGTAAACTTCAGGCTTTTGCTGAGTTGGAGGTAAGCTTCTTAAATATCTGCAAACTTCAGCTTCAAACAAATTTTCTAAAACGGCAACATCTCTTTCATCCAAAAAAGTAAGCTTTGTTGTTTTTGCGTAAGCGACCCAAAGAGGAAAATCTTTCAAATTTTCTTCAGCTATTTCATCTTTGAGAATCTTGTCAATGCTTCTTAAAAGCTCTCCTCTATACCAAATTTCTTCGGCGCTTACTTCTTCACTAGGGACAAAGCCTTCTTCCTCATTCTCAGAAGCAACTGCTTCTTCGCTTTCAATATCTTCTTCAGCCATGTTTGTAATGTAAACACCATTGTTAAAAGCTTATCGGTTTACTTACATTCTAGTGCCTTTGAGAAAAGAAACCAGCCCCATTACCATGTTCATAAGTAATAATCCGAGAAAAAGGTATGAGAGCGCGGGATATTGCTCTTTAAATTGAGTGCATTTTAATTCATTTGTTGAAACACTAAAAATACAAACCCTTTTTCCAACATCCCAGCTTGTCGGTATTAATATAGCGCAGAAAAGCATAGCAAAAAAGAAAAATATTGGGGAGTTTTTGTAAATAGCAAAAAAAGTAGCAAAAAAGGCAAGGACTGTGTAAAGTATGTAAATTTCTAGCATCATGTAAATCGCTTTGCTGCTATTGTTAAAAACTTATTTCTTCTTTTTCTTCCTTGCCATTCCCATCACCTAGAGAATTTGAGATAAGTCGAATTTCTTTCTCTTTTTAGCTGAGGGGGCGGGGCCAAATATCCTTTCTAAATCAGGTTGCGCTATCGTAAACCCCCCAGATTTCTTTGTTGTCCCTGTCCCGAATGCCTCTCCAAGCGCCGATTCTAAAGCACTAACATATTTTGCCGCAGTCTTTGCCCCTTTTACGAGTTTTCTAATTTTCATCTTTGTTTCTTTCGATTTTAGTTTTTTTATGAGTCCACTAACACTTATTTTCAATTTTTTCTTCTTCATTATCTCACCCAAATTTCAATTTATCTCTTCTTTTTTCTCTTAAAGATCCCATAAGTTGTTACTACCAGTCTGCCTGCGGGCGTATAGAATACGTGAATGTAATGGTGTCCGGGTCTGCCGACATCAATTGTTCGTACTCTTATTCTTCCTGCTTCCAGAGCTTTTTTCAATCTACTTAAACTCCATCCTTTTCTTAAGTAGCTAACTTTCAATCTCTGCCATGCCACATCTTTCACCTTTTTGTTTCAAAAAAAGAAAGAGATGGGGAAAGGAATTTACTTTACAGCTAACATTCCTAGTATTATCCCGACAATTGTCACTGCTATGAATATGAAAGGCAACATAGATCCTAAGTTAAATCCTGTATATGCTGAAGATGTTATTTTTTGGAATGTTTGGTTAGCCTGTGTAGACCATCCTGTAGTATCAACGTTTGCTGTGAATTGATTGAAGATTGCTACTGCTAAAATCAAAACTAGCGGAACAGTTAACAAAGCGTATACCAGATTTGAAACTCCTTTCATTCGTTTTCACCTTTTTCTATTTCACCTTTTTTGTTATTTGCCCCACAGCTCATTTGTCTATGCATCGCTATGGTCGGCTTACTGATTAGTGGTTAAAGAAAATTGTTAAAAAGATGGAGATTGCGAAATTTACTTACAATTCGATTTTTCTCAAGGCCTCTTCAATAATTCTGCTGATTGGTTTGTTGTATTTTTTCTTCTTTAGCTCAAGCTCTTCCATAATGTCTTTTGGTAACCTTATAGTTATAGTTCTTCTTGCCATAGCTATCTCCTCCACAATAAAGCGTAAAGGGCGTATGCAATGCCAGCTGCAATTCCAACAAAGAAGTAAACTCTAACATCAGGTCTAACCAAAGGAATTAAAACAACTCCCCCAAGAATTAAAGCTGCAGAAACCATTTCCAAGCTTCTTGTTTTTATATAAATAACTCCCAAAATAGCTGCTAGCAAAATTGTGTAGAAAATTTCAGAGCCAAGAATGCTTGTGTATGGATAAAGTGCTGCGTCAAACCATTTTCCTTGAACCAACAAATCCCACCCACTCATTTCAATAACCTCCTTTTCCACTTAACCATAGCAACAGCATTAACACTAGCAAAAAGTTGTAAATTATGTAAAATCCCCAGGCAACAGTTGGAGGTAATCCTAAAGCAATTAAAAGCATAGGCAATGCACTAACAAATTGTCTTAAAACTGGAACGAAATTAATAACTACTCCAGCCGCAGCCAAAAGCAAGCTTAAGTAATATTGCCCAAATACTGCACTCAAAAATGCTGCAGCAACTATTCCCATCAAAATTGCCGCACTAGCAATAGTTTGTACTTGCTGCCACTGAGCTTGTGTTTCTTGCTCAATATCAACCCCAGGATTTGCAACAATAACTTCGTTTCTGTTAAATCCTAAGTCGCTGGCAAAATTACTGGCTAGTAAATTCAGGACAAATTCAAATATGAATAGGAAGACAGCAATATCAATTAGTCTCATTCCACATACCTCCTTTTTATTCTTATTTCAGCGAGGATTGCTAAAAATATGACCAAAGCTATCACTGTAACCTTCACTTGAATGTTCCCAGTTACTACAAAGAAGATTGTTAGCAATGCCATTAAAAATATTCCAATCGGTGCTGTCCTTTCTGTGAATATCAATCCTGCTGGCAAAATGAACAATAAGAATAGCCACTGAGGCCCTAAATCAATCAATGGAAACCAAATTATTGGATTAACAATTCCGAAAAACTGCAGCACTTCATAAGTATCTGGGCCTAGAGCTGCGTGATGTATTTTTACTTTTGCAAGGTATCTCGAAGAATTATCTGGCAAGATGTAATTAATGTTAACTACACTTCTTCCATCAATTTTTGTGTAATAGATTTGAGGATAATTAGCATCGCTTGCGTTCAAAACAAAAAATTCTATGCTTATCGTTTGGTTAGTTGGATCATTGTAGTTGAAAACTATTGTGTTTCCTTGCTGAGTTAATGAAAAGCTTACATTGAAGTTCGTGTAGTTTGTGAATGTCAATTCTGCTACTACAAAAGTTTTTTCTAAGCTGCTCGGGTCTGGGTAAATTTCCCCAACGCTTCTCTCCTCCTTACCATTATCCAAGAAAATTTGATACTTTTGCCCGTTAATCAAATATGTTATTGCTTTTGACTCTATATCAAGCCTTTCTTCTGTAAAAGTTCTTAAAGAGCCACCAAGATATCCTTTCACTTTCAAAACAGCATTTCCAAACCTTCCAGTCAAATCCTGAACTTTAAATATCATTTGTAAAAGCTGGTCTTTGTTTGCATCTACTAAGTAAAGATTAACATATTCTATTGGATTGTGAACAAACAAGCTTCTGTAATAAACTTCTGTCGCTGAATAAGTAACTACAGCTCTAATCATATCAGCCTGGTCTTTTGTCGGAACGATTAATTTCGTAGCGTTGACAGGAAATCTCGTTGAACCCAAGCTGCAGTAAACAATTAATTCATTAGTTGCTCCTGGCGGCAACAATTGGCTTCCATCTTTTTCGTTGAGTAAATTAACAACATAATAATAGCTTGCTTCATAAACTTGCGGAGTAATTACATTTGATGGCAATGTTTGAGTTGGATAAGAATTGTTTGCTATGTAATTCCCAAAATTGATTGTAAATTGAGTTATTGGTGTTGTATTGCTAACAATTACATAATAGCCTTTTGTCGTGTTTATTCTCAGGCTAACATTATCAAAACTGAAAACATCGCTCAAATCTTTCTTAACTTTTCCTTGGTTTACCAAATCTGTAAAGTTTAAAGCTATTGGGAAGTTTGTTGTTTGAACAGTTGTGTAGAAGGCATATGTTGTATTATCCAAGCAACCAACTCCTCTTGTGTTAACTTGTAAATATTGAGTAATAACGCTTGGGGTGTAGTTTTGCGAATCGCTTATTCTACATTCTATTTTGTAAATTCCAAATGGAAGTTTTGCTGTGTAAGGATTTGAAATGATTGTCCCATCTCTATACAAAGTTACATTTAACTCGCTTCTTACACTACAGCTAATTGTTACGCTTTGGTCATCGTAAACTGTCCAATCTGGAGACGCCGTCAAATTTAGATAAGAGTTTGCCTTGCTAACATTAATTGTTGAATAATCCGTTGAGTTCCAATTTCCTGCAGTATCGTTTGCGTAAAACTTGTAAACATAAGTTCCGGCTGCAGGTTTGATATTCCAGAAGTAGTAATAGTGAGTTGATGTATCATTGCTCAAAGTGTAGTTTTTCAAAACTCCAGTTAAGTTTGTTTCCAAAATAACGCTTTGCTGGTTGTTGTTTTCATCGTAAATAGTTGTGTTAAACCATATGCCGTTAAAAGCATCGTAAACAAAACTTGTTGGAGTTACATTAATTTGTTGGAATTGTGGAATTGTTCTTATTGTAAAAGTAACGCTTTGCTGAGTTGTTTGCGGCGAATTTGCATCTGTATCGTTTGCAAAAACTATAAAATTATGACTTCCATCGCTTAAGTTTTGAGTTAAAACTACTAAAGTGTTGTTTTGATAGCTTGCGTTTTCATAAATTGGCACTCCATCAAGAAATGCCTTTACCCAAAATGTCGAGCTTCTGTCATCTGAAACGCTAAAGTTGAAAACAAAATTATTGCTATAGAAGTAAGTTGTGTTTGTTGGTAAGTAAATTGTAATTGCTGGCGGTTGATTTGGCAATTCTTCTGTTGAGCTAACGCTTGCTGTTGGTTCTGGAGAAGCAAGTTGTGCTATTCTCAAATCGTCTATACCAACATAACCACGACTATTCCATCCACCATCTCCTATATACCAACCAACTCCAAAATTTGATACAGTTGAAAATGGCTGAGTATAAGTTACACTACAAGTAGTTGCATCTGGTTGAATTGCTGAAAATATTGCTGTTCCATTCTTATACCATTTCACAGTAACTTGATATTTTCCTAAAATATCCTTACAAGGAAACCCAGAATTTGAGTTACTCCATCTTCCTATTTGCTGATTTTGGTAAGAGGTTGTTGTTTCGTTTATAAACGCGATTGAGCTTGCAAATGTTCCGTAAATACTCTCTAGGTAGTAATTCCACATTATAATTAAGCCTGTGTTTGTGTTTGAACTCATTTTAATGTAAGCCGATTGGTCTGTCGTTCCGCTATCTCTTCCAATTCTATATAGTGTTCCGTTAACTGTATGAACTGTTGGATATGCGTTTTGAGTAAATTCTCTCCATTTTGTTGTATCTGGAGAACCAGAATAAGAAAAATCATCAAAGCGAATAAAAACCGCTGTTCCGTTGCTCAAGCTAGTTGCACTTGGATTTCCATAGTAAACATAAATTGTCGTGCTTGAACTTGCTGGAATTGAAGGAACTTTGACCCATACTCTGGTATTATTAGTATTGCATCCGCTTTCAATCCAATAGCTTAGTAAGTAATCTGTTGAATTAGCAAATCTTATATCTCCGCAATCGCTTCTCATTTTGCCTTGAGAAATTAAAGTTCGAGTATCTAAGGTAACCAAAACTTGATAATCTGTTAATGTTGTTGAATCAGAGTTTGTTATATTAATTGCTTTTCTATATTGCCATCCCGAAAGCCAAGCGTAAGAAGGATTAAAGTTAAGTAGAAAGATAAAGCTAAAGAAAAATATGCCTAGGAGTAGCCTTTTATTCATTGATTTCAACTACCCCACCTCCTTTGTTTTTTGCTTTTCTTTGAAAAAAGATTGAGGCAAACAAAATAAATGCTACCAAACCGACCGCATAGCCGGACTCTGTTATCCATATATATTCTCCTCCACCACTAGTGGTATTTAAACTTCTCAAAGTTTCGTTCAAAGATAACAAGTAATCTTGCCAGCTTCTTCCTTCTTGCGTTGCCGAAGCTACTGCTATGCTTGTTGTTGATGTATCTGTTGAGCTTCCGTCATTCGCTTGACAAATCAAGCTCCAAACTCCTACCGATGCGCTAGAAGATAATACTAGAGAGGTAGTATAATAATTTCCAACTCTTGTTAAACTACCGCTCCAAACAGGTTCATTAAACGGAGTGTAAAGGTAACAAATCACATTAGCTTGAATTGGAGAGTTGGATGCAGAATCGTAAACAAAATCTTTTATATTAACAATATCCCCTGGCTGGTAAACTGCCTTATCCAAACTTATTGCTTGCTGAACTTTTCTTACCCAGAAGAAACCAACTCCAAATAAACCATTCCCAACAACCCTAACCCTGTAAACTCCTGTTTTTTGAGGAGTGAAGGAAATATTTGTCATTCCGTTATTATCTGTAACCTTTTGACCCTGATAAACTAAATTGTTGTTTTCATCCAAAATGTAAATGTTTAGAAGTTGGTAAGGGAGTATTGTTGTGTAGTTTCTTGTCTTCAAAAATATTAAAACATTTTCACCAACACTATAGCTTCTTGAAATTCTGTCAAAATTAATGTCAATTGAACTACTAGTGTATGAGGTTGGATAGCCATACCTCCATGTTCTGTTCTCTGTTAGCAACATATCACCATTATCTGGAGAATTAAACACATTGCCCAAAATAAACCTCGCTCTTACTTTTCTCATGTTGAAGTTTAGCAACAGCCCATTGTAAAAATTAAAAGTGCTCCAAGTTTGTGTTTCGCTCCTATACTCGTCTAAACCATCAGTAACCAATATACCAAAGACAAACTTCCATTTGTCGTAAAAGTCTCTGAAATTGTTTCTGCTTATGTTAAAGCCATACATAAACTCAGTGTAAAGGTAGTTGAAGCAGTAAGGATAGCAAGGAGTTAATCCATCGTTTGTAGGCATTGGTAAATATGTGGTGAAGCCCAAAAAGTAAGATGGTGCTTTTGCTGTTGTGTTGCTGAAAGCCCAACCACCAATATTTGTTACTCCAGGAGAAGTGAAAGGTCTGAAGAAATGAAGCACCTCTTCTTTTCCGAATAAAGTTTCCAAGTAATTTCTCGTTACATTGAAATACCTCATATTTCCCCATACTCTCAGGTTAAATGTTTGCCAAATGAAATCAAGTGTGTAAATGTCAGGTAAATCGTAAAACACTTCAATGTAGTCAGAATTTGCTGGAATGTAAAGAGCTACCTTGTAATTGTAGCCCAAACTGTTGCTCTCTTCAAGCAAAACGGCAGAATAATCTCTACCTAATCCCAAATCTGCCTTAACATTTCTCACTTGTTTGTAAGTTCCTAAGTATGAATAGCCAGGGGGCCAAACACTTCCTGAAGTGTAGTGAACTAAACCAGTTAGCTTATCATACCAGATTATTGGAGTTTGTGCTACTGTTCCAGGAGTTGAGTTGTAAATTAAAATTATCTTCCTGCTGTCTTCAATCCACAAATCATTATTATTATCATTAAATGTTGGTGGGGCACCTCCTGAAGTAGTATAGAAAGGATGACCCCATGATGTTCCAAAATCTATGTCTTTTGCTACAACATCTATTCCATTTCCGCTATAGAAGTGGTTTGAAAATATTACCATATAAACTGGGAGTTGAAGCTCATAAGTTGCATACCTTATTCTAAATGTTGAGTTTGTGTTGTTTGTTATTCTCAACCTCAAACCACTAAAATGCCCATCATACTTCCACTCACTTGGAGTTCTGAAATTCCTATACCAATATCCTCCAGTTGAATTGTAGTAAAGGGTGAAAGTTCTATCAGACCAAAGCAAGAAAGGTATACTACCATCCAATAAGATTGGGTTTTCATAACCACCTTTCAATCCTTCTGTACCATACATGTGAGTGAATGAGAAGAAAACTGATATTCCAGAGGAAATTGGATTGCCAAAGGAGTTTGTTATGTTTACTCTAACTTCATATTTTTGATTCGGCCTTAAAATATACTCCTCTTTTCCCGTATCCAAATTCACAATTTTCAGCTCTGGAAAGTTCCAATTCCATGGGGTTGTTAGAATTGGGGGAGACTGGAATACAAAATATGAACCTGTACTTCCTCCTATGTTTGTGTTATCCACATATACAACAAACCAATTTGCGTAATCGTTATCTTTACACAACCTTGCACTACTATCAATAACATTATTCCAAACTATTGCCCCGCTATTGTTTGCCGTTAAACCTGGCGATGTAACAAAAGTGTAAGAGTAGGTGTTTGAGGAAAGCAACCTTATTCTCCATCCTGTGGATGCTGGTGGTAAACCCAAAACTGTAATATTTATTCCTTTCCCATACATATCATCACAACTTATCCAACCACCATTACTCAAATCCTCTCCAGTTCTTGCATTTTTAATTATTATTTGCGGTTGCTCCCTATCATAAGCTACCCAAAAACTGTCAATCCACAAATTAGATGCGTTTGTTGAAATTCTGTAGGATTGTGCTATCCAACTTGTGTATGAAACTGCACCAGAATAGAAAATAGTCCTCCTTGTTCCAGCCCAAGTATCATTTGTTTGAGGAGCACAGTATGGGCTACCATACCCCAATTTGAGCAAAGTCCAATCGGTGTTTGGCGGTATTGTTATAGAGCAGTAAGGTTTGCCCGCTGTGGTTTGCTGACTACCGTTAATAAAATCATAGGTACCACTGTGGTCGCTGATGTTTAGCTGAACTGGGTAAGAATTTGGATTTTTCACCAAAACATAAAATGTTAACCTGTAAATCACAGCCCAACCAGAAGCACCTAAATAGTGGTATGAAACTAAATAATTTGCTGTATTGCTTCCAGGTGCCGTTTTGTAATACTTACCATCTGGAAAAGCTAACTTATCGTGTAAATAAACTCTATAACGAGAAGAGCCAAATTTCACTGCATCAATAATAATGAAGTAATTTGATGAGGAAGGATTCTTTACATCGCTAACTTTTAGTTTAACATTTACTGGCACATCGTTTTGAGAAAAGTAAATTCCGCTATACTGCTTATGGCTAACACTACTTGAATAGGTGTCAATTTGAGTGAAGAGAGAATCGTTTATGTAAACATCAATATAACCGCAGGCAGGGCACTTATCATAAATTATTGAAAGGCCACTACCAACAAAATTAAACTCCAAATAATCGCCAATTGAAGAAGAGTTGACATTTGTTGAATTGAAGTCGTTTGTGTCCCTTGTAATATTCCAATTTCCAACTTTATTTATGTTTGAGCTTTCTGCCTCAACCCAATACCACTTAACAGGATAGTCACTTGCGTTTATTAAAACTGTTCCCCAATTATTCTCTACACCATCGCTCTGCAAAACTGGATTACCGACTATATCAACTGAGTAAAGGTTTGCTATTCTTTCATGCCTTATATCAATTCCAAATTGCTTGTAGTAATACCAGCTTTCGTTTTCCAAAGTCCACAAATTGTCGTCTGGGTAGTAAGGGTATGGGTAGATTTGAGCTAATGAGATCGGAAAAGATAAAAGAAAAACTAACAATAATGCTATCATGCTTCCCACTCCTTTTTCCTCACGCTTATTGCTATAACCCCTATAACTAAAATGAGCAAGACAAAAAATGGTAAATACATCCAAAAGCTGTTGAGCTTGTCTTTTGACGAAAGATATGCTTCATAAAAAATGCCCCCGCTTGATGGTTCTGAGACATTACCTATTATTTTGTCGAAGAAAACATAGATTAAACCAACTGTTATCAAAGTCGCAATAAATGCTCCCCATGCCCACATTGAACCTTTAAACACCATATTCATACTGCTCCCTTTTCGAAGCTAAGTAAATCACGTAAATCAAAAACAATATCAAAATAGCAAAGGGGGCATACTGCCAAACATTCCTTGTGTTCGCTACTACTTGGTTTGTTTCTTGAGAGTTGTTGAAAAATCCGCCTTCATTAAGCGTTGAGTAAGTTGTATCGATGACTGGAGTGAAAATTCTATACAAAACTATTAATACAAATACTAAAACAACAAAAATCAAAGAGCCAACGAAAACTTCATTCATAATAACTTCACCTTTTTCAACGCTTTGAAAACATCTTTTGGCTCAATTATTGGCCTATTCTTTAACCAAGCTTGAATTGCCAGCCTTGTTCCTTGTTTTCTTCCTCCACCACCGCCAAACAACGGTTTTAATTTCGGAATGTATGGAACTATTGGAACTATTTTTGTAGGAATTGCTGTCGGGAAAACTTTTACCGGAACTGTCGGCTGAATAACTTTTTGCTTCATCATTTGTCTTTGTATTTGCTTTTCAGTAAGCTTTTGAACCATTTTCTCCTCAAGATTAATTGATTGTTCGGCTTTCATTCCTAGAGCTTTTTTAGTTTTCTCTTCTATCCCTTCTTTAATTTTTATCGCTAAAACATCTTGACTAGATTCAGCAGTTGTTTCCTTAACAGTTTTTTCGGCTTCAATTTGTTTTGTCAAATATGTTTGAACTTGCTCTTCAGTTACTTTAGGCCCAACAGTTACAACTCTAGCTTTCTCCTCTTCTTCATTAAGCAAGGTTTCTTTGACATAAGAAGTTCCAATTCTAGAGAAATATGCTTGGCTTGCAGATTCAATATTCACTCCAACTTTTTCTTTCTCAAGAGGAGAAACTCCAGTTACCGTAATTGTTTTTGTTTCAATTTTCGGCTCTTCAGGCTTTTCAATCGGAACAGATTTCGTTGTAACTTGAGGAATAAAAGTTGATGGCTGAGTTACTGAAGGTTGAGTTGTTTGAGTTGTTATTGGAACGATTGGAATGTTTGCTTTAGTTGTTGGAGCTGGAGCTTTCATAGCTGCTATGTCTTTAATTAAAGATTGCTGCATAACTGATAATTCAGCAGTCGGAACAGGTTTTGTTTGAGGTTTCGTCGATATATCTTCCAAAACTGTCTTGCCCCAATAAGCTGGCTGTGTTTTTATTGGTTCTGGAGTTGGAGGTTTAATAGCAACAATTTTTAATTCGGGGGTTGCTGTTTTTTCAACATAGCTAAATGGTTCATAATTATAACCAACTCTGGCTTCTCCAAAAATATACTTTATTCCAGCAGCAACATCCGGATTAACAATCGGTTCTTCTTTTGGAGGAGGATAGAATCCTCTAGGTTCTTCAATTGGCTTTCCTCTTATCAAAGCTGCTTCAACACTTCCTTTTTGTGCAAACTCAACAGTAGTTCCGCTAACTTTTTGCTTTGAAATTACTCCCACTCTTCCAACTTCGGTTCCAACAACTTCATATGGTTTGTAAGGATGTTCAACTCCAGGCTGCTCTAAGCTACGCAAAAATTCGTAGCTTCCTAGAGCTTTTGATTGAGTTTTCTCAACAGTATATTCAAATCCAAACTGGGGATACGGTCTTTCCAAACTCGCTGGCTGCACAACTAATCTAGTTTCTGGTTTATAGAGGCTTTGCTTAGTAACAAATAGTTGCTTCCCTTGATAAACAGTTACTTCCTTTCCTTCAGCTTGCTGTTGCATTATTGTTTTAATTGCACTCGAGATCTCGCTAGCTTTCCCAGTAGCATGATAATGTTCAACAGCTCCAGTTTTTTTATCAACTAGCTCAATAACATGAGTTCCAATAACATCTTTTCCTTGTTTCACTCCTTGAGAAACAACTTTTAAATCATATTCTCCAATAGTTTTAACAACTTCCTTTCCTTCTCCATAAGTTGTTACTTTTTCTACTACAATTTTTCCTTTGGTTGTTGCCATGCTTCCTCCTTTTGTTGTTTCAGCAATAACTTTTGTCTCGCTCGGCTCAACTTTAACTCTATAAGTTTCTTTAACTCCAGGAGCGGGACCTTTCGCAAGAGAATAAGCAGAAAAGGCAATTTGGCCAAGTTTTAACGCAGTTTCAATTTTTTCTTCAAGTGGCATTTTCGCTATATCTTCCCAAGCTTTCTTCGGATTAGCTTGATAGTATGCATACTCAGCTTGAAATTGCTCTTTTTGTTGTTCAATTGCTTCTTTTTCTTTAGCTTGAACTTCTCTAATAGCAGCTTCTCCAGCCTCTCCATATTTTAATCTAATTTGAGCCTGTCTAATGGGTTCAGTAATACCATGCATCAGTTGATGAAATTGAAAAACAGGAGAAGCAGCTTGCATTTTTAGAAATCTCGTTACTCCAGGTTGCATTTGCCCAATTTCTTTTGAAACCCCTTCTTGTAATTTTGAATAAGGAGTTTGTTGTTCCATTTGCAAATATTCTTGTTTTGCTTGCTCGACTTTCTGTCTAAATTGCTGTTCTTTTGTTAAACCTTTCTCCGAAGCAACCTTTATATACGGGTTTTCTAAATTAGAATATGGATGTTGCGACTGAGATGAATATAATATTTGCGATTCAGGTTGGGTTGATACTTTTTGTATATTGGTTGTGGAAACATTGGAAGAAGTCTCAGAAGAAGCAGGAGTAACAGTTTTATAAACAACAGAACCAGTTTGTGATGGAGAAACAGGTTTCTCAACAGGAGCAGATTTAATTTCAACTTGAGGCTTGTAAGTTAAAGGTTCAACAACATTAGGAGTTTTTAATTGAGTTGGTTGAGTAACAGGCTGGCCAGTAGTTATAGAATAGCCTGGAGCTAACTGGCCTGGTTGAGTTTGGACTAAAGCTGTTGGAGAAGCAGGGCCAGATGATGCTTGTGCAGGTTTTTGTTGAGATTGTTGATTTAAAATTTGTTGAATTCTTTGCTGTTGCATTTCAGCGGCTTTTTGAGGATCAGAAGTGCCATAAATTCTTTGAAGCGCAGCTTTGGCTTTGTCTTCCCCAAATTTTTTAGCGAATTCAGAATAAGGCATTCCGACTATAGTTGGCTCTGCTGTTATAGGCATATGGTTGCTGATTTTTCTTTGTTAAAAATCTATCTATTAGAATTTACTTACAACTCAGCTTACTGTTACGTTCAAAATATAAACTCGCACTAAAACATCTACAGGATATGAATAATTTTCTTGCCCTTTTACAATTGGAGAAGGGCTTATTATGAAATAATAAGTATCAGTGTTGGGAATATCAATCGTTATATCTGCAGTTTTCGTGCCAGAGGTATAACTTTTAGTGTAATATGTAATAGTTGCTTTGGAGCCGCTTGAAAATTTTTCAAATTCTGAGGAATTAAGTAAGAGTGTGTTGAACCTTCCATCATTAAGAGACTTAACAAAAAACCATACCGTGTCTCCGCCCTTTAAATCTAAGGATAACGCATTGTATCTTTCTGGTTCGATTCTAACTGTCTCGTTATAAATTAAGATTAAGGCGGCCTCTCCACCCCATTCTGTTGTAACCATTTCTTTCTCTTTTGATGCTTGATAAAAACCGGCTATAAAACCAATTATTGTAAAAAAAGTAGCAAAGAAAATTGCCACAAACGCGATCCCCTTCTCGTTATCACTAAGAGATTCTTTTTTGAAAAAGATTTTGTGAATAATATAGATATTGAATCCTATGAAAAGAATGTCAAGCCATCCCATAAAACCTCCTTTTAAAATTGTTGTGTAAATTCCAAAAAACTCAAGAACTAAAAAAGCAGCAAGAATAATTCCGATTGTTTTGGAGAGAGCATCAATTTTTCCCATTCTATCACTTGGGGATAAAATATTTAAATTTACTTACATGTAGTCATCCTTCATGTTTTCTTTGATATTATGACCTTTCAGAAATTTTTATGACTCAAACTTCTCTTTCTCTAATTCTTTCATCGTTTCTTTTATTAGCTTGATGATTTCTTTCGGAGTTTTGTTGTATTTTAAACTCATTTCAGCTATTGCCATTACTAAGTTGAGTTTTTGAGTTGATGCCCCCAGCTTAACTGTTTTGTCCACCATTCTAAGCAAACTTTCAAATGGATTTGTTTCATCTGTCATTCTGTCACCTTTAGCGGATATTTTTTCAAGATTCCTTCAAATTTATCATAGTAGTATGTTGAGTTTTCTAGATCCTGACCGCTTATTCCCGCTCTACATTTTGGGCAAGTTATTCTTTTAAGTTTTTTCTTGTAAGTGTAAAACTTGCATCCGCAACGAGGGCAAATTATCCAGAGTTGCAGTTTTGGTTTTGGTAATAGAGTTATTGTTTCAGCCAACCAATCACCTCCTCTTTTATTTCAATTGTTCTCGGAGGAACAACATATCGACATCTTAAAATAAAAACTTCACGGTCATCAATTGTTTTCCTGTAAATAGTTCCGTCCAAAGCATTCATCCCGTTGCACATTGCGTTACCAATCAAGTTGTAAAGGTAAATTTGGTAAGCTTTTAAGAGAAGAATTGCTCCAACAATTAAACCAACAAATATCAATATCAGCTTTTCAACATTATCATTGTAAATTTCAATTTTGCTTTTCATTCAACTCACCTCCGCTTTTCGGTTTGTTATGTCGCTTTAATTCCGAGATAACCTCTTTCGCATGTTTTCTACAAAGCCGAACTAAATCAAAAAGATTTACTCTTGCTTTTCTATTGCAGTTGAAAAACTCGCATTTCATACTTAGCCACCTTGATTTACCTTTATCCACATTCCATTTTTATCTTCAGTCAGTTGCAAAAGATTTTTGTCTATGAGTTTACTTACACTTGAGAGAATCTTTTTGAAATCCTCATCGCTGTAATCCTTGAAATATTCTCTCAGTTTAAAGTAATCCAAACCGCCATTTTCTTTTGCCATTTGCAGTATTTTTATCTCTAGTAGTGTCAAATCTTTATCATTTATCTCTAGTATCCAGTTTGTAGACAGCGTGGACACCGTAGACACCCTTTTTTCCATATAGGAAGTATAACCCTCAAAAAAATCCCTTAAAAAATTTTCGATTTCTGGCCAAATCTTTAAATTTTTGCTTTTTCTTTTCTGGGGTATCTCTTCCTTATAGGAGAAAAGGGTGACTACGCTGTCTACGGTGTCTACAGTTATTTTATCTTCAAATCTTGATGCTGCCTGTAGGAACTTATTCGGAATTATTTTTATCTCTCGTGTCTTCACTACTTGATCGTTCTCCCTTTTGCTCCTTCTTACAGTTTCTAAGTGAAGATTGTTTTTCAACAACAATGCAAACCTAGTGGTGTATCTTATTTTATCTTTAGCCCACAATTTACTTTCAACATCCTCAATACTCATTCCAGACTCTTTTGCTAACCAAAGTTTAACAGCAGTCTCAAAATCCAAATACACCTCCTTATCTAATTTATCTAGAGTAATGCCCTGATTTGCAAGCATCTCCCTCAAAGTTTCGTAAACGCTTGCTGCCTCGCTGTTCAGCATCTCTTCATACTTTTTTTCCTGCTCCTCTTTTATTTCCTCACTAGTTAGTGAAGAGAAAGGCAAAACATTTGAGATTATCTCGATAAATCTACCGTCATACCTTTTCCTTTCAAGATTTTTCTTATTTAATTCGTAAACTTTTTTAACCTTTTCGAAATTTTTTACAAGCCAAAACCTTAGAAGAGTAAGCTCCCTATTTGCCATTTCCAAATCTTTTTTCTTTGGCTCTTTTGGAGTAAATCCGCTAACTCTAAACATCTCAATTCTAAGGCACCTATCCTCGATATCCTCTGGAATTCCATAGTTTGTTGCGAGAACTTTTGGCCCGAAAACATTAAAGTTAAGTATCTCCGTGCCACCCTCGCTTAGTCTAGAGTAAAACATTCCTCTTACACTTCCATTTCTCAGAATACTCCAAATATCTTGCTCTTCTTCCTTACTTGTTTCCTTTGCCTTAACTTTCATTTCGTCAAGAAAGAAAGTGCATCCGTGCTTATCGATAACTCTTGCAAACAAGGCAATGCTCGTGTTTCCAGTCAAATAGCTCCTTCTGCAAACAAAACTCAATGCCTCTAGCAATCTTGATTTTCCACTCCCTTTATCACCACTTACTAAAATATAAGTTGCATAACCAGAAATCTCTGGAATCCAAGTATAGACAACAAAAGCTTTCAAAATTTTCATGCTTGTTTTATCGTTAATGACTACTCTTTTTCTCAAAATCCTTTCAATTCTTCTCATCGTTTTAGTAAAAAAGAAATTAGGCTTACTGTTGAGCCTTTCTATTAATCCCTCTGGATCGTCTCTGTCAACAAACTCAAAGTTTGCAATTCCTTCCGCTCCTTTTATTTTCTCTAGAACTTTTTTCTCGTCTTCCTTGAATTGGTTTTCATCAATCAAATAAATTGTTGGATCTTCGTTGAATTTTTGAACAGCAATTGCGTATCTCTCATTTCCTTTTTCTCTAACTTTACAAACCTCGTAGACAATGCTGTTTTTCTCATCGTAATAATAAGTTCTTCCTTTCATTATCGAGAGCAATGTGAAAATTTCCTCTTTTGTTGCCTCTTTAAAGTTTAATACCAGCACGCCAACACGCCTCTTTGAAAGAAAGGTAATCTTCATAATCGAGTAAAAACTTTTTGCAAAGCGCCGCAAACCTTGCTATGTCTTTTGTTATTCTTATTTTTTCCATCGTGTTTTTCAAAATATCTTTTCTAAACTCGAGATTTTTCAGTAAAAGTTCTTTCTCTTCGTTGCTAACGTTTTCCTTCTTTGCAATCTCCTTAGCTTTTTCCAGCGTTATTACTTCCAGCATTTTGACCATCTTTCTTTAAGATTTTTTCTAAAAAGTCGTCGATGAAACTAAGAAGCAAATAATTTGGACAGACAACGCTTATGAAGAATAAAAACTGTGCAAGTGTTTCGTCAAATGGTGCTAGATAGAAACTCACATGCACTCCCGAAACAATGATAACTAATGTCGTTCCAACCGCTGAAAACAATCTCATTCCTTTATCAACTACGTCCAAAAACTTTTTCCAATCCATTTACTCACCTCCAAAATACCATTCTACCTTGCTTGGCAACTTTCTTTCTTGCCAAACTTTTATTGTTCTCTTTCCATCTTCGATAAACATTCTCAGAACTATGTCGATGTTTCTCAAAATAATTTTGTTAACTCTTGGAGCAACTTCTCCTGTTTCAAAGTCTTTGATTTTTTCGTGAGCTATGATTAAGTTTGTTGTGTGCGGAGTGAGAGAAGCTAATTGCCTAATGACTTTATCAGTGAAGTTGTTGAAAGCATTAATTGCTCGGGGAGAAAAGTAGGCTTCTTGTAGGAAGAATGTTGAAAGGCTTGTTATACTGTCAATGATAACTAATTGATTGTTCAATGCTGGAATTTTCTTAACTATGAAATCTAGTTGCTTTGGATTGTCGATTTGCTGTATTTCAAGCTTTGTGTTGATAGAGAAAAAGCTTTGTGGATAATTCCTGTCAATTAAAAGCAGAATTGATTTGTCAAAAAGTTTTGAGAGAGTTAGGGCAAACAGGCTTTTACCAATCATTGGCTCTCCAAAAAGCATTACCGTTTTTCCTTCGATTTTCTCTTTAATCTTTTTTAATTCTTCTTCCTGCCTTTTCTTTTCTTCCTCGTAAATTTGCAAACCAGTTTTTAGCTCGTTCATTGAACCACCTTCAACTCATTCTCCTTTTCCTTGAGCTTGTCGCCAATAATGTCTAGAGCTACCTGTAAAGCTCCATCTTCTATTGGAGAAATCTGATTAGAGAGCCTGAGCCTTTGATAAAGCGACAAAAGTTGGGAATAGTAAATCTTTAAATTTACATACTCTAAAACACTATTGGACATAGGATTCACCTCCTTTTTCTAAACTCATCGGCGAATCCCTTACCAGGCTGAAGGAGATTTGTTCTAGAAGAAAGAGATTTGCTTGAATGGGCCTGGCGGGATTCGAACCCGCGACCAACCGGTTAAGAGCCGGCTGCTCTACCTGGCTGAGCTACAGGCCCTTCAAGAATTATTTCCCTCTATGCATTAAAAATCTCTATGAGAAAAGA
>JAJHRL010000032.1 GCA_020832825.1 Candidatus Aenigmatarchaeota archaeon | reverse complement strand
CTGTATCAACTTGTTCTATTTTTGATAGCACATCAATTAGGTTTTGTTTATAGGTGTTGTAGTTTTGATTTACTTGTTGCAGACAACCTGATGATTGATTTCTGGCTTGCTCAATAATACCATCAATTGTGTATTTATCAATATTATCTACATTTGTTTCTATAACTATTTCATGTTTTGGTGGTAAGGATAGACTGCTACTAATTTGACTTCTTGTTACTCTGATCATACTTAAACTAAGTCTATGCTTTATCAAATCTATAGCATGTGTAGCATAAACTGAATTATAGGCTTTAATGAAATAAGGGTAAGCATCCATATCAAATAAAGGATCCAACAATAAAAATGCTCCTGATAGTTCACCATATCTACCTTTGACTGGAGTTCCAGATAACAATAATACATCATTAATGTTGTTAGCAATGACAAATTTGTATAGAGATTGAATTGTCTGTGTATCAGCATATCTTACGACTTGAGCCTCATCTACGATAAGGAAAATTCTCTCAACATTATAGTTCCACGGAACATGTAGTTTTGAAACATTATTAAAGTTTGTTATGATTGCAATATGATTACGGTTTGGTTGATCTAAAGGAAAAGCGCAAACCTGTTCTCTTGGTATGTTGGTTAATTTCTCAAATTCATCTAGCCAATTTAATATAAGTGTTTTGGGACAAACAACAATAACTTTTGTTCCATAGGCCAGTGATGTATATAGAGCTGTTAGTGTTTTACCTGTGCCAACATCAAAAGCCAAATAATAACCTCTTAGTTTGAGGTTATCCTTATATTCACCGTAATGCTGAACAAATTTATTTTGATGTGGCATTAACTCAACTTTGAAGATTTGTTTCGCTTTATCTAAATGTTTTGGTGTATCTGGTTTATGATCAAACAATATATGATACAATACAGTATTCTCAATTAGTTCACGAGCAATTTTTAGTTGATTGTTGGATATTAGTGATAGAACAATCTCAACTGTAAAAAAGCGATGAAATTTGTAGTATGTTTTGCTTCCTATGCTTACATTATCGATAACCATTTTTAAAAAATTCTTGTCCTGTTCACTAACATAATCTAGCAAATTCAAATCCGTTAGATAGAAGTTTTTGCTTTCAATAATTCGCATAAACATAAATCGCTGTGATATTATCGTCAAAACAACAAACATAAATAATAGGCGAAACTATTCGCAAAAACTACTTCTGGTATGTCTTCATATTCATACTCTGCAAGTAGGTTAACAAATATACTAGCTAGCAAATTGTTTTCTACAACTATGAAACTACAACTATGACTTTCGAGATCATCGGTTTCCATATCTATGGTGACACGTTTTTTGTAATACATAAGCACTGCTGTTAAATTTTCAAGGTGATTGGTTTCCAGTATGTTTGGAAATGCTATGAACGGTAATGTAGAAAAATGTATATTTGGACAAAATTTGCTCAACCTTATGTAAACGATAAATTTGGAGCCATCAATATTTTCTATTTCGTTGCAATTAACTAGTAGATCTAGCAGATTATCTTCAAAATTGTAGCCGTAGTCAAAACCATCAGACCATACTTCTACATAGGCTGAATTACGGTACATAAATCTGTTAAGTCTATGAATCGGTTCGTAAGCGGGTTTAATGATCATAATAGAAAATTTAGATCAGTTTTCATCACATGAGTAGCGTTATGTAACTCAATATTGGAGCAGCAAAATCTCTGACATAACTATTTATCAAAACAACAAACATAAATAATAGGCAAAACTGTTTACAAAAACTACTTTTGGTATGTATTTATATTCTTGCTCTGCAATTAGGTTAAGAAATGTACTAGCTATCAAATTATTTTCTACAACTACAGAATGATAACTATGAATCTCGAGATTACTGGTTTCTATATCTATAGTAATACGTTTTTTGTAATACATAAGTAGTATTGTTAAATTTTGAAGGTAATTGGTTTTCAGTATGTTTGGAAATGCTATGGATGGTAATATAGGAATATCTATGTTTGGACAAAATTTGCTCAACATTATGTAAACGATAAATTTGGAGTAATCAACATTTTCCATTTTGTTGCAATTAGCTAGTAGATCTAGCAGATTATCTTCAAAATTGTTGTTGTAGCCAAAACCATCAAACCATACGTCTACATAGGCTGAATTATAATGTATAAATTCGATAAGTCTATTTATCGTTTTGTAAGCAGATTTAATGATCATAACAAAAAATTTAGATCAGTTTTCATTACATGAGTAGTGCTATGTAACTCAATATTGGAGCATTAAAATTTCTGACATAACCATTTATCAAAACAACATTCGCAAATAAGTTTGCAAGTATGACATTCTGTATTGGTATTAATAATGAAGGTGATAATCTTAACTTAGAATTTTTATGTTCGTAATAAGTTAGTGTTTTTATTTTGAAAGACAACTCATAAAATATAACATGATGCAAATTTTTGTTTATGTTTTTGCATATCATTTGGTTTGCATCATCTAGCAAATCGATATTATAAAGATCACTATCTGTTGTGTAGTCTGCTTGCAACAATAACATGTAAGTTATTATCTTTTCATCAACATTATCTAACAAACTTAACATAACATTACCAAATTCTGATGGTTTATAGTAAAGTCCGTAAAACAAATAAGGATAACGTAGTTTTGAGAATAATACATCCTGTAACAAAGTCAGACTGGAATACATGATAAAAAATTTAGTGTACTTGTAAAAAAATTATTTGCCTGTGTATGCGAATGCAAATACTCTATTGTTCATATTCTTAACATCTTGCATAACTTTGTTTATATCCATAGAAGTAGATACGATGTGTCTTTTACGTAGCGTTTGTAGTATCTTTGCTCCAACCAATATTACACCTACACCAATCAATACTGCAACACCAACTTTGGTAAAAGCAGGTATATCGGAATATATTTGCTGCAATTTCTCTATCAGAGATTTACCAGTTGTTTGAACTTTTTCTGCTACATCACCAGCAGTTTGTTTAACTTCACCATCAATCTTTTCAACAATTTCACCAGATTTTTGTACTACATCAGCGGCAGTATCTTGAACTTGTTTAGCAGCTTCCACTATTTTATCTGTATTCAACGCTGTAAGCAAGCCAATTATAAAACCAAATATACCAGCACCAACAACTGGAGTAGCAGCTTTCAATATACCAACTAGAGCTGGAATTATACCTGGATTTACTTTTCTCTGACTAACTTTTACCGAAGCTTCTTTGCTTACAAATTTACTTGCTAGCTTTTTGAAATTGTTTATGCCTTTCTTACCAGTTTGTTCGAAAATCGATACAGCTTCTTTTGCTACTTGTTTGACATCCAAAGTAGGATTTGTTACAATAAGAACACTAGCTATATCATCTAGTACAACATATGTAAGTTTGTCATTGGGTATGCTTGCAAATTCTCTAGCTGCTACTCTTACAGCTCTCTTCTTCATAATAAGCGTTATTATTCCGACAATGCTTGCTGTTGCAACTGCTGTTACGATGATTGGATAATGTGATACAAAATCTTTTATAGGCTTAACTATAGATTCAGCCTGTGGTTCTATTTTTGAAAGTATTCGTGATAACTCGGCTTTTAGTTTGCCGAAGAATGTAATTACCTCTTGGATGAATCTTTCAATAATATCACGAACCTTCATATAAACCTTCACAAATGGATCTTGTAGAACTTGTTTTTCCTCGGGAGTTAATACCATATCTTTTACTTTTTCTTTAGCCTCAACCTGAAGTTTTTCCCAACCTTCTACAATTTTCTCTCCAGTTTTCTCAGCTATCTCTTTGGTTTTTTCCAAAATGTTTTGTGAACCTTGTTCCATTTTTACACCATAAACTTTGGATATATAGGAAGATGCAATAGCTGCAAAGTATGATTCAACATTAATCATAGACTCAACAATTGCTTCCTCACCCTGTTCAACGTTAATTACCTCTATAGTAAATGCAGCCTCTTGTTCACCATATTTTGATCTAACATGAGATTGATCAATCATTATATGCAAACTTTCACCTGGATTTGTAACTATGCTATTAGCCACTACTGCAGCACTATGTACAAATTCTTTAGGATTTTTTATGAATGGTATTGATGGATTTGCTATGTTAACATAAACATCTACTTCTGATACTGGCAGATCTACTTCACCTACAACCACATTATTAATTTTTACTGTTGCTGATTGTTTTGAAGCTTCAAATACTATTGTCTCATCTAAGTCATCAAATATATCAAAATCTTCTATTGCTGATTCTTTGGTTGTTTTACTATTACTGACAATGGTTCTAATTACTCCTAAATATTGTCCTATCAAAAGACTATAAGGTGAAAGATATTCAGCTGTCAACATATTTTTAGTTAGCTAAAATAATGAATCAATCAAAAAAATAATCATAGAATCAATTCAACATAAGCTTTCTGTGTCTCATAGAGTCTAATTTTACTAAGTTGTATTTTTGCTGGAATTAATCCTATAGTTTTCATTCTATCAAATATTTTTACAAACCAATTACATAGATTTTCTGCAGTCGGAACAAAATCAACGATTATGAAGCTCTGTTTATGTTCATTGTTAAATTCTTCATAATGTCTATTGAATTTTGAAAATAGAGATTTTTCCTTATCTGTTGATATTAACTCTAGCTTACCATCCGTCTCAGTAATGGTGTAATAAACTAAGCATTTAGACCAATCTAGGCTGTTATTTGTTATTCCGGTTATTGATTCAAACAATGGATCATTTATATCCAAGATGAATCTATGATCGATAAATCTTTGTATAAAATCGTTTAGATAGTTGAAAAATGTGAAATCTAACACCATACCGCTTTCATCCAGATCAGATGTAATAAATAATTCCAACATATATTCATGTCCATGTAGAAATCTACATTTATTTGGTCCCAATGATTTTGGTAAATTTTGCGAATGTACTCTGTGACCTGCAACAAAATTAATTTTTTTGGTTATAAGCACTTCACTCATACAAAAAAATTTAGATTGTTTGGTTTATTTCAAGTAATGTTGATGCTACCTCTGTAAGCA
>JAJHRL010000031.1 GCA_020832825.1 Candidatus Aenigmatarchaeota archaeon | reverse complement strand
ATTAACAACAAGCTCTCCAAAAATGTTAATTGTTTCGTTTGAAGTATAATTTGATTTATCAGTAAAAATTGTCAAATATGTTTGAGAGGGAAGTGTAGTCGTTGTTACAGAAGTTGTAGTAGTTATCTCTTCTTTTCTCTCAATTGTTATTTCAGCTTCACTCGGATTCAAATAATCTTTTTCACTTCCTTTGAAAATTGCTTTTAGTTTTGATGCATTGGTAAGATTAAAAGAAAATGTTGAAACTCCAAAATCGTCTGTAAAATTGCTGCCGGCAAAATTCCCATCAACATAAAATTCTATTTTTTGATTTGGAACAAAAGAACCATTATCGAGCGAAAGCTTAGCAGCTATTAAACCATTCTCGACTTTCAGATCTATTGAAGTATTCGCAAAAACTTCAACTTTAATGCTTTCTTCAACAACATTAGAAACTCTAATAAATCTTCCTGTAATTTTGCTCCAATTTGCTGCTAAAAGAATTGCTGAAGCTAGAGCAATGAAAAGTAAAGAAGTAATTAGTTGGGTCTGTCCTTTCAAACTTTTTTTCGATTTCAAATTTAGTAATGCAAAAAAGAAAAGAATTGCAAAAGAGGTTGCAAATGGTAAGAAAATTAATAAAGGTAAAGTTAAGTATGGCAAAAATTCTTCAATAAGACTTTGACTTTTTAGTTTAAGCTTACTCATAAGCTACTCTCACCTTTATCTCACTTTCTCCAAGTTTCGTTGATAAATCGCTTTTAACAGAAAACTCTAACTCGCAATAAGAGTTTACTTCGATTACATTGCAAATTTTTTCTAAGGCGTCTGTATAAAATCCTTTCGGCAAATCGACAGATACTCGAACGTTTGTGGCATTAGCACTCCCTTCATTGCTAACAACAACTCTTAACAAGAAACTCTCTCCTCTTGTTATTCTGCTTTTATCAGTGCTTAATCTCAAAGAGATTTTTGGCCTTGCGATAATTTCTGTTGTTTGAGAAATTTGTGTAGCAGGCGTTGAGATGTTTTCGCTTGTTTCATTTTCTTCTGTGCTATTAGATTCATTCATTTGAGTAAGTTCAGAAGAAGTTGTATTCAACAAATCGACAGATTGTTGTGAATTTGAGTCTTCAGAAACCAAATTTGTCGAAGCTGACTGTTCACTCGAATTTTCATTTGTTGTCAAATTTAGTGAGCTGTTCATAGCTTCTTGAGCAATAGACAAGTAGAAGAAGAAAGAAAAAGCTAAGAAAATTGCCAATAAAGCTAGCAATTGGACTTTTCCCTTCATTTTTAACTCCTATTGCTTAACAATACTGATAAACAGTGTTGTGCGTCGACCTATATATGGGTATTTTACTAATATGTCGAAAGTGAAAATCGACAACTCGTCATTTCGACAAAAATCAAAGATGGTTTTTTTATTCTATTAAAGTAAGAAAAAATATATGTTCAAGGAGATTTTTGGCCAAAAGAAAAAGGAAAAAAACAATGAAATAAGTGAGATGATAAAATTGATTGATTCTCAGCTTTCTATGATTTCTATGGAAATTGAGAAAATGAAAAATTTAGCCTCTAAAATCGAAAATATTGAGAAAAAAATGTCAATTTTGGAAGAACTCATAAAAGAGCAAGGTGTTGAGATAAAGCCAAGATCAGTTAGTGAAAAAACAAAAGAAACGATAAAGACTTTGCTCAAAAAGTATGGAAGTTTGAATGCTTGGCAACTGGGGAAATTGCTTAACATGTCGAGAACAAGATGCGCAGAGTATCTCAAACAAATGGAAGAAGAGGGAATTTTGGTATCTGAATGGAAGAGTCGAAAAAAGTACTATTCACTTCGACAGTAATTTTTTGAGTTGATCTCAAATTCGACGGTTCGACTGAATAAGTTTTTTGAATACTAACTTTCTAAATCTTCATTTATTTCCAAAAATACGACAGTTTAAGCAAGTTTTATTTTTTAGCTAATTCAATAAAAAGCAAAATAGACTAGAAGTGTCGACATTTCGACAGATAGAATAGTTTTTAATTTCTCTAAATTCCTGTCGAATAATCTGTCGATGTCTTGTAAAGAGGAATGAGGTAAGAAAGTACACCTTTAAAGTCGCAATTTCTTTTCCGTGCCTACGATGGTAATTGCAAAGTCTTTATTCGGTTTATATGTAATTCTCTATCAACAACCTCTCGTTTTTTATATCCTCTTAGGGAAAACTCTTATATAAACCTTTATCCATTATGACAAAACTTTTTCATTCAAAGATACATTCTTCCATGTATACTTCTCTGAATTGACATAATGAGTTGCCTCTTAACTAGAGATAAATTGCGTACAGTCTCAACTACTCCCCCGAAAAGGAGGAGTATATAAAGTACCAATTATTAACCGGTGAGAAAGATGATGAAGAGAATCATAAGATGTCCGCCAACAAGGGTAATAAGGTTCATTGATGGGTTTGGAAATAGAAGAGTTTTCATAAAAGGAGTTGGAAGTTTTTTGGAAGATGAGGTAATAATAGATACCTCTAGCTTCCAGAAAAAGCTTCCTGATTTCATGAATTTTGGGTACTATAAGGAGGTCTAAAAATGAAGGTATTGAGAGAAATAAAGATTGCATTGGTTGAAGATAGAAATGTGCTAAAGTGGAACATACAAGTTGTAAAAGATGGGAGAATGTTTGGTGTTATAAAACCACTATAACTTTTGAAGAACAACAAACAAATGATATTTTTCGTAGGGATCTAGCTCAACCTTATCCAAAATCTTGAAATGTTTCTCAAGTTCTTCTAAACATCTTTGATAAATGACTTTTGGATCTTCGACAGAACTTATGCTTTGCGATTTTATTGCTATAGCTGCATAACCATTTGGCTTCAAAAACTTCTCACTATTCTTAATCAATATAGGTATTTGATCTTCAGAAGCAACATCTTCGTAAACAAAATCGACTTTACCAAAAACAAACTTTTCATAAGTTTCTGGCTTTCTTGCATCAGCAAGCAAAGGAACAATATTTTTGTATTTTTCTGAAACTAGAAGAGCATCTTTCAGAACTCTTTCAGCTATATCAACCCCTATAATCAAGCCTTTAGGCCCAATGATGTTGCTAAAATATGTAGCTGTTTTACCGGCAGCTATGCCAAGATACAAAACTTTCATGTCTTTCTTGAGAGGAAAAACCTTTAACCCTTTAACAATGGCTGCAGCAGGTTTAGAAGTATAAGGATTCCAAATTCTATATTCAACATTTCCCACTTTAACAATTTCTTCACCGAAAGGTCTATAGCCAGGAACAGTGTTAACGGTAGCTAATTTTCCATCTATCCAATAAATTCCTTCAAATGATGTTTTTTCAACCTTCATACTTTATAATTTCTTCCTCACAAGAGAAAAAATTTTGAGTGGAATTTGCTCTTCTTCAACTTCCTCCAATTTCAAAGAATCTACAATCTTGAAATATTCCTTCAATTCTTTTCGAGAAGCTTCTTTCAAGAAATCAAAAGCAATTTTCTTTTTCTCACTTAATTTTTTCAAAGAGATTTTCTTGTGCTTAAGCCAAGTTATTACTTGCTCTTTTTTATCAATTTTAAAGAAAACTGGATACATTCTGCAAAGATGTGGAGCATTTTTTCTTATCAAACATTTACCTTTAAAGAAAGTGCAAACGCCATTTTCTTTCTTTATTGTCAGGAATTTTCTCTTCTTCAAATTCTTAGTTCCAATTCTCCTTGCTTCTTTCCTCAAAACCAAAACATCCATTTTTTTGCAGTAAATTGTTTCCCTCAAAATTTCACCTCAAAATTTCTTTCAACTTTTTTTCCAAATCTTTCTTCAATTTTTCTCTTCTATCTTCTTTAGTGTAGTAATCAATTCTAATAGCCAGAGAAATCTTGTTTGCAAGTATCCTTGCTACCTTACCTCTATCTTCTTTCTTTGCATTTTGAATGTATGGATGTAAATATATTAAACCATGCTTGGGTGCCTTTCCCTTTCCATGTAAATATCTAAACAAAGATTTTTCCGCACCTATCAACTGAATTAGAGAAGAAGGCGCCTTAGCCAGCTTCTCCATACTTCCTGCCTTTGACAAAATTCTAGCAGCTAGTAATGGACCTGCTATTTCAGAAAAATTTGGCGCTATTTCTTTCATTGTCTCAACAACATATTTTTCAAGTTTTTGCTTCAACTCAAAAAGCTTTTCTAAGTTTGAGGCATATTCTTTCAAAATTCTCTCATCTTCTTTATTAATCTCTATACCTATGCTTTCTTCAGCAAGTTTTTCGTAACCTTCAACATTCTCTCTTTTTCCATATTTTGCTATAAGCTTGGCAAATTTTTCGTGCGAAGCCACAGCTCTGTTCAATTCTGGAAAATGCAAACTATACCATTCTCTAAGTCTTTCTGAAAAAACGTTTAAAACTTTATTAATTTCATCAAGAGCTCTAACGGCTTGAACTACCAGAGAATCTCTTTTGGCTGAAATTTTTATTTGAACTTTTGTAAGTTCTACGCTAACCTCTCTAAACAAGTTGTTAAATTCTTCCTCATCTTTAACAATTTTTCTTTCTAAGGCAATTTGTAAAAGATTTTCTTTAATGTAATTTTCAGCTTTGCTGTTTTCCTCAACATGCTTTACATCTTGCTTATTTATAGGGTAAACAAACTCTTTAAAACCCTTTTTCCAAAGTTGAGTCTGCAACTTCTTTTCTTCATCTATAATTTTAATCTCAGCTTCTTTCAATCTTCTTGCTATTTCTTTTGCATCTTTCTTAAATGGAACAAAACCTACAATTTTATTGTTTTCGTCTACTCCAAAAACTCCTAAAAATGTAGTTATAATGTAAGCTTTCATAAAATTTTATGAAGCATAAGCTTAAAAGGAATATGGAACCACTTGGCTTAATGCTAATTTTAGTAGGAATGTTTGTGATAGTAATTGGTTTACTGATTCTAGCTCTTTCAAGACATACCAAAGTTGAAGGTGGTGGAGTTGTACTAATTGGTCCCTTTCCGGTAATCTTTGGAACAAGTGAAAGAATTATTTATATTGTCCTTGCTGTTACTTTGCTTATAATGCTTTTATACTTCTTTTTGATATTATCTTCATGG
>JAJHRL010000029.1 GCA_020832825.1 Candidatus Aenigmatarchaeota archaeon | reverse complement strand
CTCGCATTTGCATTAACATATTTTTTAATATCGCGAATAACATTTTCCTCTATCCCACTTAAAAGTTTTTTGTTAACACTTTCGCTAGCCTTCTTAGCTTTCCTAGCCTTTTTTGTGAGAGGAGGAAGAATAGAATAGGCTGCTGCTCCTATTGCTAACCCCAAAGCCAAAGGAGCAAGACCTAGAAGTAGAAGAGGCGGTAAAGAAAAAAGCAGGATAAGTTGCTCTTTCATTTTCCTTCTGACTCCTCTTTCCCATTCGGCTGCTTCTTCTAGTTCCTCCTTGCTAATTCCTCTCAATTGGTAAACCAGAGTTTCCAGTTCCGATGGTGATAATAATTTTCTTTCAATATGGTGCAAAAAATCTGGACGTTCCTTAAAAAGATTGTAAAGGTAGTAAGGAACGTAAGGTTTTCTAGAAAGATTCTCCGAAAATTTTATACTCTCTAATTTTCCAGAGGAAATGAAGGCCATTAAGCTTGCTATAAACTCTTTTGTCTCTTGAGAAGAGTTTAGGTAGCTAAGGAGTAGGTTTAACAGAGAGAGAGTATATTGATATTGTTAAAGCTTTGGATAGGAAAGGGGTTCAAACCCCCAATGATAAGCAACTCATCGAATTAATGGCTGCTAACAAAGAACTCCTTCGAGTTCCAACTTTTGCTAATTATCTTAGAACAGTAGCTCTTGATGGTATAATAACAGATGAAGAATTAAAACATTCTAGTAACTTTGCAAGTTTGGTTAATCGCTTGTATGATGAAATTTTCCATTTAAAAAATCTGTATGAAAGTAATCCTCGATTAAAAATAGAAGACCCGATGAAAACAATTGATTATTCTTCTGGCTTAGGATTAAGGCTAGGTTTTGACAAAGAATTAGCTACAAATGCAACAGCAAAAGCTATCGGATATTATGGAATCGCTGTTATTGATAGAAAGTTGCCAGAAAATTTTGATGAAATTTCTCTATTGACAAAAGCTACACAAATTGATAAATATGGTGATAAGCTTGTTGATTTTTCACCAATAGTTTTTAAATCAGTAGATGGGTATAACTTTGTTTTGATTCCAGATGCAGGAAGAGAAACTTGGATGCTTGCAAAACACATGAAATTGATTATTGATTCTGGATTTGATATTTTGAAGCATCCTGAAATGTTTGAAGGGTTGTGCGGAAAAGTAATTGCAGATGCTTATTCAATCTTGGATGCAAAGTACGGGATAAATTATGCGGAACAAATTCTTAATGGAAGAACTCTTAAGCCAACAGATAATGATGTTTGGGATTTGATAATGCTTCAGTGGATTTTATATTCTAATAAAGCTCCTCAGTTAGGAGGAGGAAATAAACTTTACAATAGAGATTTTCCTTGGTACGATTCTGATAAGTTAGATGTTTTATACCAAGATGCTAACACAAGAAGGCAAGCTTTATTGTTTTTGTTCCATCTTGATAATGGAACTTTTGATATGGAGAAAGGAAAAGTTGTTGTTGGGATTGAAGGGGCAAAAACAGCTTTGATACAGGCTGAAAAAGAATATGAAGCTATAAGTAAGTTGTATCCGGATGGGAAAGTAATACTCCCATATACTAGAATTCCTGCTGATCCTAGAGCAGTGTACTATGATTGGGTTAACGATAGGGGATTTCATGGATTATGGAATACACATATACAATTTATTGGGATGGATCCGCAAACTCTATTAGATATAATACGTAATTATCCTTACGAGTATTGGAGTGATCCACAAAAATATGTAGAAAATTTCAATGCTATTGATCAATACATAACAAAAAACTGGAAATATTGGGATTTGGTTAAGTTTGTAATGGGGTATGAAAGATGGAATAAATCCAACTTCCCTGGGATGTATGAAGATTACACGGTAAACTACACCATACCACAAACTCTAAAGGCATTTGGTTTTCCAACTTATTTTGGTAGTATAAACCCTGCTCCAATAGGAGCCGGTGATTATGAATGGGTTGTTTCACTACCAGATTACATTGCCAATAAGCTGAAAGGTGAGTTTAATGATAAAATAATAATCGGAGCAGCAAATGGTTTTGGATTGTATTTTTGTAAAGACGGATTAATAAAAGATGGAATAAATGAAATTTTTGGATTTAGTGGAGGGACAGGTTTGTTGGCAGATAAACAACCTTCCCTTGGCTTAGGATGGAACTTTAAATTCTACCTTTTTAGAAAATAGAAAAATGGATGAATTAATAAATCTAGCAGTGTTAATCTTTTGTTAACTTGATCAGTAGTTTTTATGTTTTCATTCGAAGAACTGACAAATCCTTCTGGCGGATCACAAATGTATGATTTTCCACCGTAGGAAATAATTTTACCTTTTTGTTCGCAAGTTCCACTGCCACCATAATCTCGAGAATAACAGCACCATCCACTATCACAATCAGAATTAAGTAAACATGAAGGTTTTGGTTTGCATGTATAGCTACTACCAATTATATTACATTTACTTGAATCCGGACATTCACAAACTAATTTAGTATGTGTTGTAGGGTCGTAACCAGGACAATCTGAATCGCTTTGGCAGCAAATAGTTCCTGTATTTGGATTTTGCACTCCTTTACACTCATAGTCTGCACAATCTGTATACCCATCACAATCATTATCAACACCATCAAAACACTCTTGCCAATGATTACCATCTTCGTTATTAAGCGGTGGTAATACCCATTTCCATTGAGGATTATTCACTTGAGACCAGTCATAAACACAATAGTAAGTTCGTCCTCCACAACTTCTTACCTCACAAGCATGAGAGGAATCGCAAGTATATGTGGTTGAAGAGACTTGACAGTACCCATTGCAATATCTACTAACGTTTAATTGTTTCTCTCCACAAACATCAGGAAGAGAAGAATATGGGTATTTTTCATCGCATTCTGAAGATGCATCACAAGCTAAGTCACACTTATAATCGCCTGCATAATCCCCGCTGCAATCGAATCTTTCTACCTCTTTTCTGTCTTGACAAACTACACAATAGCCGGAATCGGGATCCCATCTTCCCTCCTTACTTTTTCCTTGAACTAAGTTTATTCCTGGGGGGAGCTCAATACCAAGATCCCGAAGCCAACCACAATCCATGCCCGATCTGAGTTTACAAACTTGCCCCTCATAACTTGGAGTTTGGCTCCAATGAATGTCATAAACACAGAAACATCCTGAGAGAGGCCACACATTGTAAAGGGGTAATGGCAAATATCCTGTTTCATTAGATGCATATCCCATTACACAACCTGCAAACACATCTATCATAAAATCTTGATACTGGTATAAACGATTGCCAACCTTATAACAACAAGTTGTACCTACAAGAGGGAGTAGTTTTAAATTCTCGTTACACTCACTAATATAAGGAATTGAACAACAAGTTGACTCACAGCTGGAATAAAGAGAACGAGTAGCAAAAGTACAGGCGAACACTGGAGTAGGCAACATCAACAATATAAGAAGTATAGATATAGTTAAAACAAACGTTGTTGTCACAAATTCGACTTTATAGCCCATCGAACCACCTTGTCAATTTTTGTTCCATCGCCATAAACATAGTAAATTTTGTTATCTTTCAATAAAATAGTTGCACGTCTATCCATTAAAATAAAATCAAATTTTTGCATATCTCCAAATTTTGTTAGATTCCCTCTTTGTATCGTTCCAAAAAAATTAAGTGTTGTGTTGAAATATTTAAATGCACTATTGCTTGAATTAAAAGTTGCGCGCTCAACAAGGTATTCATAATCTTTTGATTTCAGTAATGTAATCTCTGAAAGAATTACGTCAAATTTATATGCTTCTAACAATCCTTCTGGCTTCTCGCCTTTATAAAATTGTATTTGACTCCTACTCTTTATCTGAATTTTTTCATAAGGAACTAATAACAATATTGCTAACACTATCAAAGCAATTAAAGATAGGAGAACTGTAATTTTTCTTTTCTCCATAGCGTTATTTATCCTTTACCTTTTAAATATTTTATAAAGAATCTACTCAACAACAATCGTTATCCTTCTATTATTCTTTCCTTTATTTTCCCTCTTAACAACCTTTATTCTTCCAACTTCTTTCGTTGACTTAACATGAGTTCCTCCATCTAATTGCAAATCTATATCTCCAATACCAACAACTCTCAAAACATCAAACTTTTCATACTTGCTTTCATCCATCAACCTTTTCAACTCAGGATGTTTTTCTAATTCTTCTTTACTAATTATTTTAGAGAAAACTGGCAAATCTTTTTCCACAATTTCATTGGATTTCTCCTCAATAAATCTTACAACTTCATCATCAAGCTTTTCCAAATTGAAATCCATTCTTGCTCTATCCTCATAAATTTGGCTTCCCGTAAATTTTATATTGCCAAAAGCTTTTACTAAAACAGCAGAAATTATGTGAGCTGCCGTATGCAAACGCATTATTTTATGCCTTCTCTCCCAATCAATTTTCCCATGAACTATATCGTTAATTTTAAAATCTGGCTCTCTTTCTAACAAATGAACAATATTTCCATTAGCATCATAATAAGTATCAACAACTTTTATTCCATTAATTTCTCCTGTATCTCCTGGCTGACCACCGCTTCTAGCATAAAAAGCAGTTTTATCCAAAATAACTTCTTTTCCTCTAACCTCCAAAACTTTTGCGTCGAATTCTTTCAAATAAGCATCTTTCCAAAAGAGTTTTTCTGTCATTTAAAAGAATTTAGAAAGTTGTAATAAAAAGTTTAACCAAATCTATTAAAAAGGTATCTCTCATTTAAAGAGTGATTCGAAATTTTATTATGAAGTGGTTGGATGAAAAAACAATATTAGTAGAAAAGGAATTGAATGAGCTAGATAAATTTCTATTGAGTTTTGTAGGAATATTGGAAAAATATTTTGAATATGTTGTTGTTTCAGGCTATGTGTCAATACTTTTTGGAAGAAGCAGAGCAACCGAAGACATAGATGTCTTGGTTAAAGAAATAAACGAGAGAAAATTCTCTGAATTTTGGAAAGAAATAAACAAATCATTTTGGTGTTTAAATGCAAAAACTTTAGAAGAAGCTTTTGAACTACTTAAAGAAAGTAGTTTGAGGTTTGCAAAAAAGAATGAGATAATTCCAAACATAGAACTCAAAATTTGCAAAAAAAGAATTGATTTTATAACGATAGATGAAAAGATTAAAGTGGTTTTAGCCAACAAAAAATCGATTTTTATTTCACCAATAGAGCTACAGATTGCTTACAAAGAAGAAGTTTTAAAAAGTGAGAAAGATTTAGAGGACGCGCTTTATT
>JAJHRL010000028.1 GCA_020832825.1 Candidatus Aenigmatarchaeota archaeon | reverse complement strand
ACAACGAAAGCCTGCCTTCAACATTTTTAGTTTTCCAAAATGCGATTGTAACCGTTAATTTAAACGCTAGCTATTATTGGTGGGGGGAGGGAGTTAAAGTTTACGGAAATGTTAAGAGAAAGGATGGAAGTAGTGTGGGTTTGTCTGACGTGAAAATTTATCTAAACCAAGAATTGAGATGTAACACTACAAATATAACTGGAGACTATATATGTGAATTTAAAGCTCCGTTATCAATCGGAAATTACAATCTTTTGATTGAAGTCGTAGATTCAGAAACCGGAAAGATATTTACAAACTCTACCTTGCTTGTAGTTAAAGTTGCTTATGGAATTGAGGAAACAGAAGTAAGAAGAGCGAAGCAAGTTAGCTGCTATGAAATCCCTCAGCTTGTTATTAACCCTGACGGGAGCATAAAGCAAGTTTTCGTTAAAGTTTGTATTCTACCATGAATTTTAAGAGAAAAAACAAAATATTTTAATGAGGAAAATTTTAGGTTTGTTCGTTTTTCTAATTTTCTTGCTTCGAGTTTCTCTTTCTCAGCCCATACTTTTTGATGAACAACCAAAGAATGGAACCTATATTTATGGAAGAGATATTGATGTTTTTTCTATAAGAGCTAATACAACAATGGTAACTTCAGCCTTTCTTTTTGCAAAAGTTAAAGATCCTACAGCAGTCTGGAAAGAAATTCAAATGAGTTGTTACAATTTGACCACTTGGCTATGCAACGCAACTATTCCTGGTTTAGAGGCTTTGTTAGCAGAAGGAAAATATTTGCTCTATTACTTTAAGGTTAGCGATGATATAGGAACAAGCTATTATGGAAATGAAAGTTCTCCTTTAGAAGTTTTAGTTGATAGAACTCCACCGATGATAACTTTAGCTTCGTTTTCTGCTCAAAACAATTCTTATACTAGTGAAAGAAAGAAGATAATTCTTAATATCACGGATCATCTCTCTGGAGTAAACATTGATGCCGCATCATTCATCTATGGAAATGAAACATGGAACTCCTCTTGGACAAAATTAGTTTATCAAAACGATAGCTTTATTGTAACTTGGAACACTTCAGAACTACCTAACAATTCTACATGGATAGTTTATGTTAATGCTAGCGACATGGTTGGCAACTGGAATGCCACTAAGGTTGGAATATTTTACATTGATAATGAGAATCCGGAAATTTTGGACTATTACCCTAAAAACGAGCAAGCAATCTGGGGAGAGTACAAAATTTTTGTGAAGGCAAGAGATTTGTACTCTGGATTAAACAGAATAGAGATTTTTATTGGAGACTTTAACGATTCTTCAGCCTGCGAAAAAGATTCATGTACCTACATTTTAAACACAGGAAAAGTTCCTGATGGCAACTATACTTTAATCATAACAGTTTTCGATAATGCTGAAAATTTTGCAAACATTTCTGTTAAAATTAGAATTGATAACAGCAATCCAGTTTTAACGCTAGACTATCCCTCAGATTATTTAAGTGGTAAAGCAACTTTAAAACTCCTTGTTGGAAACATTAGGGAAATTAAATGGTCAAAAGTTGAGATGTATCAGCCAGGAGGTTTTACCGAACTGCCTTTGAACTGTGAGAATTTTATCTGTGTTTTCCAAATAGATACCACATATTATCCTGACGGTACCTATACTTTGGTTTTTAAAGTCGCAAATGAGGTTGGAATGGAAACAAGCTTATCAAAAACTTTCTATTTCGACAATACAAAGCCGACTTTAGTTGCTATTACGCCAGTATACGAAAACCAAACAATATTTATTTCTTTTGGAGGAATGGATGATTTCGGTTTGAAGGAGAACGCCAAAATAGAGTTTTTAGGTAACACTCTTCTTGTAAAATGCAGAAAAGTTGTTGAGAACAAAAGAATTCTTTGTGAAGAAAAAATAGAAAAACAACTTGAACCTGGAAATTATTCCATTAGGTTTGAGATTTTCGACTTGGCAAATAATTCTGCAAGCGAGGAAAAAATTCTAGAAGTAAAAGCGAGAGTGCCTGTAAGTATCCAACAAAAGGAGGAAAAAATAATACATGTTGTTCCTGCTTCAGAAAGTAAAAAAGAGAAAAAAATTCTTTCACTTTTTGAAAAATTCAAACCGTTTCAAATAGCTTTGCTCTTTGGATCTTCTATAGGAATGATTTTGCTCGCAATTCCTTTGTACTCTCTGCTAACTAGAAAAAAATTAGTTTCTCTTAAAATTGAAGCTGAAGAAAAAATAAAAGATGAACTAGATAGTTTAATTCTTGCAGAAAGGTTTCTGAAAATGAGCGGAGAACTAATGGAAGAAAAAGAGTATTTGTTAAATATTGAAAAAATAGTTAGTGGAATTTCTTCTACTTCTCCGTTAGGAGAGGAATTTGAAAATTTGATAAAGATTTTACCAGAAGGAATGAAAAAAAGTCTTGAACACGAATATAGGGAAAAAATTTCAAAAATTGAGAGGAGGAATGTGAATGAAATCAAAAAGAGAATTGAATTTGGTTTGAAGGTTAAAGACTTAAGCGAAGTAAGAAAGATTAAGGAAGAACTAAAAATTTTATTGAACAACTTAAGAAAGCATATAGAAGAGGAACTAAAGCTCTTAGAGGAGTTGAAAAAACGAATTGGAGGGATAAAACTTGAACATTGACTTAATGATTGCCAGCAGCATTTTCATTATCTTTATTTCCGCTACTTTTCTTTACTTACTTAAATTTCAAAAACAAGAAGCAACTTGGCAAACCTTACTTGAATTGAGAAAAAGAGCAACAGACCTAGTAAACGAACTCCTAACCCAAGGAACCCCAGAAAACTGGGAAAAAGAAAGTATTTTGCCTTCTAAAGTTGGAATAGCCTCTTTAGCTTACTTGATTCCGATTTTAATTTCTGACAATTCTGGCTACAATAGAATAAACGAACCTGTAGCTCAAGAAATTGTTTTTGATGAAGATTGTAAAAATATTGCTTGGAATGGAACTGTTAGAATTTTTGACGAGAATTTTAATGAGGTTCCTTTTAGATTTGTAAATCAAACTTTTTGTCCCTCCGGCTATTTACAAAAAGCAATTTTGTTTTTCGAAGTAAATGTATCTGCCAATTCTACAAGAAAGCTTCAAATATTTTTCTATAACTCAACTCAGGTAAATCCAAAAGATTATGGCAATTTTAGTAGCTTAGTGATGTGGCTTAGTTTTGATGAAGGTTCAGGAAATATTGTTTATGATTATTCTGGTAATGAAAATAATGGAACTTTGTACAATGGAACAACAGTTTGTGGCGGAATAGATACTTGTCCTTTATGGGTTGACGGAAAATTTGGAAAAGCAGTAAGTTTTGATGGAACAGATGATTGGATTGAAGTTTTGAATTCAGATTTACTTAATCCTTCTTTAATAACAGTTAGTCTTTGGGTTAATGCCTCAACTTTTGGTAATTCTATTCTCTTGAGTAAAAATTATTCTTCTTACCAGCTTTCAATAGATTCCAATGGTTACGTTCAATTTTACATAAATGAGAGTTATATAAACTCTTCTTTTCCTTTGAGCATATCAACATGGCAAAATATAGTAGGAAGATTTAATGGAAGTAATATAGAAATTTTCATCAATGCCATAAATGCAGGAAGTAAACTTTATTCTCTCTCCATTCCTTCTAATTCTCTCAATCTTTCAATAGCTGCTTGGCAATTGACGTCTTTTTTCAACGGTACTATAGATGATGTTAGAATCTACAACAAAGCTTTAACTAACGAAGAAATCTTATCACATTATCAACAACCTCTTTCCGTAAAAGTTTTTCCGAGAATGGAAGTTTCTTTAATTTCTTTTGAGAAAATAGAAGCATTAAGAAACATAAGCTACGATTTGCTTAAAGACGCTTTACAAAAAGGTTACAATTTTATGGTCGAGATTTATGAGAAGTAAAGGCCAAATGCAAACAATAGAAGCTTTGATAAGTGTAGCAATAATCAGCTTTATAATCTTTCTACTTTACTTTATGACTCCAGTTTCTCAAGAGGTTAGCCAAATAAACAGAAAAATAGACGCTTACAATGCTTTGAAAGTTTTAGACCAATCGAGAAATTTGAGACAATATGCTTTGCAAGCAAATGCAACGAAAATCGAAGAATTGCTTTTACCGTTTCTCAAATCAAACTATAAAGTCGTTCTTTACAATCAAACAGGCAATATAACAGAAATTCCAACGATTGAATCAAAAAACATAGCTTCAGTAAGTTACATAATAGCTGGCGATCTTGCAAATTATAAACCAATTGAAATTAGAGTTTATTTGTGGTGAGTATATGAAAGGAGAAGCATTTTTATTAGCTGCTGTAATAATTTCAGTTGCATTAGTAGCAATGTTTCAACCAATAAGAAATGAATATTTAGTAAAGCAAAAGCAATTGCTACAAAAAGAATTTTTCTTGGATATCTTCGAAAACATTTTCAACGAAATAAAAAACTCAATTTATTTCTCTTATGATAATTTTGATTCAATGATTTTGAATTCCTATAATTTCCTAAACTTTTCTCAGAAAATAGCAAATCAAAAGTCTATGAATTTTGAAAGCTTGGTTTTAATTTTGAAAGCTGATGGAAACAATAAAATAAATATTACTGCTATTAACTTTCTTTCTGATAATCTTCAGTTAAATTTGACATTCAACAACACTCAAAACTCGATAGTAATATTGCCACTTTATTCAATTAACTCAACAAGCTTTACTTACACGCCGGAAAACACTTACACTCTAACAATTCAATACGAAAACATTGCAAGAAGTATTAATATTGAGACTTTAGCTAATAAGCAAATTTATCTGGCTTACGTTGATGTTAGTTTAAATTGGTTAGAAGAAAGTAGAAGAAACATCGAATACTTCTTTATGTCTTAATTGAAATATAATTTATGAAAGCTGTTAGCCCTTTGGTTGGATTTGTATTGACGATTTTTGTTTCAGTGATGACAATAGGTTTGGTTTATTTTGGAATTAAACCAGCAATGGAAAGAAGCGTTGCTAATAATGTGATGAGCGAAGCTAGAGGCAATTTAGAATTGTTAGCATCAACAATAGAAAGAGTAGCAAGCGGTGCTGAAGGCAGTAAATCTGTTGTCAGTTTAACGGTTTCAGATGGAGAGTATTTGATTGATAAAAATTCTAACAATATTATCTTTACTTTTGAGCCAAGTGTTGATTTAGGAGTTATAGGAAGGATTGGAGATAAATTTTTGGAAAAAGGCTTAGCATTTTTTGATTTTTTTAATAATTATTTGGATAATTCTTTGCCAAAAAATTTGATTAACATTTCTGGGAGTTGGAGAGTTTATAATAATAGGTTAGAAGGA
>JAJHRL010000030.1 GCA_020832825.1 Candidatus Aenigmatarchaeota archaeon | reverse complement strand
TACGGACCCATCTTAAATTTTCTAAAGTTAAAATTTAACTTTACAGATGGTAATCAGAACTTTTGATAAGTGCTAGAAATAGGCTTATTGGTACTATCAAGACTCTCTCGCCAGCTTCAAACGTACCCTTACTCAAAATTATGTAATTCTTGTTCAGCGTTAAACATTGCCGAGTCAAATTCTCTATCTTTTAAATCTCTTTCAGCATTCAAAAGGAATCTTTCGCTTCTTTTTTCAAGTTTTTTCACAAATTCCTCCATGATTTTTTGCTTTTAAAAATTAAAATTAAAAAATTTGTTTAACTACAATTGGTTACTAATTGGATTTTTAGCTCTACTACCAATTTGAAAAATGAATATAAGCATAATAGTTCCGACGTTTAACGAAGAAGAAACAATAGAAGAGTTTCTAAAGAAAATTAAAGAGTTGAAGTTGCAATTAAAAAATTTTGAATTGATAATTGTTGATGATTCTTTTGATAACACAGCTGAAATTGCTAGAAGTTTGATGAAAAAGTTTAAAATCGAGGGAAGTGTTTTAAAGAGGGTTAGAAAAAGAGGAAAAGGCTCTGCTATTAGAGATGGTTTGAAGTTAGCAAAAGGAAAGTACATTGTTTTGATTGACGCCGATTTACAATATCCTGTTGAAAAAATCCCAGCTTTAATCGAAAGGTTGAAAGAGTGCGACATAGTAAATACAAGAAGGTTAAGGAAAGATCCTTTTCATAGAAAATTACTTGGTTTATGTTTTAGAATTTTAGTTTTTCTTCTTTTTGGTTTATCGCTAGAAACTCAATCAACATTCAGAGCTTTCAGGAGAGAAGTTAAGGAAAAAATTGATTTTAAGGCAGACTCTTGGGCTTGGGATGTTGAGTTTTTATACAAAGCAAAAAAAGCTGGATTTAAGATTTGTAGCTATCCTGTAATTTATGAAGAAAGAAAGCTGGGAAGAAGCAAGATAAATATATCTACATTGCTAAAAATGTTTCTTGAACTCATAAAGATTAGGGAAATTTTGCTTGTAGTTTCTTAAGTTTTAAGCTTTATAGCCAATAAAAACAAAAAGGTAGCCAAGACAAGAATTATTACTGCTTCTCTCATCTCATACTCTGGCAAGCTTAGGTAAGCTGAGCCTATTTGTATTGCGAAAACATAATTGCATTTACCATCTATGCAATATATTTTCTGATAACCTTCAGTAACTATTCGAGAGCAATTGTTATCTGAGGTGCAAGAAGGTAGCTCGCTTGCTGTTGTGTTTATGTAAAGAATTTTCTCCCCATTTACATAGAGTAACGTTATCTTTGGGGAAACTGTACCAATTTGAGAATATTTCAAGTTATTTGTGGTATTATAGCTATTATCAATCAAAATGTAAGATGAATAAGACGGGTCTATGTAAGCTAATCCAGTATAATTCCCGCTCAAGAAGCTGTAAGAAATGAAGGTTATAGGTAAACTTATTGTTTTTCCAACAAAGTAAGTTCCACCGCTTACAGAAACTGAATATTTGACTGGATAGAAAACTCTTTGAGGATACGTTCCTTCTGGAAGTCTATATTCCAACTCAGGACGATTTGGGTTGGAGAATTTGCAAGTAATATTGTTTAAAGCAGAATAATTGTAGCTTGGATAAAATATTGTACAAGCTGCTGCTCCTGTTTTTCCCTGATAGCTACAGTTTTGGAAACCATAGCATTTTGTTATATCAATGCTATTATTGCAATTTAGCCAGCAAGTGACATTAATTGCTTCTAAACTTTCTGGATTGTATTTTGCATTCCATAAAATATCGATTCTCGTTTTATCCCCCAACAAACCAATAAACTGTTCCCCGCCAGTATAGTCAACTACAGGATAAAGCTCTATTGTGTTGACTACAAATGTAATTGTAGCAGATCGCAAAGTGACTTGAGCTTGTGAAATATGAAACAAGAAAAGAAAAAATAAAAGTAAAATTGCTTTTTTCGTCATTAGATAGATTAATTTTCAACAATAAAAATTCTAGAATGGAAAGATCCTTCTTAAGATTTTAAACGGTAGTAATAGCAGCTCAATTATTTTTCTTCCGTCAACCTCTCCAACTCTGAATGTTACTACAGATGGCTTCAAAGCTATTTCACTCCCATAAACTTTTGCTGTTACTGTTAAGTTATGTGAGCCTCCGCTTAAATAGGGAAGTTTGCATGTAAATGTAACGTTTAGCGATCTAGAGTTGAAATTTGATTTTACCCAGATTGGCCAGGAGTTATACATACGATGGCATGTTCCTTGACTACAACTCCATTGGGAGTCGGAACCACAATTGCCACTCTCACTCATTCTTCCTGTCATATCACAATCGGTACTCCATCCTAACTCTGTCATCAAACCTATGTTGTTCAAAAAGCATTCTTTCCACTCTTGGTCATCTATTTTTAAAGATAGAGTTAAATTGCGTGGATAATACCACTCCCTACACTCGAAATATACAGAAACTGTTAAGTTTCCTCCGCTTACTATGAATGGCGTTAAAATATAAACTTCTGGAGTTGTTTGATTACAAGGCGCTGGAGTAACAGAGACTTTATAATTTGCTAAGACCGTTGAAGAATAGACCGGTGCATTTTGGTTTGTTGCCTTTACTGTAAATGTATAATTTCCTGCTGAAGATGTAGAAGAGGAGGTAACACTAATTGTTGTTGAATTAGAGTATCCAGGAGATATTGTTAGGCTTGTTTGTGCAAGATTACAAGTAAAGCCTGAGGGACAGCTTGTTACTGAAAGGGTAAATGTAGATGAGTTGCATGCTGAATTGTCGTTGTTTATTACAGTAATAGTATAAGTTAATGTTTGGCCTGGGGAGCCTGTTTGAGAAGATGGGGATATGGAAACTGAAGGGTTAGAGTGAAAACAACAATAAGGAGCATCGTCTGTTAAGCCATCGCAATCGTTATCAATACCATCATCGCAAACCTCAGCTGGCTTGCTAGTCCTCCAAGCCCAAGAAGAGCCATCGTAAGTACAATAATAAATTGAGCCTCCACAAGCTACTTGCTGGCAATTTGTGTGAGAGGATGCACTACATGTATAAGTGGTTCCTGCTGAACAGCCAGAAGGTGAACAAGTTTTACCTACTATTAAAGTATTGGCACTACAAGAATCTGCTAAGCTACAAGTAAGGAAAGAACATACATAAAATTCTTCTCCTCTTCTTCCTGGTGAACAAATTGGATTGTAGTAGCAAGTAGAACCAGATACGTAGTAACTACAACAGTCGCTATCCGATGAACAAAATTCTCCTTCAGTGCTACATAAAATACATCCTCCTGTTGGATGGCATATTTGTCCTGAAGATAAAATACAAGTTTTTAGATTGCAAGTTGTTCCATTACAAGATTGAGTCCCATAATAGCAAGTGCTTCCAGAAACTGTTCCTGGAGAGGGACAATATTGTCCTTGAATTACTCCATTAGAAGAACAAACATCACAATAATTCTGCCTTAAAGTTCCTGTTGAAGAATAACGGCAGTAAGGCCAATTAGCATTACAACTTCTCCCATAATAGCATGTTTCTTCGAAAGCTGGAATATGGGAAGAGGGTTTATAAGGAGGGCAATAGGTTGAAATATAACCACAGGTAGAATTACAGACATTGCAAACATTTCCATCTAGCCAAGCAGAGTTCGCAGTTTTCCCGTTACAATTAACATCTGCCGTACAGCCATCATTTGGACCTAAAGAGCCTGCTGACCTACAAATATTATCTCCTCTATCGGAATAAGAACAATCTGAGTTTTGCTTATCAGCAAAGTATGTTGCTCCAGCTATATTACAGTAAGGAACATTTTGTGGAGTACAAGGAACCTGGTAATTGGCTGAAGCTGTTGAATAATAGCTTGGTGCATTTTCGTTTGTTGCTTTTACTGTAAATGTGTAAGTTCCTGCTGAAGATGAAGAAGAGGAGGCAACGTTAATATCTATAAACTTTGTTTCACCGGATCCTAGAGGAATAGATATAGAGTCATAGTCAAAGCAATACTCCTCGCCCTCTATTTGCGAGCAACTAATAAATTTGCATGTAAAGCCGGAAGGACAGGATTGAAATGTAAGGTTAAAATATGAGACACCACAAGCTACATCGTTGTTTTTTATGCTAACACTATAAGTTAATGTTTGGCCTGGGGAGCCTGTTTGAGAAGATGGAGATATGAAAACTGAGGGGTTAGAGCGATAACAGCAAGGAGAAGTTTGCCAACCATTAGGACAACAGTAATAGGTTCTTCCTCCAAAGGAAAGACTTTGATTAAAAGTATAATTACAACCAGAACTACAACAGCTCACCCAAACATCATTAGGACCTGCATTTGTGATATTAAATGTAAAAACAACTAAGAAAGTAAAGAATAAAAAGATAAGAAAATGAAATTTCCTCATAATTTGTTTTTTCCCTATTATTTAAAGCTTTATTAGCCATAAGGTGTGTAAATCTGTGAAGAGATTGTAGGATTCATAGGAATAGTAGAGATTGTTCTTCTAAAACGCTCCCTAAAATGACGTGTTACTTCAGCAATTTGTATGGCATGATACACCTCTTCTGCCAAAACAAACTTCATTAGATCCTCATCTTTGTAATTTCTTACACCTATTTCGATCATACAAGCAATTGGTACTATTCTTTCTCCTTCTCTTACAAAATCGACAAACAAGTATTTAGATGGATCTTGCAGGATTTGAGTTGGATCTACTCTATAGAGCTCTGCCACATATTGTAAAAGTTTTTGATCTGCTATTTTCCATCCAAGATTTTTCTCAACACTTTCTCCTTCCAGTACTTTCACACTTATACAATAGCCAAGCCTTGAATTCCCTTCTTTATCAAAGGGAGGAACAAACCCTTTTCCTAAATCAGTTACTACGATTGTTCCCCTTTCTAAACCTTCTATTACTTCCCTAGCTGCATCTTTTAAAGCTGTAACTTCGTATAAGCTTTTAGCCACCTCTATAGCCGTCTTCCTCATCTCTTTTTCATCAAATGGATTTACACCTCCTACAGTTTTTACTGTAGAAAGGTAAACTACTGCCTTTCTAACCGCCTCTGGAACATTTGGCCAGTACTTATATAGTGAGGAAAATATAGGCTTGGTAAGCATCGTGAAAATATCTCTTGACCATCTAACGTTAGAAACGTAAGGAGTGATGAGGTATATAAGTAAGGCATA
>JAJHRL010000026.1 GCA_020832825.1 Candidatus Aenigmatarchaeota archaeon | reverse complement strand
ATACCACCAGCTAATTATTTACTTTTTAGAGAACCTGGAAACAAGATAATGGCGTTAAGACCTTCATTCAGAAGCAGATTTCATGTGAAGCCTTTAGTAATTTCTGAAGCTGGAGTTATGAAAGCGACTTGCATGCTAGCTGGTTTTGATGCAATAGAAATTCCAGAAGGCTTAGATTATAGAAAGGGAATAAGATTTGTTTTTGAAAAAATAGAAGAAAGCTTGCCAAGCTATGATTTCATTTATGCTCACATAAAATGGACTGATGAAGCAGCTCATGATGGAGATTTTGAGAAAAAGAAGAGAGTTATAGAAGAGTTTGACAAATATTTGGAAAATTACAGAAATTTTGAAGGAAGGATTGTAATAACAACAGACCACATAACTTCATGTAAAACGAGAAAGCATGAATTTGGAAATGTTCCTATTCTAATTTCACCATTAAAATCAAAAAAGAAATTTAAAACTTTTGATGAATTTGAAGCTGCTAAAGGAATGAAATTAAATCCAACAAAACTATGGAAGATCGTTTTCTCGAAAATTTAACCAATTATATATTTTCTAAATTCTTCTTTATTCTTTCTCTCAACTTCAACTTCTTTTATTTTCTCTCCATTTTTCAATAACTCAATAACAACTTTCTCGTCTTTGCAATAACTTGCTAGTACTTCACAAGCTAACATTAAATCACTTTCTTCTCCAATAAAAATTCCACTCGGTCCTTTGCTTTTTGGCTTTAAAACAAGATGGTTTCTTATTTTTTCCAAAAGCTTGCTTTCGCTTTCATCTCTCCCAAGAATTAGCTTAGATTTTCCAATTCTAAAATGTCTTCCTATTTTTAGCAATTCAACATCTTCTGTATTAAAGTTTGGATTGTGTTCCATCAAATCTTTCAGTCTTTTTGAAAACATTGGATCTGTAAGCAAACAGCCACCAGCAGGCTGAGAGTAAACTGATATTCCTAAATCTTTAACCAATTGAAGTTGCTTTTTTCTTCCTCTACCTTTAATATCTAAAAGTTTCTCTCTATCAATCAATCCTTTTTCCTCTGTCAAAGTTCTAGGAAGAAGCTTGCCGGATAAAGGCCTAACAACTAATCCCTCAACACCAGCTTCTTTTTCAATTAACTTCAATTTATCTAAAGTTTGAGAAAAGCTTCTTTGGTTCAGGACTTCTCCTGTAGCTATAAAATCAGCTTTTTCTTCTTCTAAAAATTTCTTTGCAATCTTGTACATGTAAATCTTACAATCAATGCAAGGATTTACTTGTTTCCCATAACCGAACTTTGGATTTTTTACAATTTGTAAGTAATCGTCTTTTACTTCGTAAATGATAACCTTAGCCTCTTTCTTTATCTCATTCAAAACAGCTTCATTAATCTTGTTGAATGGTGTTTTGATGACTAAAACAATAATCTCAACTCCACTTCTCCTTAGCAAATGAAATGCTAATAAACTGTCTAAACCTGTTGAAAAGAGTAATATCGCTTTTACCATAAAATTCACTTTTTAGTGAAGTTAAGGGCCGCGACCGGGATTTGAACCCGGGCATAGGGCTCCACAGGCCCCCGCGCTAACCAGGCTACGCTATCGCGGCCACGATAAATTATTTTTCTTTTTTAGCCTAAAACTTTTTACAAGCATTTGAGTTTAAATTCTTTTCTCATGGTTTTTAACTTTTGCGAACTTCTCAATAAAAAATTTGCTTGGAGTAAAATGGTCAGCTAAATGTGACACATGCCCTTATAAGTTTCCAATTTTAATTAAGAAATGGATTGGCAAGAAAGGTTTGAATTAATTAAAAGAGAACCAACCGAAGAAATAATAACTGAGGAAGAACTTATAGAACTTTTGAAAACAAAAGATAGAATTGTTGCTTATGATGGATTTGAACCAAGCGGTTTAATGCATATTGGTACTGGTTTACTAAGAGCAATAAAACTTCAAGATTTCATCGAAGCGAAAATTGATTTCATACTTTACATCGCGGACTGGTTTGCATACTTAAACAATAAGTTAGGTGGAAATTTAGAGCTGATAAGGAAAGCTGGAGAATACTTCATAGAAGGATGGAAAGCTTGTGGAGTAGATGTAAGCAAAATAAAAATTGTTTGGTGTAGTGATTTGATTAAAGATCCAGAATATTGGGAAACTTTTCTAAAAATCTCAAAGCTTGTAACGATAAAAAGAACATTAAGAGCTGTAACGATTGCTGGAAGAGAGGAAAGCGAAGTAAAAAATCCTTCCTTGCTAATTTATCCTCTAATGCAAGCTACAGACGTTTTAATGCTAAACGATAAAAAAGGTGTTGATATTTGTCAGCTTGGAATGGACCAAAGAAAAGTAAATATGCTAGTTAGAGAAATTGTTGAAGAATTGGGAAGGAAAAAGCCTGTAGCTATACATCATCATTTGTTAATGGGTTTACAAGCTTCTGGAAGAATGGGATCTTTTGATGAAAATGAATCAATAAACAAACAAATTAGCTTTAAAATGAGTAAAAGCAAGCCGGAGACTGCTATTTTCATTCATGATAGTGAAGAAGAAATTAAGAAGAAAATACTCAATGCATTTTGTCCTCCCAAACAATTAGAAGACAATCCGGTAGTTGAAATTGTTAGATACATAATTTTCAGGAAGTTTGACAGTTTTGTAATAAAAAGAGAGGAAAAGTTTGGTGGAAAGATAGAATTCAAAAGTTATGAAGAGTTTGCCAAAGCATATGCTGAAGGAAAAGTCCATCCTCTTGACTTGAAAAACGCAGTCGCTGAGCATTTGAACTTAATTTTAGAACCAATAAGAAATCACTTTGAAAAAGATGAAAAAGCAAGAAAACTTTATGAGATTGTTAAAAATGCAAGTATAACAAGATAAGAGATACATTCACCCCCTTTTTCATTTTTAATTTATCTGAAATCTAAATTCATTTTAAAAACTTGCAACTAAAAAAGAAAGGAAAAAGTTTTCTAGGCTCCATATAGGATTTGTAGTCCTTTTATATCTGCTTGCTCTAAAGTTCTCTTCTTAACTTCTCCATAATCTGAAAGACCATACATCGTTACTTCTGAACAACTTGAATCATAAACATCTCCTAGACCAATTCCATGTCCAAATTCATGTGTTGCTATATTTTGAAGGTCCATAATTGTGCAAGTTGAATTTGTGAAAGTTTCGTTTGAATTGCATTGTGCTACTGCATCTCCCCAAGTCCAATCTACATCAAGCATTATATCGAATTCTACTATTTGATTCGTTGCTCTGTTATACCAAACTGTTGTTACAGCTATGACATCTGGATCGCTATAGTTTCCAAACCCAACCACATTTTTATAATCTCGATTCCCTGGTGTCAAATTGTCTGTTGTAGTTGGAGTATTAAATAGTTTAGTATTTGTATGAGAGTCCCATTCTTCGGCTGCATTGTATATTGCTGAAACAACTTCACTTTCATCTGACGATTGTACAGGATCAATTGGATTTATCACATAATTTACTGGTAATGTTTTCCACTTAACTTTCGTTGGTGTTAAGAAAGTATAGCATTTTGGTGTTTTCAGCTTAGCCATTGTTTGAAGACTTGCTCCTTTACTGACATACAATTCCTTAGCAATATCTAATACGTTTGGTTCTTCACATTTTAAAACTTCTACTGGTGGTTTTCCTGAACCTTTCTTGTAATGGATAAATACTAATTTTTCTATATCTGAGTTACTTGTTTGTGCTTTTACAAGAAATACTGATGTTACTGAGAATACTAGCAATGTTATCAACAACATTGGTAGAATTTTGCTCATTCAACCACCTTATTTTAATTTCTTTTTAAACTCTATAAACTTAATTACTCTTTCAAACTTTATCAAAACTTAAAGCTTTTAAATCAACTTTTCAAATGTTAAGTATCTGAAAAATTTGTTGGCACGCACCGCTGCTAAATTTGCGGAAACGGTGCGTGCAGCTAGTTCTGCACGCCAATAAAATGTTAAAATTCAATTGGGGTGGTTAAAATTAGCTTGAAAGACAAACTTAAGAAAATTAGCGACTATGAATGGGAATTGCCGAAAGATGCAAAACCAGGAATGAGGGTTCCAGGTAGGATCTTCCTTTCAGAAAAGTTGTTGAAAGAAGTTGAAGAGGGAGCTGTAGAGCAAGTAGCAAACGTTGCATTTTTGCCTGGTATACAAAAATGGTCCTTAGCAATGCCGGATATGCACTTTGGTTATGGTTTTCCGATAGGAGGAGTAGCAGCAATTAGCTATGAAGAGGGAGGAATTTCTCCAGGTGGAGTCGGCTTCGATATAAACTGTGGAGTTAGAGTATTGAGAACTAATTTCACTTATGATGAGATAAAACCACATTTGAAACAACTACTAGAAGAAATCTTTAGAGCTGTCCCAGCTGGAGTAGGAAAAGGTGGAACAATAAAATTAGCATCAGAAAAAATGCACGAAGTTCTAAAATATGGAGCTAAATGGGCAGTTGAAAATGGTTATGGTTGGAAAGAAGATTTGGAATACATAGAGGATAAGGGAAGTGAAGAAAAATATGCTGAGCCTGATAAAGTTTCAAAGAAAGCAATAGACAGAGGAAAAGATCAATTGGGAACTTTAGGTTCTGGTAATCATTTTCTCGAAATTCAAGTTGTAGATAAGATTTACAATCCTGATGTAGCGAAAGTTTTTGGAATAGAGCAAGAAAATCAAGTAACAGTTATGATTCACACTGGTTCAAGAGGTCTCGGACATCAAGTTGCTACAGATTACTTGCAATTCATGGAAAGAGAGCATAAAGACTTGTTGAGAAAATTGCCAGATAGAGAATTAGCTTTTGCTCCAAGCGGCTCGAAACTTTTCTACGATTATTTTGCTGCAATGAATGCTGCAGCAAACTTCGCTTTCGCAAATAGACAAATGATTATGCATTGGGTTAGAGAAAGTTTTGAAAAGGTTTTCAATAAAGATGCGGAAAGCCTTGGTTTGAAACTGATATACGATATTACGCACAATATGGCCAAATTGGAAGAGCATGAGATAGATGGAAAAAAGATGAAAGTATTGGTTCATAGAAAAGGTGCTACAAGAGCTTTTGGTCCGGATTGGCCAGATGTTCCATTGAAATATAAGGGTATCGGTCAGCCAGTGTTGATTCCAGGATCAATGGGAACTGCCAGCTATATAATGATTGGAACAAAGAAAGCAGAAGAAATAACATTTGCTTCTATTGCGCATGGTTCAGGAAGAGTTGCTTCAAGAGCAAAAATGGTTAAGAATGTTAGAGGAGAGGAAGTTGCAAGAAGATTAGAACAGAAAGGAATATTGGTTAAAGCATGGAGTTGGAAAGGTGTTGCCGAAGAGGCCCCCGAAGCATATAAAAATGTAGATGATGTTGTTGAAGTTTGTGAAAAAGCAGGAATCGCAAGAAAAATTGTAAGATTGAGACCAATAGCAGTAATAAAAGGAGACTAAAAAGAAAAAAATTTCACTAACCTTCTTTCTTTTCCGAAAGTTTCTTTATTTTGTTTTCTATTTCTTCTAAAGCTTTTTTCAGATGCTCTTGTTGAGTTTTCAAAAACTCTATTTGTTGTTCTCTACTCAAATACTGTAAGCAAGGTGGTAAAACTCCTGCTCTCATCCATCCTAGCATTCCTGTTAGCCAAAACATCCATCTATACCCTCTTCCCCAAAACATTTATCTCACCTCCAATTTTTGTGCTTTTGCACATAATAATTATGTGCATTT
>JAJHRL010000025.1 GCA_020832825.1 Candidatus Aenigmatarchaeota archaeon | reverse complement strand
AATAAAGCGCGTCCTCTAAATCTTTCTCACTTTTTAAAACTTCTTCTTTGTAAGCAATCTGTAGCTCTATTGGTGAAATAAAAATCGATTTTTTGTTGGCTAAAACCACTTTAATCTTTTCATCTATTGTTAGAAAATCAATTCTTTTTTTACAAGTTTTGAGTTCTATATTTGGAATAATCTCATTCTTTCTTGCAAATCTTAAGCTACTTTCTTTTACTAAGCTTAAAGCTTCTTTTAAAGTTTTCGCATTTAAACACCAAAATGATTTGTTTATTTCTTTCCAAAATTCAGAGAATTTTCTCTCGTTTATTTCTTTAACCAAGACATCTATGTCTTCGGTTGCTCTGCTTCTTCCAAAAAGCATTGAAACATAGCCAGAAACAACTACATATTCAAAATACTTTTCCAATATTCCTACGAAGCTTAGTAAAAGCTTATCTAGCTCGTTTAGTTCCTTTTCTAGTAATATTGTTTTTTTATTTAACCACTTCATAATAAAATTTTACACTCGAATTTAATAGATAATTCTCTTTTCTAACTAAAATAGAATTTTTAGTTTACTGATGTTTAAGAATGATTATGTCATTAGCGTTTTAGATTTCCCGTTATTTAAATTTGACATGAAAATCGTTAACAATCAGTTAACTACTTCTAAAATGTCATTATCGCTGGATAAGCTTTTATCCTACCTTTTTAATAAATTTACTAATGACAGAAAAACTTTTTTGGAAAGATGCTTATTTGAAAGAATTCGATGCAAAAGTTTTGGAGGTTAGAGGAAAAGAAGTTATTTTGGATAAAACTGCTTTTTATGCTAGAAGTGGTGGTCAGCCAGGGGATATAGGAGAAATTAATGGGATAAAGGTTGTTGATACTTATTATGATTCTAATGGAAACATTGTTCATTTGTTAGAAAGAGAGCCAGATTTTAAAATTAACGATATAGTTCATGGAAAAATTGATTGGGAGAGAAGGCATAAAATAATGCGTTTGCATACGGCAGCTCACATAATTTCTGCTGTTTTAGTAAAAGCTTTTGGTAATATAAAATTTACAGGAAGTCAAATTTATGAAGACAGGGCAAGAATGGATTTCAATTTGGAAAAGCTTGATGATGAAGTTGTTAAATTTATTGAGGAGAAAGCTAATGAAATTGTGGAAAAAGATTTGCCAGTTTTCTCTAAAATAATTAGTAAAGAAGAGCTAGAAAAGCATCCTGAGTTGAAAAGATTGATGGATGAAAGCAAGTATGAAAAGTTTGATGTGTTGAGGGTTGTTGGAATTGGAGATATAGATTTGCAATTAGATGGAGGAACTCATGTTAAGTCAACGAAAGAAGTTGGAAGAATAAAAATTGTTAAGAGGGAAAATAAAGGAAAGAATAATAGAAGGATAACGATTGTTGTGGAGTAGAACTTTGAAAATTTATAAACTAGTCAGATAATTTTGAATATGTGGAAAAGAAAAAGATGGATTGTTTTCTTACTTACTATTTCCCTTCTAAGTGTTGCATTTTTCTTTTTCAAAAAAACCACTTCAATTCAAAAGTATATAGAGAGTGGGTGCTATCCTTTTCCAAGTAAAATAGATCGTTTTGATTGTGCTTTATTGATTAAAGGAAATGTGACAACAGGAAATAGAAGCTATTTTTGCACATCAGGAAGCAATATCTTTACTGCAGAGAAATACTGGGAGGCAATATATTTCATAAATAACAGTAATAGCTCTTTGATGTTTAGTTTTGGAATACCTTTAGATAAAAAAACAGCCGGAGAATGTTTTAAAAAGTTCAATACTACTCTTCCCTCGTCTATGCAATATGAAGAAATTTCCATTGGAAAATATCGTGGGATTTTCATAGAAGAGGTGGCAAGAAGAAGAACGGTTACATTTTATTTAAGAACGATAGCATTTTTAGACGAGAACAATAACTATCTTATGCTAGTTAATAAAGTAACCAATCAAAGTGAACTATTAGATAAGGAAAGAATGAAAAATTTAATTCTGGAGTTCAAAAAATATACTGAGAGGCTGGTGAGAGAAGGATGAGCAAAAAAAATTTAGAGAAAGAAAAGTTGGTTTCGATATGTGCCAGTTTACTATTTATATCCTTTTTTGTTATGATAATACTAAAAATTGCAGCTGCTCGCGACATAGAATTCTGCATATTTTTTATGGGGGGGCCGTACCTTGCGTCCTGTGGCGTATCAGGAGACTATGCAGCTGGGGTAACTCGGGTAAGTATCCCTCCGAGTGGCCCCCCAGATTATTGTGAGATCGAGGATTGTGTGAATGGCCGGTGTTACGATATTTCAGATCGCTCCTGTTCATATTACCTTAGCGAGTCAGATTATGTAGACCGTTTTGTTAGATGTTACGGTGAGCTCGTCTCCGTAAAAGTAGTTAATCGAGAGCACGATGCAGCCGGATTAGATATCTGCCCGAACTATACAAAGATATGGGGTGATAGTGGAGATGGTAAATTCTGTATTGTATACTGTTCCTATAACCCCTATTACTACTATGGAGTTTGGGATGGAAGTGAACAAAAGTGTATAGTATGTAGTTATCCTTATTTTCATCCTGTGGAGGTTTCTGTGTTAGGAGACACCAATGATATTTACTGCCCTAGTCCATACCAAAATCCAGGAGATAAGAAATGCGAATCGGCTTGTGGAGCACCTCAAGAGTGCGACGAGCAGCCTGCTAATTTTACTCATAGACATACTTCTTATCCTGAAATAGATGTCTTATGCGACTCTAGTTGTCAGGAGATATGGTGCTATGGTAATGCATGCGAGCAAGTGGTGGCAGGAATTTCATGGACGTGTGTATATATGTGGCCATACCTTCCATACCCCCCAACTCCTTCTCAAGCTACTTGGATGTGGCTTCCTACTAATGCTATCAATTCCTCGCACTTTGAGCTCGAAGATGGTTTACCTTGGCAAGAGTGTTTTGATGGGTATGACAATGATTGCGATGGGTATACAGATTGTGCAGACTATGAGTGTAAAGGAGTGCAAAATCCAAATACAGGAACTATTTGCTGTCAAAGCGATTCAGATTGTCCGAAGTACAATTCAACCAATCATTTGAAGATGTATTGTGATATTAATACACACACATGCAAAACAATAGAAAGATGCGGAAAAAATGATGAATGTGAAGGTGGATGGTGCTGTGATAGAGATCCTTCTCTACCGTCAAGTTGTAGATTAAGTGGTAGTTGCGTAGCTAAAGGTACAAGAATGTGCAATAACCAATATATTTGCGATCCGCCAGAAGGATTTGTCAGTTCTTCAAATGAAAACGCTAATAATCAAGCTAGCAAAAAATTAACATTGATCGATTTGCTAATTAATCCATTTTCTTATTTTTTCAAAAGGTAAAATTTAAAGTTCCATCCTAACCCAAGAGAAGGTTGTTTATCTGCTAACAAACCTGTTCCTCCACTAAATCCAAAGATCTCACTTATTCCATCTTTTATTAATCCATCTTTACAAAAATACAATCCAAAACCATTTGCTGCTCCGATTATTATTTTATCATTAAACTCACTTTTTAGTTTATTGGCAATGTAATCTGGTAGTGAAACAGTCCATTCATAATAGGCTGATCCTTCTGGGGTTGGTCTTATTTCAACCCAATAAGCTGGGAAACCAAAAGCTTTTAGAGTCTGTGGTATGGAATAGTTAATTGTATGTCTTTCTATCATATTAGGCACAGTTGTATACTTCCATCTTTCATACCCCATTGCAAACTTAACCAAATCCCAATATTTCCAGTTTTTTGTAATGTACTGATCAATAGCATTTCTTTGATTAGCTAATTGTATGAATTCATCATCGTTTCTATACTCACCCAATTTAATTCCAATATACTGATAAACAGTATTACTCAAACCGTTATTCTGCCTATCAACTAACCATCCATAATAGAAGTTTCTTGGATCTTCATTCCATCTTCCGATTTTACCATCCGGATACAACTTACTTATAGTTTCATACTCTTTTTCAGCTTGTATTAAAGCTATTTTTGCCCCTTCAATTCCAACAACAACTTTTCCTTTCTCCATATCAAACGTTCCATTATCAAGATGGAACAAAAACAATAAAGCTTGCCTTCTTGTGTTAACATCTTGGTATAAAACATCTAACTTATCAGAATCGTACCAAGGAAAATCTCTATTATAAGGTTTATTTCCTCCTCCTAACTGAGGAGCTTTATTAGAATATAAAATCCACTGAAGCATTATCAAATCCAAAACATCATTATCTGTTGGCTTAAGAGTTCTTCCATTAAGAGTTTGCTCTATATAATTTATTCCATATTTTGCATCAAAAATTGAATAAGCGTTTGCAATTATTTTTCCATTTAACCCTTCAAACATTTCAGGATGTTGTGTAATATCAAAACCTGAATCAATAATTAATTTCATATGTTTTGCAAGCATCCAAGTTTCTCTTCCTGCATCTGGAATCAAAACAAAATTATACCCATCTACTGATTTAAAAACTATTGGTGAAAAATCAACAAGCTTATCGCCATATTTATCAATTTGTGTAGCCTTTGTCAATAGAGAAATTTCATCAAAATTTTCTGGCAACTTTCTATCAACAATTGCAATACCATAATATCCAATAGCTTTTGCTGTTGCATTTGTAGCTAATTCTTTGTCAAAACCTAGCCTTAATCCTAAGCCAGAAGAATAATCAATTGTTTTCATCGGGTCTTCTATTTTCAATTTAGGATTGTTTTCATACAGATTTTTTAAATTGAAAATTTCATCATACAAGCGATTAACCAAACTTGCAAAGTTACTAGAATGTTTTAATTCTTCATCTGTTATTATACCATCAGAAGCTTTTTCCTTCAGAAAATTTAAGAAAGTAGGAACATCCAAAATTTTCCTGTTATTGGCCATTAACTCAACAAATTGTCTTTCATTACTATTCTGAATTCTATCATTATCCAAAGGTTTAACAACATCAATATACTCTCTCTTTGTTAAACCTAGATCTATAGCATACTTTACGTTAGGATTTGGTTTATAAGGATCAGTTCCAATACGAGTTTCAACATCATCTGGTAATCCATCATTATCGCTGTCCGTTTTCTTTGGCTCTTCCTTATTGGGTTGTGTAAGCAATGGTTTCAAAAAGTAGAGACCTACCAAGGTACCTATCGCTCCTAATGTCGCTGTTGTTAGTATTGCAGCAACACTTTTTCTCGAAGACGTAAAAGAGTACATGTTTCCAATGTGTTGATAGAAGTCCAAAATCTCCTTATTTGGAGGAAATAGCTTGTTAATTAGTGATGTAAGAAACCCCATTGTTTATTTTACTTGAGAAAAACATTTAAACTTCACGATAGATATATAAGTTTTTACTTAAAAGTAGTTTCATGAGGGAGGACTATCTCCTTAGCTACCTAAACTCTTCTCAAGAGACGAAAGAGTTTATAGCAAGCTTAATGGCCTTCATTTCCTCTGGAAAATTAGAGAGTATAAAATTTTCGGAGAATCTTTCTAGAAAACCTTACGTTCCTTACTACCTTTACAATCTTTTTAAGGAACGTCCAGATTTTTTGCACCATATTGAAAGAAAATTATTATCACCACCGGAATTGGAAACTCTGGTTTACCAATTGAGAGGAATTAGCAAGGAGGAACTAGAAGAAGCAGCCGAATGGGAAAGAGGAGTCAGAAGGAAAATGAAAAAGCAACTTGTCCTGCTTTTTTCTTTACCGCCTCTTCTACTTCTAGGTCTTGCTCCTTTGGCTTTGGGGTTAGCAATAGGAGCAGCAGCCTATTCTATTTTTCCTCCTCTCACAAAAAAGGCTAGGAAAGCTAAGAAGGCTAGCGAAAGTGTTAACAAAAAACTTTTAAGTGGGATAGAGGAAAATGTTATTCGCGATATTAAAAAATATGTTAATGCAAATGCGAG
>JAJHRL010000024.1 GCA_020832825.1 Candidatus Aenigmatarchaeota archaeon | reverse complement strand
CGAATTTTGGCTAACATATTAGCGATAATTAGGTTCCAAATAAGCTAGTTAAAAAACATAACTACAAAAGTTTCTATTTCTTCAAAGCTTCAACTATATTCGTTCTTCCTCTTCTCTCTACCTTAACGAGCTTCCTCTCAGCTAAGCTCTTCAAAACTCTGGAAACTCTTGCCTTAGAAAATCCTGTTTTCTCGACAATTTCGTTTTGCCTTATTTTACCAGCTTTCTTGACAATCTCATAAATTTTTTTCTCATACTCATCCAAAACTTCCATCACTATTTTTTCTGGTTTAACCCTACTTATCTTCCTAACAATAACTTTTCTTTTCTTGAAAGCATACATTGCTACAAAAAACAAAACAATTATCAAAAGTAAAATCAAAAAGTAAAATCTGTTGAAAATTTCTGGAGATGGTTGAATTGATTGATATTTAACTCTGAAACCCAAAGGCTGTGTTCTTGAAACATTCTCCAATTCCCAATAAACTAGAATATTCCTTCCGTTACTCAATGTTCTATAGCCAGAAGGAAATATCTCGCTTTCATCTTTAATTATCATTCCTACTGGTAAAGTAACTAAACTTGTTACTCTAGTAACATCGTCCTTAAGCTCAAGCTGAATGTTAAAATTGTAAGTATTGCCAGCTTTTGCAACAACATCAGAAAGAATTTGAATGTTTATTGCTGTTGCATTTTCAGACTTACAAGAAATTAACTCTCCTTCAACAACACAATTAACATTACTCGAAATATTTCTTATGTTTCCATAAAACCTAAAGCTAAATTCTGTTGTCCTGTGAATTGTAAATTTTATGCTTGCATTATTATCATCAAGAATTTGCGCATCTATTCCAAAATAATCAATTCTCGCAAAACTAATTTGTAGAGAAAGCAAAAGCGTGGCTAAAGCAAATAAAAACTTTTTAGTATCCATATATGCTTTTTCCTAATAAAAATAAAAAACTTCTACCAACTTATGACCTAGCTATAACAACTCCACCAATTCCTTGAGAAGCAAACCTATGCAATAAATCAGCTACTGTATTCATTATCGTTTGTATGCTAGCAGCGCTAATTTTCAGGCTATCTGGCTCCAAAATTTCAACGGCAGAAGGTGCAAAAAATATTGTTATGCTAAGCAAAGTTTCTATATCTTTTGTTAAAATTTCAATCTCAACAGCCTTAGAATAACCTTTTTCTACTCTCGGCAAAGGCTTTTCAACTTCTATCGTTTCTTGGAAATTTTCCCTTACTACAATACAATTCTCTAGCTTTTTTATTTTTTCAATATGAGTTTTCAAACTTTCTTCGGCAGCCTCTTTTGTTGCCGCCAAAACATCAAACCACATTTTGGAATGAATCCAACCTTTCTCAACTTTCTCTTTTATTTCATCCATATCATTCACTCGAAAACGAAATTGTGTTTTATTCCGCAATTCGGACATCTACCATTAATTAAATTAATTGATTTAACTTTGCTTCCAACCCTTTCTACTAATAAAGTTTCGCAATTGTGACAATAGCTACTCTCCATTAATGCATCTTTTGAACCATCAACATAAACATATCTTAAACCAACATCTTTACATGCTGTAAAATATTCTTTAAGCTGAGAGATATTTAGTTTTGTTGCTCCCTTCAAGATATGGAACGGAACCTCTGCGCCTAAATTGTTAACAATCCAACTGGCTAGACTTTTGCATTCTTCTATGCCCTCATATTTTTTAACCAAAAAGTTTGCGATCTCTATGAAAACTCTATACTTTGCAAACATCTTAATAACATCATAAACCCTTTCAACATTTTTAACCAGCATGTTTTTTCTATAATATTCTTTATTGCCAGATGCGAAGAAGTAAACCAGAAGAGCATCAGTATATTTCGAAATTTTCTTAATTGGATCCTCATTTATCAAGCCCGTCATTGCCAGAATTGTTCTAATATTGTTTCTCCTAGCCTCTCTAAAAACTTTTATAACATATTCATAATGCCCTACAAATTCCGTTCCTGTGAAAATTATTGATCTTGCGCCTCTTTCTTTGGCATATGAAACTAATTCAACTGGCTTTAGTTTTTTTCCAAATTTTTTTAATGGTGGGAGAAACTGAAACTGTTTTGTTGATTTCATCTCTACCGCAAGAGTCAAAGTTTGTGGTAGATAGTTGTACATGTTCCTCTCTTCAATTCTATTGATCTCAAGACCTTCAACACTACCATACTCTTTAATTACTAACTCTCCTTCTGTATTTTGCCTTACGCCACATTCTCCCAACTTTCTTTCCGGAATATTACATTCTAGCAAGCAAATCTTGCATTTCACTCCTCTTTTATTTTTCTTCCAGAAGAGTGTTTCCCTTTCCTCTCTATACTCAACCATAAAATATATTGTTTGGCGAAAATATAACCTTTCAGTAGTGGAAAATTATTATCGTATACGACAAAATTTCTTATTGAAGTGCCCTGGTAGCTCAACTAGGTAGAGCACCCGCCTCGTAAGCGGGAGGTTGAGGGTTCAAATCCCTCCCAGGGCTAAATTTATTCAAGCAAACAAAAATCTTGAATGAAAACACCAATTCTTCTAACAGATTTGGTAGGAATTTGGATTTTGAAAAATGACAAAGGATATGAAAATCTTTTGAAAAAGTTTTGTAAAGAACACAATCTAAACTTTGAAGTTTTATACAAAACAAGAGAAGAATTTCTTTCCAAATACAGGAAATTGGTGAGAGTCGGTAAGATAAACTACTACGAATTTGAAGAAAAGTTATTCAAACAAATCGATAAAAAGAATTACAAGAAACTGGCAAGAGAATACATCAAGTTTGAAATAAAAAATTGCAAAATGTTTTTAAAACTAGATAAAAATGCAAAAAATGTTTTAAGAAAACTCAAGAGAATAGGAATAAAAATTATTGGAATAACAGATGCAATAAAACCAAGCAAACTTAAGAAAGAGGAATTGAAAATTCTAGGAATTTTAAAATACTTCGATAAAATCTACAGTTCTCATGATCTAAAATGTGAAAAACCAGAGGCTTTCAAACATTTCAAAAATCTTGTTGATAAAGCTGTTTTTCTTGGGCATGATGACGATGAAATATTAGGAGCTACCGAATTTGGTTTCTTGACAATCGGACTAAAAAACAAAAAAGCCAACACTATGATAAGATCTTTAAAACAACTTGTTGAAGTTTTACAGAAATTTAGAGTAAATTTTGCTACTGGTCGATGAATAAAAGTATTTAAAGTTTAATGTTATATGGTATACCTGCAGGAATAACCGCAACATATGTTGTAGCAAGAGCTGCAGGAAAAGTTGAGTATAATCCGTATTTGGATGCTTCGATAAATTTTGTTGCAGGATTTTTAGGAGAAAAGATAATTAGATCAATTTACAGATACTTTGGAAGGAAAGATAATGACGAATTTGAAGGAGGTTTATCTGTTGGGACTGCTGCGGAACTGGGAACTATAAAAGAAATTATAGATGCTTCGCCAGAAATTAAATCAAAACTACCAACAATTTTAAGAAGGTTGTTTAACCAATACAACCTTTCTGATCCCTGGGATATATTTTTTATCACATTCGGTGCTGTAGCTGGAAATTTATTAGACACTTACCTAGAAAAGAAATACAAACAAAAATAAGCTTATCTTTTTCTTTTTATTCGTTGCTTCTATAAAGATTTAAATGAAATTAAAGATTGCAAAACTATTACCAATACCTTTGATATTGTTAGCAATATCTCTATTTGGGATATACCAAGTTTACTCAAAAACTGGAGATTTTTTCTTGAAGGATGTTGATTTGAAGGGTGGAACTTCTATAACTCTAATTTTCAATAAAAGTGTGGATATGAAAGAATTAGAGTCAACATTAAAACAGAAGATAGACAACTTTATTCTATCTTCCTCGAAAACTTCAGAAGGATTTACATCAGTTAAAATCTTAGCAGAAAAAAACATTCAAGCTCAAGAAGTAATATCCCTCTTAAACTTAAGGAATCTTTATCCAATTGAATATTCTGTGCAATTTGTTGGCCCAGAGCTAGGTAGTATGTTCTTTTCTCAAGTAGCAACTTTACTAGCAATAGCTTACATACTTCTTTTTATAACGAACTTATTCATTTACAAAAATCCAGTAATAGGGTTCACAATCATATTGTCTTCTCTAGCAAACATTATTGCTGTTTTTGGAATAATGAATTTGTTAAATCAAAAAATTTCCTTTGCAGGTTTTTCCTCTATGCTAATGTTGATAGCCTTTGCTATAGATACAAATGTTATCCTAGCGACAAAGGTATTGTCTAGAGAGGAAGAATTTTATGAGCAGTATAAGAAGGGTTTAATAACCGGAGCTACTATAAATGCAGGCTTAATTATCTCTATGTTGATTGTCCTTTTTCTAACAAACTCTTCTTTTCTAATAAACATCGCAAAAATACAAATAATAGGATTTATAGCAGACCTCATAAACACTTGGATACTGAATGCTGCCCTTATAGAGGTGATTGTGTTTGCTAAAAAACATTGAAGTATTAGTACTTATCTTTACTATTTTAATTTCAATTGCTTCACTGTCTAGAATCTTCTTTCCAGTTTCGTGGTTGGAAGTTTCTTTTGTCAACGAAAGTGCAAAATGCCAAAACGTGAAAGTTGGAGATAAGATTACTCAAGTAGGTGGAAAAATAATTGGCTCTTTAGAAGATTTTAGAGAAGCTCTAGAAAATGTTAAGAAAGGAGATTTTATGCCAATAGTTTCTAATGGACAACCTGCATCTTGCGTTGCTATTGAAGACAAAAATCTTGGTTTTTCTCTTAGAGAACAAAAAACGAAAGTTTTGAACTTCGGAATAGACATTGAAGGTGGAACAAGAGTTTTATTGAGAATAATTAGTAATACTACCGAAACACAAACACAAGAAATAGCAAAAATCTTAACTGAAAGATTGAACGCTTATGGTTTGAGCGATATTAAAGTTTTGCCAGTATCAGAAGATTTAATTCAAATAGAAGCTGCTGGCTTAACAGAAGATGATATAAGAAACTTTTTAATAAAACAAGGTTATTTTGAAGGAAAAGTCGTTGATGTTGTAACCTTAACTAATGGAAAAGGTTCAATTGTCTTTAATGGAACAGAAATCCAATTTGAAATTTCAAATGAAACAATAGAGATATTGAACCAAACATTCAACATAAGCGAAGGTTTTTACCTAGATGGAATAAAATATGAAATTGTAAACAAAACAGAAGACAGAGTTATAATCGCAGCAAATGTCTTTACTGCAAAAGATATAGAGAACATTTTCACTGACGTTCAAAGAAATTATATTGTAAGATATGGAGATGGTTACAAGTTCGTATTTACTATTCAAATAAGTAAAGAAGGTGCTGAAAGATTTGCTCTAGTTACAAAAGGTCAGCCAACTTATTATTCTGGTGGGCAGCTTTACATTAGACCAAGGCTTGTTTTGTATCTTGATAGAAAGCCTATAACTGAATTAAATATCGTTAGCAACATTGCTGGCGAACCAATAACAACCCCATCAATAGAAGGTTGGAGAAAAACTTTGGAAGAAGCAACGCTAGAAAAATTAAGATTGCAAAGTATTCTAAAGTCAGGAAGTTTGCCTGTTGAACTAAAAATTGAAAGAGTGGAAACAATAACTCAAACGGAAGGAAAAAAGCTTTTTGAATCAACAATTTATATTTTAATTGCAAACTTAGTTGCTGTTCTTCTTTTAAGCATGATAAGATACAGAAATTTGAAAATTAGCCTTTACATTTTGATGGTTGCTGTCTGTGAGTTAATTATAATTCTAGGCATTGCCTCTTCACAAATAGTTGCAGGAATAATTGTTATCCTTTCTTTAATCCTGGTTATAGTTTATAAAGAGGTAAAATCGTTGATTAGAGCATTAACAATTTTTGTTGCTGTTTTAATTTCTGGATTCGTTGTTATTGGAAAATGGACCATAGACATACCAACAATAGCAGGTTTAGTATCAGTAATTGGAAATTCTGGAGAACTAATAACTTTGACTGATCAATTTGTTTTGGAGAAGAAGAAAAGAATAGAAGAAAGCGTTGAAGCTGGAATGGAAATAGTTTATAACTCCTCCACTCTCTTAGTTTTTGCTATGTTACCTTTAGCATTCCTTGGTCTAGGAAGCTTGAAAGGTTTTGCAATAACAACAACTGTTGGTACTTTAATAGATTTGCTTATAACTAGGCCTGCCTATGTAAGGTTAATAGAAAGGGAGTTTTTGAAGAAAAAAGAAGAAACAGTTTCTTAGGGTA
>JAJHRL010000023.1 GCA_020832825.1 Candidatus Aenigmatarchaeota archaeon | reverse complement strand
TGCATATAGAATTCCTTTTACTTGTATGCTTGTATTTACAGTTTCAGATGGCTCGTTAACATCTCTCGTTGCGTTTATGTATATTGTTACCAAGCTTGGAGTAAAGTTATCTGGGAAGTCGAGGTTAATTAAAGAACAATAGCCAGTTGAATTCGTTAAGCAACTACCAATATAATTGTTCAACATGTAGAATGAAACGTTTGCTCCACTTGCGTCTCCAATTTGTGCATCTCTAACGTGAACTGTTATGTTAGCTTTGTTTGGAACGAACGAATCGTTTCTGTAAATGAATGGTGGTGCAATAATTTCATCTATTATCAAAGGTCTTTTCAGAGTTATTATTATGCTTGATTGAGAGATAGCCGGAGTGTAAAAGAGTGTTGAATTGGTTTCTATTCTACAGCTAACATTATAGTTGCCTGCCGGCTCTCCAAATGTATTCCAACCTATTTGTGCATAGCCATCCGAATCACTCAAGCTACTTCCAATCAAAACATCATTCTTGAAGAACTTCACTGAATAATTGGAGATTGGTTGAGAGGTGTTGAAATCTAAAACTCTACAAACTAGATTTATCAATGATCCTGAATCAACTGTAGTTCCGTTTGATGGTGAAATGAAGTTTACTCTAGACCATCCATAAATATATACTGAGGTTGAATTGAAGTTTGAGTCAAAGTTGGTTTCTGAAACATTAACATATATTCTTTCGAAACCTAACTTGTATGATGTTGGAGTTAACCATGTTGTATTTTGACCGCTAGCTAACAAACTCCAAGTTGAGTTGTACCATCTTGCTGTTGCATTTGGCCTTAAATTCAAGCATTCATCATAAACGCTAGCATTAAATACATTAACAACTCCTCTCTGCAATATTGAATTAGCAGCTGGATTTATTATAGATACATTTAATTGACCGATGACAGTTAGAGTTCTGTTGGTTGAGTTTACTTGTTTATAGCAAGCATCTCCACTTTGAGCGAACCAGTATTGAATTCCTTCTTTTGATGAGCAATCTGGATTATAATAAACTGTACAATTTCCGTTCGATGAAGTGCAGTTAAGGAAGTAATCATAGTTTCTACCATCTCTTGTAATCCAAATTGTTAAGTTAGCATCATTTGGATATACTCCTCTATCAGAATCGTAAACGATTGCTCTCAAATATGCTAAGTTATCTCCAATTCTTCTTACTGTGGTTGAACTATCTGACGCTAAATTAATCGTTACATCATCTTTCTCAAAAGTTATATTCAAGCTAGCGCTTGTATCATTAAATCCGTTAACATCTACTGTAGTAACTTTAAAGAAGACTGTTGAATTTGTAAGATAATCGCTACAGTCAAATCTCTTTGAAAAGCTAACAGGATAATCGCTATAACTTGGAGTAACAACTTGAGAATCAACATAAATCCAAGTTACATTATCATAACTCTTCCATAGTGTCACATTGTTTGGACTTGAATCTGTATCTGTTATTCTAACGTTGAAATTATACAATTCTCCCCAACCACCATAGTAATGATCTATTGTAAATGAAGTTATTGTTGGCTTAGATGCTACGAAGAATGCGTTTGGTTTTGTTATTGTAGTGTATGACGGATATTCAGAGTAATAGATTTTTCTCGCCATCATCTTTATAGAATACCAACCAAATGGCTTTCCGCTTGTATCAAAAGTACAATTGTATGTTCCATTATTCATATCGTAAACAGGAGTACAGCTGAATTGATTTGTACCCCAAACTCCATACAATAGTACATCAGCTCCGTTTACATATTCGCATTCGTCATACACTGAAACGTAGAATGGTGCTGGAGTTCCTCTTAGGAATGCGTCTCCATTAGGATAATCTACTCTCAAGTTAATTTGTGATTTTATCGTTATTGTAAAGTTGGAAGAAGATGCCGGCTTGTAATAATCATCACTAACAATAGCTGCTTTCCAATATTGAATTCCTGTTTTGTAGAGTGGATCGCAACCTGGATCAAATTCAAAAGTAGCATAACCTGTACCGTTTGAATATACAATAGTTCCTGAATCAAAGATGCTTCCATTCAGGGTTACAAAGAAGGTTACGTTAGCGTCGTTAGCTGGTTCTTCTCTATCTAAATCATAAACATAAACAACAAGCTTTGCTATATCAGTTCCGTTTCTCCAAACTGAAGTTCCATTACCAGCTACAAGAGAAATGATTACATCATCTTTTTCAACGAAGAAGCTGCGTATGCTTGTGTTTCCAACATAATTTCTTATATCTTCGGCTTCAAAGTAATAGTACCATTCTCCTTGTTTTGTTTGAAAGACTGATGGATTCTTGAATGTTAAAGTTATTGTTTTGTTTATTGCTCCATTTAAATCTGGATTGTCTATATAACTACTTGAATTTGCAAGTATCCAGGTTGATTCGTTTGCTCTTTTAATCCAGAGTTTTAATGAAAGTGGATCTAGATCTTCATCAGTGACGTTAACTTTAAACGTCCAAGTTTCACCCCACCCACCAGTATCTGTTCCATTCTTTGACAAAACTTGCTCTCCAGTTAATATAGGCATTGTTTTAACGTATATTATGTTTTCTGCCAATAGGTAACCATTGTTGTAGAATTGTTTTTGAGCAAAAACGCTTATGTTGTAATATCTAGCTCTAATTTGAGATGTGTTTATTGAGCATAAGTATTCACCATTTCCAAGAGAAATTACTGGAGAACAATTGAATATTGTTCCACTTTCGTGTATTAGATTTATTGAAACGTTTGCATCACTAACCTCTGATCCAACATCATTAGTTACTTTAACTATTATTGTTATGTTGTCGTATGGTTTTAGGTATTCTGTATATACTGAAGGATAGAGTAACTGAATGTTCAAATCTCCAAGAATTGTCAAATATTGTTCTGTTGAATTACTATCTTGATAGCAAGCATCGCCATAAATTCCTCCTTTCCATTTTTGAACTCCAACTGAGTAATCTGCAGATGGATTAAAGTAAACTAGCAAAAAGCCATTGTCATCTGTTACATTTGATGTTCCATAATCGTAATTATTTCCGTCTAAAGTAACGAATATTCTTCCGCTAAAGCCAGAAGATATGTATGAGTTTTTGATTGTATCTTTTATTCTAACTCCCAATAAGACTGTTTGGTCGCCACTTCTATTAACAAAAGAGTTGTTCCCAACGTAATACTCGCTTATTGTTGAATCTTTAGTTATAGTTGGTCCTATAGTTTCTGATGTATTGAAAACGTTTCCTTTTGTTCCATCATCAATCTCAAATTTGAAGTAAGTCGTGCTTGATATATCTAAGCATGTAAAATCAGTAACGTTAACCACACATTTTCCTCTTCCACCTGTCAAATTGTATGATCCTTTATAGACCCATTCACCATTAGTTTTAACATAAAGTCTACAAGTAACATTGTCTTGCTGATAATCATAAACATCAACACTGTAACTGAAGATCGAACCCCAACCACCTATAGTTGGAGTGACGCTTAAGTTTTCAGCTTGTGGAGGCGTGTTGTTAAGATAAAACCAATTTGCAAATATTGTTGAGTTTGGATAGTAGTTAGGTTTGCTTGCGTTTATTCTAAAGCTGTATAATCCTCCGATCTGGAAAGATGTATCCCAACTAGAATTATAATAACCATTTCCTAGATCGAAAACTGGTGTTATTGTTTCTGTTTTGTTGTCTGGTGAAACAGCTTCATGTGTTACAATAGCCCCTGATATCAAGCCTTCGTTTGAACAATCAGAATACACAAATGAAGTAACATTTGCTATGTCACCAACAACAATTTGAGATCCTTGAGTTGGAGAAGCAATACCAACTTTTAGCTGACCTGTAACATTAACAGTAAAGCCATATTCTGGCACTGTATCTTTGTAACAGACATCATTCTCAATACCAGCTTTCCAGTTTTGCATTCCAACTCCAATGCTACAGTTTGGATCGAAGTAGAATGTTAGAATACTACTAGAATCTGTTTGATTGACATAATATCTTATGTAGCTAGAAATGTCTCCACTTGAGCCTAAGCTTCTGGTAGTTACATACAAGCTACCATTTCTTCCTGCACCAACCAAAACATTTCTGTCTATATCTCTAACTAAAACTTTAATTGTAACAAAATTGTTTCCTTCTCTTCTCACTTGCTCGCCAGCACCAGCTACATATTCTATGCTAACATCGTCTTTCTTTATGTCTATTGTGCTGTTCTTTTGATCCGAATAGCCCCAAACATCAGTCGCAACAAACTTGTAGGTTCTAACTCCTATATCATCACAAGAGAAAGTATCATAAAATGTTATTAATTGAGGAGTCTCTGCTTTTATTATAGTAGAATTCCTCAATACCCATCCGCTTGATAGATTTACATATAGAGAAACATTAACATCATCATTATCTGGATCATATATCCAAGCTTCGAATTTCCAAATCTCTCCCCAAGAACCGTCTCCACTTATTGAGTAACCAGTAATTGGTGGAAAGCCTTCGGGAGTAATTATTGGTTCTGTTGCTAGATAAAATGCATTTTCTTGGAAGTCTGTACTTGAGTTATAATACATCTTTGAAACTTCTACACTAATGTTATGCCAGCCTGTTGCCCAAGTTGTTGTAACATATGCAGGAATTGTACATGAATAAGTACCATTGCCATAATCTACAACATCGCTACAAGTGTAGTTTCCGTAGTTCGGATCGTAAATGTAGAAAGTTAAAGTAGCTCCGCTAACATAGCCACAATCGTCCTTAACCTCAGCATAAATCTTTATGTCATCTTTCCCTCTCACTGGAGCATTCCAAGGATGGTTGTTGATTGGTGCTGTTATGTTTACTTTCAATGGTTCTGTAACTATATCAAATCTTACTACTGAAGAATTCTTTATTTCCCAGGCGTATTGTGGTGTCGTGTTAAATGTTCCTGCAATCCAATATTGTGGTCCAACTGAATAACTACAATCTAAAATAACACTTCTTGAGACATAACCCCCACTCGCTATGTATAATGTACCAGAATCTATGAATGTTGAGCCGTCTTTAGTGAAGTATATCTTTGCTGTTCTTCCTCCTGGAAGAGGAGCACCTGTATCAGAATCTATTATTTGGGCTCTATACTCAATTGGAGAACCTTTCATTGCACTTCTGTTGATAACAACATCTACCGGATTTATAGGAATGATAGTAACATTGTCTGGATTTAAAGTCAAGTATAGCCAGCCAGTATCATAAATATCTTCTGATAAACCTGCGGGAGGATTATCTGTAACATTAAACTTGAATTTAACTGTTCTGTTTCTGTTGAAATCATCTTCATTAAATATTCCGCTAATATTAAAGTATACTTCTATATTTTCTCCACTAACAGTTTGATTTATAGCAACTTGTGATGGATCTGTAGTTCTTCCTCTATCTACATATAGTCTTAACCAATTAGTGTCTAGATCTTCATCAGTGAAATTAACTTTGAATAGCCAGGTTTCTCCCCAACCTCCATCTCCAGATGGTATTGCAACAGGATTGAAAAGAATTGGACTTGTTTCAATCCAGAATGCTCTGTATTTTGTTGTTGAGTTGGTATTGTGGAATGTTTTATTAGCAAATGTTGTAATGTTGTACCATCTAGCAGGCAGTGTTATTGGTGAGGATGTGTTAAATGTACAACTGTAATAACCACTTCCTTCTTCAACAACATCATCACAAGTATAATTGTTCAATGTTTTTTCTGATCTCATCGTAAAGTTAACAGTTGCTCCAGTTAGAGCAATGTTACACTCATCAGTTAATAGAGTTCTAATTGTTATATTGCTTCCTCTCAAATACTCTTCTCCATTTGGCAGTACTATCCTTGGCAAAATATCTCCGATTATATAAGTTGTAAAGTCTGTTGTGTTTATGTCAATATAGCAATAATCTGTTACCCCAGCTTTCCAGTATTGTAAGCCTGTTGAATAGCTACAATCAGGATTGAAGTAATAAGATGCGTTTCCGTTAGCTTCTGTCTTGTTACTTGAATCGAATTGATAATTGCTTCCATCTCTTGTAACCCAGAAGCTAACGTTGGCATTAGGGGCATAACTGGAATTTTCTAGGTCAAAAACATTTACTACAAATCTAACAATCTGATTAATTCCTGAGCTTCTGTTAACATAGCTACCATTTCCTTCAATCAATGAAATATTAACAAAAGACTCTCTCAATTTTGGAGCATTTATTGGAGTTGTGTTATAGTAGTTAGATTGTTCTCCATCTCTTATCTCAAACTTGAACCAGTTATTGTTCCCAATATTACTACAATCAAATCCATGATAAACGACGCTACAAGTTCCTTTAGTTGGAA
>JAJHRL010000022.1 GCA_020832825.1 Candidatus Aenigmatarchaeota archaeon | reverse complement strand
TAATAAACGAGAGTAGAATAAGGAGAATTGCTAAGGGGAGTGGAACGAAAGAAGAAGAAGTTAGAGAACTTTTAGACCAATATTTCAAGATGAAAAAACTCATGAAAAGTATGGGTGGAATAAAAGGTTTGAAAAGAGGTCAATTAGAACAGTTAATGAGACAATTTGGTTTGAGATTATGAGAGAATTCATACTTTTTTCTAGAGGAGTAACTAAAGAGTTTAAGTTAAATGATTTGCCTAATGCTGGCAGAATGGATTTAATAGCCAGATGTATTTCTACTGCAATTTTCCTATCCTACTCTTTAAGAAAAGATGTTAAATTTCACGTTGTCTTAAACGGTCCGCCATCTCCACCATTGACAGTAACTTTTTTCACTAATGAATTAAAGAATGTTTCTCCGGATGAAAGAAACATAGCATCTCACATAAACATAGCAATAAAAAATTTTGGAATTGGGAAGAAAAATTCTGAACCAGGGATATACATTGATAAAAAAAGTTTTGAAGAATTGGTAAAAGAGAAAATCGAAGAGTATGGCAGCAATAACATTTTCTACTTACATATGGATGGTGAGGATATAAGAAATATTGAAATGAAAAAAGATTCTGTTTTTATTTTGGGGGATAACAAGGGCATTCCTAAAAAGGAAGAAAATTTTCTTTTAAGAAATGAAATAAGAAAAGTATCTGTTGGTAGAATAGAATATTTGACTTCACAAGTAATAGCAATTGTAAATTATGAGATGGATAGGAGAGGGTTATGAAGATTATAGAAAGTGCTATAAAGCTTATGAAGAAAGGATATGTTTGTGATTATTGCTTAGGAAGAGCTTTTGGGAACATACTAACTGGAAAATCTAACAAAGAAAGAGGACAAGTAATAAGACAAGTTTTGGCTATGGCTTTTGATTCTGGCGAAAATCTTGATGTAGACTTGAGCAATTTTCATGGCATAAATTTCAGGAATAGAAAAGTTGAGGTAGAAAAAAAGAGTTGTTATTTTTGCAATGACATATTTGAAAAAATTGAAGAAATAGCCGAAAAAATAATAGAAAAGTTGAAAGAATATGAATTTAATACTTTCCTAATTGGAACAAAACTTTCTTCTGAAATTTTGCAAAAAGAAGAAGAAATGATAGAAGAGATTGGAGCAGAATTTTATGAATCATTAAAATCTACGCTGAATAGAGAAATTGGTAAAATTATAGAGAAAAAAACAAACAAAAGGGCTGACAGGGACAATCCTGACATAACGGTTTTAGTTGATTTAGAAAAGAATACAATAAGTTTGCAGGTAAAGAGCCTTTTTGTTTATGGAGAATATCAGAAACTTTCTAGAAACATACCTCAAGCAACATGGTATTGTCCTTCTTGTAGAGGGAAAGGCTGTGAAAAATGTAAAGGTACTGGCTTGTTATATTCAACTTCTGTTCAAATGATAATAGAAAAACCTTTACTCAGAGCAACAAAAGGAAAGAAAAGTAAGATACATGCTGAAGGAAGAGAGGATATCGATGTTAGATGTTTGGCTTGGAGACCGTTTGTTATTGAAATAATCAAACCGAAAATTAGAAGTATTAACCTAAAAGAAGTTGAGAAAAAGATAAATAAATCGAGGAAAGTTAAAGTAAGAAATCTCAAAATTGTAAAAGATGGTAGGCAGTTAATAAGGAAGATAAAAACGGAAAGATCTGAAAAAACTTATAGAGCAATAGTGACTTTTGAAAGAGTAATAGACAAGAAAAAACTTGAAGAGTTAAAACAATTGAATGGAGCAATAATATTTCAAAAAACACCTACAAGAGTTCTAGCTAGAAGGTCTGATAAAGAGAGAAAAAGAAAGGTTATAAGATTTTCTTATAAGCTAATAAACAAAAAAACATTAGAGTTGATAATAAGAGCTTCTGCAGGTCTTTACGTAAAAGAACTAATAACAGGAGATAACGGTAGAACAAAGCCAAACGTTAGCGAAATTTTAAATAACACTCCAAAAAAGATTTTATTGGATGTGATTAAAATCCATAGAGGTGAATAGATGAGGTTAATTGTTCCTTTGGCGGAAGGGTTTGAAGAAATTGAAGCTATCGCTGTGATAGATATCCTTAGGAGGGCTAACATAAAAGTTGATGTTGTAGGAGTTGAAGATGAAGTTGTGGCTGGTAGAAATGGTATAAAAGTTCTTTGCGACAAGATAATAACTGATGTCAAACCGGAGGATTACGATGGGATTATTCTTCCCGGAGGCAATCCTGGATATAAAAATTTAGAAAATAACCAGCAAGTAATTAACATTATTAAGTCTTTGAATAGTAGAGGAAAATTAGTAGCAGCAATTTGTGCATCTCCAACTATACTTGAGAAAATCGGAATTTTAGAGGATAAAAAGGCTACCTGCTATCCAACTATGAAAGATAAGATAAAAAATTTTGTGAACGAGAGAGTTGTCGTAGACAAAAACATAATAACTTCTCAAGGTCCCGGAACAGCAATCGAGTTCGCTCTCGAGATAGTTAGATTTTTCAACCCTCCTCTCTATGAGCAATTAAAAAAGGAGTTATTAGTGGGATAAAAAATGGTGAAAAAATCTCAGGGATTCAGAGTAAAAACGCGCAAAAAGTTATCGAGAGAAGCTAGATACAGGCCTACTATCACAAAGTTCATTCAAAAATTTGAGATAGGAGAAAAAGTTATAATAGAACAGGAACCGACAAGTTTTAAAGGGATGCCATTTCCTAGGTTTAAAGGAATGGTAGGAGAAATTATAGAAAAAAGAGGAAAAGCTTATGTTGTAAAAGTCAAGGTTGGAAACAAAATAAAAAAAGTAATCTCAAGGCCAGAACATCTAAAACCCCTATTTTTAAGGTAAAAATCTAAATAAAACTTGGAGAAAATATGGAGCTCTTACACGAGGAACCAATAACATTTGCAGAAGCTAAAGAAATAATGGAAAAAAAGGATAAAAAAAATCTTAGTTACGAGCAAAATAATGCATTAGAACATCTTTCTAAATTTACAAAATTAAGCGTAGATAAAACTGTAAAGTTGAAGAAAGAGCTTTCTCAAATAAAAAAGTTAAAAGCTGAGCATGTAGTTCAAATTTGCAACTTTTTACCAACAACAAAAGACGAGCTGAAAACTATACTTTACAAGGATTATGCTCTTTTTGAAGATTCTGAATTAAACACGATATTAGAAATTGTTAAAAAGTTCCTATAGGTGGTTCCTTGGTAAAAGAAGAATATATAATAGCTCTAGATTTTCTTCCAATGGGGAAAGCTACAGATAAGAGACCTGAACCGACTGTGCAAGGCATAGGCGAGTCTCACTTCTCTTTACTAGAAGTAGTAGTTAGAAAGGATGTTCAAATCAAACCAAAAGACAGAATCTATATAGGTCCAGGTAAAAGAGATGTAGTAGAGTATATAAAGAGAAGAATTAGCTACGATGAACTAACAAGCTTTGCAAAGAGTATATTGGAAGAGGTGATTTTAGAGATTGTAACAAAAAATGAAAGTAAATTCGTCGCTTTTTTTAATATGGCCGGTCCTCTGTCTCCTAGAATGCATTCCCTAGAGCTTTTACCAGGTCTCGGAAAAAAACACCTCTTTAATATTTTACAAGAAAGGAAGAAAAAACCATTCCAATCATTTGAAGACATAAAAAGAAGAGTTGAGATGCTACCGGATCCGAAAAAAATGATTGTAAAAAGAGTTCTACGAGAACTTCAGAGCAGGGAAGAAAGACATAAAATTTTCGTAGCGTAAATAGCCCCGGGCGGATTCGAACCGCCGTCCCCGGGTTTCTTCCTTTCATCATTTATCAAAGCTTTGGTTCGATAGACCAAAGCCCGGTATCCTTGGCCGCTAGACGACGGGGCTATGATATAATTTAGTTTTTAAAAATTTCTATCCAAACGCAACAAACATCACTCCGTTAAGGACTCTACCTAGACGAGAGAAATTTTCAACCGGATGCGCCCTTTCATAAATTATCATACTACATATTCCATCCGAGATATTCCAAAGCATGGGAATTATTGGAGAAACTATACCACTTAAATTAGCGATAATCCTGCCATATCTTAAGAATTGATAGGGAAAGAACTTTTCTTCTCTGTAGATATAATTTGAAAGGATACCATCAAACACGCCCCAAGAAATGAGGAGTGCTTTAATCCAACTAACGAAGGATGTCAGCACTCTTACTAATAAGCCGAAAAGTAGGATTGTGGGTAAAGAAATTGCCTCACATACTCTTTCTTTAAGGTTTTTTAACCTTCTTTCGTTTTCTTTGTCTTTAAACATCTGGAAGAGCTTTTCTATGAATGGTATTTTCATCAATAGATTTAGGAATAAAATTTTAAAATTCTTACTAGAGATAAAATGAAACCAAGAGCGCACATAAAGAGGAAAAAAGTAAAAATGGTAGAGCAGGTAAAGGTCTTGCTACATCTTTTCTAATTAATCGAGAGAAAAGAAAGAAAATTGCAAAAGTATTGAAAACTAATGAAAGAAGAGCATGTTTTATGCCAAGCGATAGTAATGATACACAAAAAGAAGATGTCATAAAATAATCTCCAGCACCCAGTGCAATAATTTTCATTTTTTTCTTTCTACTTGTGAAGCTTACTTTTCTTACTTTAGTTGAAGGAAAAACTGAAATAAGTGCTGTAGGTCTAGACATCAGATTTTCCGCAATGTAAACCATGTGCTTAGTCAATGCAACAGAGAGTATGTCATATAGCGCTAGAATTGAGAAAAATAGCAGAAGGACTTTAAAATCTAGAGATGCTCCTACTAGCGCTGAAGCTGAAGGAATGGAAAGAAGGAGGCATATGTTTTTAAGTAAAAAAGAAGGTCTTAGCTCTGATAAGATAACAAGCACAAAGGCAAGAAGGAACGAAATAGAGGAAGGTAAAAAATATGAGAAGGTTGTTGAAATAAGAAAGAAGAGACTTACATTTTCAACAACTCTAACTAGCGTAATTTTTATCCTTATTAAGGTTAGTAACAGGGCCGATCCTATAAGAACCATAAGCAAGAGATAGAAAGAGTTAGCATAGCTTGATGGATTTGGAAAAAGCGGCTCTATTTCTCCCCTTAAAATTGCCTCCTTTGTTAGTAATCCAAGATAAAGAGAAAACAACGAAACGACGAAGAAAAAGAATGTTAAAAGTATTACTTCCCTCATCCTGAAAATAAATCATGTAATCTTAAATAGTTGAAAGACAAGTAAGGTGAATGATACTCGGTTACAATTTCACAAGAATAGAAGCAATGAGGAACAAAGAGATTTCTGGAAACCTCAATATTTCCTCTTCGGTAAAAATAACTTCAGTTGAAGAAAAAGAAATAGAGTTTCTAAACAAACAAAAAGTTTTAGAAATAGGATTTGAGTTTCTTGTTGAATATAAAGAAGGTTTCGGAAAAATTGAAATGCACGGAAGCTTACTTTATGATGGAAAGGATATTAAAGATGCTTCAAAAATGTGGAAAAAAGATAAGAAGTTGCCTGAGAGCATAGATTTAGAAGTAAAAAACTTTCTCTTCAAAAAATGTCTTACGTTAGCAATACTTCTTGCTGATGAAATAAGGTTCCCTTCACCACTCCCCTTTCCCATGATAGTTCCTGCTAGAAAGGAGGAAAGTAAGAGTTATATAGGATAAACATGCTAGAAACGTTCATAAAGTTTCTACTCAAATCTTTTGGATACCTCGGAATATTTTTTATAAGTTTAATATCTGCTTCGACTGTTTTTCTTCCGACTCCCCTCTACTTGGTAATATTCTTATCTTCTATTTACGGCATGAATCCTGTACTTATTGCATTTTTCTCTGGATTAGGAATGACATTTGGAGAATTAACTAGTTATTTCATAGGGCTTGGAGGTAGCAAGCTTTTAGAGAAAAAGCACAAAAAAAGTATAAAGAAGTTTGAAAATTTTTTCAAAAAGTACGGTTTTCTTGCGATTTCTATTACAGCTTTTCTCCCTTTTCCTTTTGACATCGTTGGAATCTCAGCAGGCATAGGAAAATATGAGGTTAAGAAATTTTTGATAGCGACCTTCATTGGAAAATTTTTCAAGGCATTCCTTCTTGCTTTGATAGGTTTTAGATTGAAATGGCTACCATCTTATTGGAGTTATTAATTCCTTTAATATTTAAAAGGCAAGTAAATCTATGCCATCAATTACTCTCTCTTTTCATGTTCACCAACCCATTAGAATTGCTCACTTCCAGACAAATGGTTTTATAGAAGATAGAAATCTTTTTGATGCCTACTTCAACAATGGTTTAAATAAATGGATATTCGAGAGGGTCGCAAACAAATGCTATTTACCTACCAATAGAATTCTTCTTGAACTTCTAGACGACTTAAAACATGAAAAAAGGAAATTTAAAATTGGTTTTAGTCTTTCTGGAACATTTGTAGAAAGTGCAGAAAAATTTAACAAGGATGTCTTATCAACATTTAAACAGCTTGCCGAGAAAAAGGAAGTCGAATTTTACGGAGGAACTTACTTTCATTCTTTAGCAAGCTTATATGAGAACGAAGAAGAGTTTATAGAACAAGTGGAAATGCACAAACAAATGTTAAAAGATTATTTTGCTATAGAGCCAAAAGTTTTTGTAAATACAGAAATGATTTATAATAACCGAATTGCTAAAATCGTGGAAAGCCTAGGTTTTAAGGCGATATTCACAGAAGGTGCAGAGAGAATATTGCAGTGGAGAAGCCCAAACTACGTTTACGTGAGAAAATATTGCTACCCGAATGATCCTACACCAGATAAGAGAATAAGAGTCCT
>JAJHRL010000005.1 GCA_020832825.1 Candidatus Aenigmatarchaeota archaeon | reverse complement strand
TTGAAAGGTTTTGCAATAACAACAACTGTTGGTACTTTAATAGATTTGCTTATAACTAGGCCTGCCTATGTAAGGTTAATAGAAAGGGAGTTTTTGAAGAAAAAAGAAGAAACAGTTTCTTAGGGTAGTAAACCCTATCAAAATTTAAGTTTAACGAAACAAAAACTCTCGAATGAACAAGAAAACTTACAAACTTTTCCTTTTTTGGTATCTCTCTTCGCTTGCGATGGCATTAATTGATACTCCAAAAACAGGAGAAACCCTTCATAAGTTTTTTGGTGAGTTCTATGAAGTATTATATCAAGGGTTTCTACTTTCTTTGAGCTTTTTGTTTTCTTATATTTCTTTTGAAAAAAGAGGCCTATTATTAGCCCCTCTTCACTCTAGCCTCTTTGACTTACAAAGCCATCTTATTAAAGGAGAACTACCATATACCCAAGCATGGGCAATTGAGAAATTTGGAATACTAGGTTATCTCCACAAGACGATTGCTCCTACCCCCATAAAAATTGGATATATCCTCTCCTTAGTACCCTCGCTACTCTACTTTTATCTCGAATCAAGAGATTTGAAAAAAGAAAACACGCAGAAGTAACTAATGAAGAAAAACTTTTTGTTTCTGTTTTTAATTTCGCCTTACCTAGAAGATGCTTGCAGAGCATTTAAGAGTTGGAGTTGCCCCCTGGGGGATTTGAACCCCCGTCCCAGCCTTTCTTCTCATTCTTTCGTCAAACCTTTCTTATCGAAAGGGCTGTATCCTTGACCGGGCTAGACGAAGGGGGCACTAAATTCATTTAGCATGAGTTATTAAATACGATATTAAAGCTTAATTTTGAAAACGTAAAAAGAAATAATGAAAATTGCTGTTATTGGTTGTATACATAACGAAATTGAAAGACTTCCCTTGCTTCTAGACAAAATTTCATCCTATACTCCAGAGGTTTTGATTTCAGTTGGGGATATAACGAATGCCTTCCTTCCAAAAAATTTTAAGCCAACAGATATAGGAAAAATTTTTTTAGAAGAAGTAAAAGAATATTTTAAAGAAATCTTAATAGTTCCTGGAAGCTGGGATAAGGATTTGATACCATTTTTTCAAAAACATAACGTCTTACTTCACGGAAATGGTAAGATAATCAAAAATGTTGGAGTTTATGGATTTGGCGGAGCCCAAACCCCTTTCAATACTCCTTATGAACCTTCAGAAAAGGAAATAGAAGATGGTTTAAAGAAGGGTTTTGAAGAAGTAAGGACGGCAGAAGTGAAATTGCAAGCAACTCACGCTCCTCCTTTTGAATCAATAGTTGATATAGTTGGAAACAAACACGTTGGCTCTTTAGCTGTGAGAAAGTCAATAGAGGAATTTTCTCCTCATATCGCCGTATGCGCCCATATTCATGAGAGTAGAGGAAAAGACAGAATAAAAAACACATTGGTACTCAATGTAGGGAAATTCACAGAGGGTTACTTTGGACTTGTAGAAGTAAAGAAAGATACGATTGATGCTGAGATCGTAAGCTTGATATAGAGTTTGAAGAGGAGAAAAGCATTTATATCTCAACGAAAATTCTTTTACTTATGAAGGAATCTTCTACTACTTCGTTAGAAATAAAAGAGAAAATTGACCTAACCCTTCTATCGAAATTTGATGTAATCAACTTAAAGATACTTCAAAAGTTCTACGGTAAATCAATCGATCCTCTTTCTGCAGATGTAAATTGTTATGACTTAGAAACGCTGCATCATTTACTCAAGATTGAAGGGTTGAGAATAAATAAAGAGACTCTCAGGAAAAGACTTGAAACTCTTGTAACTTTAAATTTCATAGAGAAAATTAGGACATATCCTAGAATTTATAGTGCAGTAAAAGACATAGAGAAAATAAGAAACATTCAATCAAAAATTGCCATGCTTAGAAGTATTTTTGAACCGCAAAAAGAGGAATAAAATTTCTATGAGGACTTGGAAACATTTTTAAGTGACAAGTAAGTAGTTGGTAGTTTAACAAGTTTTAATCATATTTTAGATTTTCTATAAACTATGAGCTTTTGGAAAGATAGTAAACTCTTTTTAATGTTACTTACTTCTAATCTCCACTTCTTACTTCTTTTGGGCTAATAGGTTTAAAATGAAAAGAAAACTATTAGTCACTTCAACTGGCTTCCTCATCTTCATTTTTATATTTGAATGTTCTCATTAAACGTTGAGAGTTCACAAAAAAGTTTGCATCCTCTCTTTAATTTCCAAAAGTTCATAAAAATTTTAAAATAGTCTCACAAATTTCGACTTCATCTTAAATATCTCAAAGTTCTACATCAGATAATGGGAAGAGTAGCATACAGACATTTTTTCTATCCTCTTCTCCTAAATATCCTTGACTCTACTGTTCCATTGAATGTCGAAGCTATCAGAAGATCAGCCTCAGAGAAGCTTGGAAAAAATGTTAGCTGGAATACTGTGAAGAAATATTTAGAGGAGCTTGTAAGAGAGGGAAAAGTTGAAAAGATTCAAGCAGGGAAGATTTTAATGTACAAAAAAAGAATTCAATAAGTATGGAAAAATTAGAAATAGTTAAGCTTTTCTTGAGCAATGGTCTTCAACTAACACCACAAGTCCTGGAGAGACTCTTCCAAAATCAAGAGATTATAGATAAAATTTTGGAATTTGCTAAACAAAGAGGAGCGATTATAATAGATGAAAATCTTTTAGAGGAGTGTCTAAGAGACCTTAAGATGGAAACAAGATTAGAGATAAAGGTAGTTTACCCTGAAGAAATAAGAGAATTTTCAGTTGAAGATGTAGCAAGAGTTTTAAAAGAAAGATTCAACATTCTTTCTACAATCCTTCAAGAAAATAACAAGCTTCAAAATCTAACATCACTCTCTAGAGTGAAGAGATTGAAAAAAGGAGAAGAGGCAACAGTAATAGGGATGATTAAAGATAAAACAACCTATAGTGTTTCAATCGAGGATTTTACTTCCCACGAAACAATCCAGTTAGACGCCAAGGTAGTGGAAAAACTTTTTTACGATGATGTTGTAGCAATTAAAATGAGAAGGGAGGATGAGAAACTCGTAGGAGACAAAATTTTCTATCCATCGCTCTCATTCTTCAGAAGACAAACGTTACCAGAAAGTGAGGTAATAGTTTCTCACTCGGAGATAAAAGTTGGGAAGGAAGTTTTTGAACTGGCTGAAAATGAGGTCGCTCGCGTATATATTGGCGGCTTTAAACTCTTCATTATTAACTCGAAAGTTATCGAAAAATATACGCGGGAGGATGAGAAAAGCATAGATGTCTTGATTTCGCTTATCGAAAGGAGGCATTTAAATCCCTCTTTTTTTCTCTCTAGGAAACTCTATAAAAAAGATCTTTTTCTATTGGATGAAATTCCAGATACTCTTATAGTTACACATGCAGCTGAACCTCTTTACAAACCATATAAAGGAATCAACATTTTTTTCCTTCCAGAAGGAAGGGAGGTTAGGGTTAAAGAGAAGAGAATAGAATAGGTTTCTGGAAAAAATATTTTAAATCCAAGAAAAGTTTTAAAAAGAGTTCTTTGATATAGAGCAAATGAGGGTTTCATTTCAACTTCTAGATGCAGATTATGTCATGCTTAATTCATTCCCTACTGTTCGGCTTTTTGGAAAGACGAAGGAAGGAGAATCAGTTTGTGTTCTTTATGAGGGATATTTACCATACTTCTACTTTATTCCAGCTAAATCTAGAGAGGAAGTTGAAGAGATTTTGAAAAAAGAGTTTGGAAGTTTAATAGTACGTGTAGAGGAAGTTGAAAGATACGAATCGATTGGGTTTAGGGAAAACAAAACTAGAATGATTAAAGTTTATTTAACAGATCCCTCAAAAGTACCAAGAGTTAGAGAATTCATAGCGGCGAGAAATTTAGCTACAAAGATTTTTGAGGCGGACATACTTTTCAAATACAGGTTCATGGCAGACTTCAATATTTTTGGCATGAGATGGTATGTAGCAGAAGGAAAGGAAATTCGGACAAGTGAAATAAAGACCAGAAAGATTATTATTGCAGATAAGATTGAAGAAGAAGAGGGTCTCATGAACGCCCCTTTCAAGGTTCTTTCCCTCGATATAGAAACGACGGCAAAAGAAGGTAAACCAGATTCGAAGAAGGACAGAATTATAATGATAAGTTTGGCATTTAATCCCCCCTACAAGGATAAAACAAGCTTGGTTCTTGTTGGAAAACCAACTAAGGCAGGCGATGATATTCTGATTTTCAAAGATGAAAGGAGCATGTTAGAGGAGCTTCTCAGGATTATAGACTCGTATGATCCAGATTTTATTGTAGGTTACAACATTAACTCTTTCGATTTGCCATTTCTTAGAAGAAGATTTGAAGAGAATAAATTGCCTTCATTGCTAGGAAGAGCGAATGATAAGCCGCTTCTTTCTAAGAAGATTAGAGAAGATCGGTACAGGAATCATATATTAGGAAGAGTAATTGTTGATGTGTATGAAATAATTAAGGAGATGGCAGAGAAAGGGCTCATAAGGTTAAAAAGGTACTCTCTCGATGATGTAGGAAGATTCTTGATTGGAGAAGGTAAGGTTGAAGTTAAACATAGTAAGATAGGAGAGATTTGGGAGAAAGGTGGAAATGAAGAAATACTCAAGCTTATAGAGTATTCAAGAAGAGACGCAGTTTTAACTCTGAGAATATTTCTGGAAAAGAGGCTAATAGAGAAATATATAGAGCTTTCAAAAATTTGCGGGTTGCTTCTTCAAGATGTGTTAGATGAGGGAGAAGCTGCTAAGATTGAAAGTCTCTTACTAAGAGAGTTTAACAAGAGGGGCTTTGTTTTGCCGAACAAACCTGATAATAAGGAGATGCTAAAGAGAAAGGAAGAGAGGGAAACGAAAGGTTTTAAAGGTGCTACAGTTTTGGAACCAAAAGTAGGTCTTTATACAACTCCAATAGTTTACTTGGACTTTAAGTCTATGTATCCAACAATTTACATTAATTTTAACATTTGTCCAACAACTTGGGTTGTAGATGAAAGAGACCAAAATGTTATAGTGTCTCCTTATGGTGTTAAGTTTGTTAGACCAGAGATAAGAAGAGGAGTAATACCTCAGATCGTGGAGTTTTTAATTAATGAGAGAGATAGAATCAAGAAAGAAATGAAGAAAGAGAAGAATGAAGAGATAAAATTTTTGTTGGATGCTAAGCAAGAGGCTTTAAAAAGAATGGCAAACGCTTTTTACGGTTATACAGGTTATGTTAGAGGAAGACTTTATGTTTTAGACATAGCAAACTCAATAACGAGCTACGGTAGATATTACTTAGAAACTACTAAGAAGCTTGTGGAGAGTACAAATAGAGATTGGGAAGTAATATATGGAGATACAGATTCAATAATGGTAAAGGTAAAAGCCAATAGTATCGAAGAAGCATTTGAAATCGGGAAAAACATTGAGAATACTGTAAATGAATATTATAAAGGTAAAATGACAGTCAAAATTGAAAGCGTCTTTCAATCTTTTCTCATAATTGCGAAAAAAAGGTATGCTGGTATTGCTGTTGAGTTGGAAGAAGGAAAGAAGAAAGAGAAGCTTGTAATGAAAGGAATAGAAACCGTAAGAAAAGATTGGTGCGGTTTAACGGAGAAAGTTCTTTCTAAAGTGCTAGATTTTCTCTTAAGAGAAAAAAGTATAGAAAGTGCAATAAATTATGTTAAGAGTGTAATCAGAGAGTTAGAGGAAGGGAAAGTGAACATAGAAGATCTAATAATAACTAAAAGCTTGTCTAGGAATCTTCACGAATACAAAGGAGTTCAACCGCATGTAGAGCTTGTGAAAAAAATGATGAAAAGATCGCCAGAAAAAGTTCCAATGGTTGGAGACAGAGTTAATTTTGTTATTGTTGCTGGACCAGAGCTTGTTTCAAAAAGAGCCGAAGATCCAGAGTATGTCATAGAGAAAGGATTGAAGATAGATACGAAATATTACATCGAAAATCAAATTTTACCTCCAATTGAAAGGATTTTTGAGGCAGTTGGTATCAAGAGAAGCGTTTTATTCTCGAATGGCAGACAAACTAGCTTAACGTCTTTACAAATACAGAGAAATCACTCAGAAACAAAGGAGGAAAAATCAGTAGAACTTTCAGATTTCGAAAACTTCGTATGCCAAAAATGTGGCAGAGTGTATTTTTCACTACCATTCTCCGCGAGATGTTATGAGTGTAATGGAGAGATAGCTTTTAGCTTTAATGGAGCAGTTTCTAGTGTGGTGAAGAAAAGTATTTAAATATTAAAAACTAAATAACTAATCATAGTTCTCTGGTGGTTTTCTTGGAAAAAGAAGGTATAAAAGTTAAAGAAACCGGAACTACGACAGTTGGAATAGTTTGTAAGGATGCTGTTATACTGGCAGCAGAGAAGAAATCAACTTTAGGATATCTAGTAGCAAGCAAGGAAAGCGAGAAAATATTACCCTTGGATACCCATATAGCAATGACCATAGCTGGTGCAAGTGGAGATGCCCAAATTCTAGCAAGATATTTAAGAGCGGAATTTAAACTTTTTGAAATAGAGCACAGAAGAAAGATTACAGTAAGGGGAGCAGCTGTTTTGCTTTCAAACATACTTCAGAGTTCCAAATACTTTCCATATTATGTACAGCTAATCATAGGAGGAGTTGACGATTCAGGACCACATATTTTTGACTTAGACGCAATTGGCGGTATAGAGGAAGATAAAAAATTTATTTCCACAGGTTCGGGCTCCCCAATTGCTTTGGGTGTTCTAGAAGATCAGTATAAAGAGGGAATGAGTATAGAAGAAGCTAAAGAGCTAGCGAAGAGAGCTATAAAAGCGGCTATAGAGAGGGATATAGCTTCTGGTGGTAGGGCCATAGACATAGCAGTAATAACAAAAGATGGGGTAAAAATAGAGACTCATCCACTCTAGTTTCGCTTATATTTAGGGTAGTTAGGCATGAAAATAGTGGAAAAGATAAAAGAATCTTTGCCGAAAGAGAAAGTTAGTAGAATAGAGTTTGAAGGAGCAAAAGTTGTTGTTTATACCAAGGATTTGCAATTTTTTAGAGAAAGCGAGGAAATAGTTAAAAAACTAGTTTCGGAGATAAAGAAAAGGATTGAGATTAGAGTTGAAAAGGAGTTGCTAATGAAAGAAGAAGAGGCAAAGCAAAAGATAATTGAGTTAACACCCCCCAATGCAGAAATAAAAGAGCTGGTTTTTGAAAGGGAAAGAAGCATTGTAAACATTTATGCGAAAAGAGTTGGCTATGTTATAGGAAGAGGAGGAGAAATAGCTAAAAAAATTAGAGAAGAAACCCTTTGGCAACCTAGAATTGAGAGAGCACCTTTGATAGATTCTAAAGTTGTTGATGGAATCAGAAAAATGATGCATGAGGAGGTAGAGTTTAGGAAAGAATTTCTGAATAGGATAGGTAAGAAAATTTTTGAGGAAAGAGAAGTTGATAGAAAAAGGATACGATTGACATTTTTAGGTGGGGCAAGGGAAGTGGGGAGATCATGTTTGCTTGTTGAAACGCCAAAGTCAAAAATTCTAGTCGACGTAGGAATTATTGCGGGAACACAGAATGGTTATCCGCTTCTTTCAGTTCCTGAGTTTAACATAAATGAAATAGATGCAATAGTTGTTTCGCATGCCCATCTAGATCACATTGGTTTTATCCCAACACTTTACGAAATGGGATATGATGGTCCTCTTTATCTTACTCAGCCAACATTAGACTTAGCAACTCTGCTTTGGCTAGATTATATAGATGTCATGCAGAAAAGCTCCGTTAAACCGCTTTTTACCATAAAAGGCATAAAAGAAGCTGTAAAAAGAGCAATAACTCTTGATTACGGAGAAGTTACAGATATTTCGCCAGACATAAGGCTAACATTTTACAACGCAGGTCATATTCTCGGATCTGCAATAGTTCATCTTCATGTTGGTGATGGTTGGCATAACATAGTTTATGCTCTAGATCAGAAATTTGGAAAAACAAACCTTTTGGATCCCGCGCATACTAATTTTCAAAGAATCGAGACACTTATCATAGAGTCTACTTATGGGGGGAAAAACGATGTTATGCCGGCAAGAAAAGAGGTAGAAGAACAATTCATGCAAGTTGTTAACAGAACTATGGAGAGAGGCGGCATTTGTCTCATTCCTAGCTTTTCTGTTGAAAGAGCTCAAGAAGTTATGACCATACTTGTTAAACATAACTTTCTATATCCTGTCTATCTTGATGGAATGATCTGGGATGCTAATGGAATTTTTACTGCATATCCTGAGTATTATGGAAAAAGAATGATGAAAGAAGCAACGAGTGGTAAGGATCCGTTTCTTTCACCAATTTTTAAGAGAATTTCTTCCCAATCTGAGAGGGAGAAAGCATGGAGCGATAGGCCATGTATGATTATATCAACAAGTGGGATGTTGAATGGAGGGCCTATAATAGAGCATTTGAAGTTCCTAGCTGAAGATGAAAGGAACACGTTGATATTTGTTGGATATCAAGTTGAAGGTAGTTTAGGTAGGAAAATACAGAAAGGATGGAGAGAAATTCCAATAGAGGAAAATGGCAAAATTATACCACTTAAGATAAAAATGGAGATTTATACAGCTGATGGTTTGAGCGCACATTCCGATAGGAGACAACTTCTCGCTTACATAGGAAACCTAACGGCTAGACCTAAAAGGGTTTTTGTAGTTCATGGAGAGGAAGATAAGGCACTCTCTTTATCGAATGCTATAGAAAGAATATTTAAAATTGAGAGTTATGCCCCACGTCTTTTAGAAACGCTGCGCGTTGCTTAAGAAACTCCTTCGAAATAAGTTATAAGTAAGTTATAACAATGCTCAAATATAAACTGTAGCTAATTAAAATTAATGGAACTAGAGATGACTGAATATGGAGAGGATCTAGGTTATTTGGTTGCCTCTTCTATTTCGAGAAGACTGTTGTATGCATTAAGTTCAGGTCGTCAAACTCCCACAACACTTTCTAAATTACTGAAAATTTCTCTTTCCAATATCTCGATGAAGCTTAAGGAACTTGAAAAGAGGGGTCTTGTGCATTGTATAAATCCGGGAAGAAGAAAAGGAAAAATCTATATAATTACAGAGAAAGGAAAATTTCTACTCGACAACTTACCACATAGTTATAAAGTTGAAAATAACTCTACATATGAAGGCGAAAACGAAAGGCTACAGAGTGGAAAGGAAAATAAAGTTAAAATTTGAGGAAAATGGATGGATTGTAATAAGGTCGGGAGGAAGCTTTGGTAAGGCAGATCTTGTTTGTATGAAAAATGGAAAATGTATTTTTCTTCAAGTGAAATCGACTAGAGAAGAGAAAGTTTATTATCGTGGTTATATGAATGAGAGTTTGGAGGGCTTCCCTTTCTTTGTGGTGGTTGATTTTGGTTATGGAGATATTGAAGTTTTTAAGCCTGCAGAAGTTTTAGAGAAAGGAAAGGGGGTGTCGCTGGAGCTATTCCTCTCTCAACTCTCTTAATTCAAAATTTTAATATTCTAGGCTAATAATTCTTAATGCGGTTCCTAGTTAGGGAGCTTATGTCAAGAAAAGTAAACACAATAGAAGAAAATAAAAGTGTGTATCAGGCAGCAAAAATAATGGCTAAAGAAAGAAAAGGATGTGTGGTAGTAGTAAAGAGAGGAAAGCCAGTGGGAATTCTTACTGATAGCGATATACTGGAGAAGGTGATCTCAAAAGGAAAAGATCCTAAGAAGATAAAAGTAAAAGATGTTATGAGCTCCCCAATTATAACAATATCTCCTAACGAGAATGTGGCTGAGGCGGCGAGATTGATGAGGAAAAATTTGATAAAAAGAATACCTGTTGTTGAAAAAGGTAAGCTGGTAGGAATTATTAGCGATAGCGATATCGCGAGAGTTAGTCCAGAATTCATTGACATAATAGAGGAAAGATTAAAAGCAAAGGAAGAGGGTATAGAACCAAAGAGAATAGAAGGTAGAATTAGCGGTATTTGTGAAGAATGTGGAAACTATTCTGATAGTTTGATTAACGTTAATGGAAGATGGGTTTGTGAGACATGTAAAGACATGGAGGAAAAAGATTAGTATTTCTGTTAAAAATTGAGATATGGAAGTAGAATTGGAAAAAGTTGGTATCAATAGAAAAGATAGAATTATAAACATAGCTTCTTTAACACCTTTAATAGCGTTTGTTGACGAAAGAATTTTTCAAGTATGTAAGAAATTGGCGGAAAGCGGACATAGAAGTTTGCCGGTTGTTGATAAGAAGCTGTATCTTAAAGGAATAATAACAATTACTGATATCTTTGGCTTGTTCCTTAGCGAAGGAAATCTAAACTCATCTGTAGACAGTATAATGTCGAGAGAGGTAATTAGTTGTGATGTAGAGGAAAGCATAGAAGATGTGCTAATAAAAATGAAGATTTCAAAAAGAGGAAGGCTTCCTGTTACTCAAAATAAAAAAGTTGTTGGAATGATTTCTGAAACCGACTTTTTACTTGCAACTAAAGAAACTACTCCTTTTGAAGATATTAAAATTGAGGAAGTTATGGTAAAGAAACCATTTTTTGTAACCCCAAATTTTAATGTTAGAGAAGTTATGAGAACAATGGTAAATGGAAAATATAGAAGACTACCAATAGTAGAGAATGGTATGTTAGTTGGTTACATAACTTCAACTTCACTTCTCAAATATTTAGTTGTTGCTTCTTTTTCAGAAGACTCTTTGAATAAAAAAATTTCTGATGTTATGACCAAAAATCCAATAACTGTTTCAAGACAAGAAAAACTATCCAATGTGCTTAGGAAAATGAAAGAGAGAAAAATTAGCTCTATGTTAATAGTTGATGAAAAAAGGCTAGAGGGAATCTTTACAGAAAGAGATTACATAAATCTGTTAGTGTGAGCGTAGCTCAAAACTTTCTATTATTTCATAAATAGGGCCTTTTGGAGTTAAGGTACTCTTTACAAGGCATATTCTCTCAACAAAAATTTCTTCTCTAATTTCCTTCTTGCTTGCTTCAAGAAGAGAACTCTTGTCTTTCACTCTCTTAACTCTAAATAGAGTTAGATGAGGAGGCTTAACATCACCCCCAATCTCTTTTTTAATTAACTCAACTATGTCATCCAAACCAATAATGTCGATTGCTATTACTCTAAAGAAATTCTCGCTAGGAATGAATTTAATCTTACCTAAGATTATGTTTCTTTTATATGTTACCTCTGCTATTTCCTTTAGCTTCTTCTTAATTTTCTCCACTTCTTTGTCGTTTATCTCCCCTAAAAACGAGAGTGTTATATGCATGTTTTCCTTTTCGACTTCTTTTCCTTCTATTAACTTTCCGATTTCCTGTTGCAATTTATAAATCTTTTCCGATTTTATAGGGTAGATTGCTATGAAACATCGCACCATAACCTTTATTTATTTAAAACTCTAAAATAAAGTAGGTGAAAAGATGCCACTCAAGAATGTTAGGGTTTCTGAAATGATCGGTAAGCAAATAATAAGTGCTGAAACAGGAAAGAAACTGGGAACAGTTGCCAGCATAGAATTTATAGTTGAGACAGGAGAGCTTTTGAATATTGTGGTAGAAGGAGCAACAAAAACTTTAATGGAGCTAAACGTAAAGACAGATTCCAAAGGAAGACCATTAATACCTTTCTCTGCTGTAAAGTCTGTGGGAGATTTTGTTGTTGTAACAGAAAGCGAGTTAATCTAGTTTACTTAAATTCGAGAAATAAAGAAGTCTGCCTTTCTTTTTTCTCCTCTTTTCCTTCTAACTGTGATTTAATTTTTGCTGCTATTTTTTCACCAACAACTCTAGCTATACTTTCGAGAGGCACTTTTCTTAAATCTTCCAGTGATTTGAAGCCATGATTATACAGTTTTCTAGCTCTTACTCTACCAATTCCCTCCAGGCTGATTAAAGGTAACAATTCCTCTTTTACCCCCTTTTCAATTCGAAGTCTCAATTTTTTTAAAGGGGTAAGGAGATGTTTCTTTTTTATGATTAGTGCGATTTCATGCAAAGAATATAGTAACCAATCTGCTATTTGTAGACGAGAATAGAGTTCTCCTGGTGTCAAGGAATATTTTTGCAATATTTGCTCCTCTGTCTTCTCGTTGATCCAATCTTCTAAAACTTTAGCCATCTTTACACTTTTTTCAAATTCTTCATATTCATATTCCTCGAAAGGAATATCAACTAGAAGCTCTTCTCTTCTACTTTCTAGTGTTGACTCAATTTCGTCTAACTCACTCATCCTAACTGATAGCAAAGGCTTCATTTCAATAGAAAGAGAAATCAAATGTAAGAATGAAAATTCAGTAAATTTTTTATTACTATTTAAACCATCGACGAAAATTTTTCCAGTTAACGGATCTATATATAACTCGGAGATTCTCTTTCCTAGTCTTGTTGCTTCTATTTTGTTGTTTTCAATTTGAATGAATGACCACTCACTTAACATCTCCAGAATTTCTTCTATTTTTTCCTCAAGTAAAGAGATATCTCCATACTTAAATGCAAAGAACGTTGAAGAAAAGAAATCAAGAACAGATTTCTTTTTCTTACAAAACTCGCTTGCTATTAACGCGAGCACGTGCATTCTAAGAGCGGGTTCTGATGCTAATTTGGAAGTAATTGGTTCCGGTTCCCCTAAAATAAATCTTTCCACTAATTCTTCTGCATCATCTTTGTTCTTAGCTATGATTATAGATTCACCAAATTTATCGAATCGCGGTCTACCCGCCCTTCCAATCATTTGGTAATATTCAAGCGTTGGAATGTAGACGTAACCATAAAGAGGATGATATCTTTTTGCATCTTTAATCAAAACTCTAAATGCTGGCAAATCTACACCTGCAGCAAGCGTTGTTGTCGCAACAACTACTTTAATTAACCCATTTCTAAAATTTTCTTCAATTAACCTTCGCTGTTTTCCAACTAATCCAGAATGATGAAAGGCAACACCGTTTTTTACGCATCTTGCCAATCTCTTGCATTGCTCTGTCGGTACTTCTAGAACATTTTCTATTTCATCAGAAAGCTTGGTTAGCAATTCTTTTTCATTTCTTCCAAGTCTACTACCAACAACTTTGCTGAGTCTTTCTGCCAACGCTTCTGTCGATCTTCGAGTTGAACAAAACACAAGGATTTGCTTATTTCTGTTAAGAGTGTCAATAACTATTGCTTCTTCCAACTCAAGCTGTTTGTTTAGCTCTATATTAGTATGGCCAGGAAATTCTACAATGGAATCATAGGCAACACCCTGGTAAAGTTTAACAGGTCTGAAGTTACTTTTTAAAAGTTCGGCATCAAGCCATTCACTTAATTCTTCTGCATTCTTTATGGTTGCCGATAATCCAATAACTTGTAAATTCTTGACAATTCTTCTCATTTTTGTTATAAGAATTTCTAACGTTGGACCTCTAGATGGATCCGTTAATAAGTGGATTTCATCCAAAATTAAAAGGCCAACGTCTTTAATCCATTCAGCACCATGTCTAATTAAAGACTCTACTTTCTCGTTTGTCGCGACAATTAAATCATACTTTTGAAGCCAAGGATCGCTAGAATCGTAATCAGAAACAGAAATAGCAACTTTGTAATCGCTGAAAAATTTTGAGAACTCCTCATATTTTTCAAATGCTAGCGCAACAAGCGGAGAAGTATAAAGGACTTTCTTATTCTTTTCTAATGTTTTTATTGCTGCTAATATTGCCATTAAAGTTTTGCCCGATGCTGTTGGAGTAGAAATTATACAGTTTTTCTCGAAAAGCTTTCTTATCACAAATTCTTCTTGTGGTGGATAAAGTTCTTCTATTTTTCTCATCTTTATTCTTTCTACCCATTTCTCCTCAAATCCAAATTTTTTTAATTCATCAACTTTCATAATTCATTTTTCTATTCGTTAATATCTTTTATGAGAGACGGAAACTTAATTTGCTTAGGAATAGAAGGTACTGCACATACTTTTGGTATTGGTATAGTTTCTGAAGATGGAAATATTTTGGCGGATGAGAGAGAAACATACAAACCACCAGAAGGGAAAGGAATCGTTCCTTATGAGGCTAAAAAACATCATGAAAATGTAGCAGCTATTGTTCTTGAAAAAGCATTAAAGGATGCTGGTATATCAACGGAAGAAATTGATATTATTTCCTACTCTGCCGGCCCTGGCCTACCACCACCACTTCTTTTCACTGCTAACTTTGCAACTAAGATTGCAAGGCAATTTTCGAAACCTTTAGTTAAGGTTCATCATGGAATAGCTCACATTGAGATTGGAAGATTTCTAACAGGATGTAAGGATCCTGTTGTAGTCTATCTTTCAGGTGGTCATAATGCAATTCTAGCATTTGTTAACGATTCTTACAAAATCTTTGGAGAAACACAAGACATAACTGTAGGAAATCTTTTTGATAGGGTTGCAAGGAAATTTGGTTTGCCTATGCCAGGTGGACCAAAAATCGAGGAGCTAGCAGCCAAGGGAAGAAATTATTTTTCGCTTCCATATACAGTAAAAGGTATGGATGTTTCTTTTACCGGAATTCAAACTGCTGTTTTTAGGCTTATTCAAAAAGGAATAAGAAAAGAGGATATTGCCTTCTCTTTGCAAGAGACGTGTTTTGCGATGCTTACAGAAGTTGCTGAAAGAGCACTGGCTCATACTGAGAAAAATGAGCTTTTACTAGTGGGAGGTGTAGCTTCGAATAAAAGATTACAGGAGATGATGAGTAAAATGTGTGAAGAAAGAGGTGCCAAGTTCTATGTTGTTCCACAATCTTACTCTTCTGATAATGGAGTAATGATAGCCTATACAGGCTTACTAGCTTATAAAAAGGGTTTAGCCAATCCTTTTGAAGATTTAGTAAGACCAAGATGGAGAATAGATGAAGTAAAATGGTTTATTTAGAGCAATAATAAAGATTTTATGATACTAAAAAGAGAAACTTTTGATAAATTCTTAAAAATGTTTGGGGCTAAAAGGGTTTCTCCTAAGGCTGCCGAGTTTTTAGCAAACTACGTTGAGGAAAAAACTTTACAACTTCTGAAGGAAGCAAAAATTTGTGCAGAACATGCAAAAAGAACGACAGTCTTACAAGAGGACATAAAGCTTGCTAGGAGAAATCTAAATCTATAGTCTTTAGTTTTAATTCTAAAGAAGATTATGAGGATTGAGAGGCTTTTAGAGGAACTTGAGAAAAAAAGTGGATTAAAAAGAGAGGAAATAATGAAAAAAATAGAGAGAAAAATCAACGAGTTAGACAATTTGATAACCGTAGAAGGAGCAATTTACTTAGTAGCTAGAGAACTTGGAATAGAGCTTCCTTCTGAAAGAAGGAGAGTAACCATATCGAGCATAGTTCCAGGAATGAGAAGGGTAAGCTTTATTGGAAGAGTGTTTAAAATTTCTAGAGTAGTGGAGTTTGGTGTTGGAAGAAAAGGAAAAGTCGTCAACTTGTATATCGGAGACTCTACAGGCTATGTTAAAGTACCGCTATGGAATGAGCAAGTTAATTTTGTGAATCAAAAGAAAATCACCGTAGGCTCATTAGTTCAGATTATTAATGGATATGCAAAGGAAGGGATTTATGGCGAAGTTGAAGTTTCTTTAGGCAGGCTAGGAATGTTAAAAGTTTTGGAGACAGAAAATCCAGAGATCCCTACTGCAGAAGAACTTTCTCAGAGGTTTTCTTCCTTTGAAAGAGCAAAAATTAAGGACGTTAAGCCTGGAAATTTCGAAATAGTGGGATTTATAGTAAAGATCTTTAAGGCAGACTACGTATACAAATCTGATGGAGAAAAAATGATGATAATCCCAACATTAATTGATGACGGAACAGGGGATATAAGGGTTTCATTTTTTAGAGAGTTAGCAGAAACTTTAGCTGGAACAAGCGTAGACGAATTAGAAAAGATAGAGGAAGAGAAAAGAAAAAGTTTCCTTGAAGAAAAGCTTTTGGGAAAAGAAATTATCGTTGAAGGAAGAGTGAAGAAAAATGAAATGTATGATAGATTAGAAATGATAGCAACCAATATCAAGCCTTTTAATCCTACAGAAGAAAGTTATAAATTGGTGGAGGAGTTGGAAAATGAGTGAGAAAGAAATTAGATTGGAAGACATTCCTGGAATAGGGCCAAAGACTGCAGAGAAATTGAGAGAGGTTGGTTTTACAGACCCCATGATGATTGCTGTCATTTCTCCTTCAGAGCTTGCTGCCATTGCTGAAATTGGAGAAACACAGGCTGCAAAAATCATAGCTGCTGTTAGAGAAATTTTGGATATTGGCTTGGTAACAGCCGATAAAATACTTGAGAGAAAGCAAAAAGCATTGAGAATAACAACAGGTTCTAAAGCGTTAGACAATTTGCTCGGTGGTGGTGTAGAAACTCAAGCTATTACAGAAACGTATGGTGCTTTTGGTAGTGGAAAAACGCAACTAGCGCATCAACTTTCTGTAAATGTTCAATTGCCACCGGAAAAAGGGGGCTTAGGGAAAAGTGCTGTTTATATAGATTGTGAAGGAACGTTTAGTCCAAACAGAATTGTTAGCATGGCAAAAGCTAAGGGATTAGATCCACAGACAGCATTAAAAAACATTTTTGTTGCTAGAGCATTCAATGCTGAGCATCAAATGTTCATTGTAGATAAGTTGAAAGAACAAATAGAAGAGAAAAACATTGGTTTAATTGTTATAGACTCTATTACTTCTCATTTTAGGGCTGAATATGTTGGTAGAGGAGAGTTGGCAGAAAGGCAACAAAAATTGAACAAGCATTTACACGCTTTGCAAAGGCTGGCAGACGCTTTTAATTTGGCAGTTTATATCACAAATCAAGTTATGGCCGACCCTTCAGTTATTTTTGGCGATCCAACAAGACCGGTTGGAGGCCATGTGCTCGGACATTTTTCAACATATAGAATTTATCTAAGAAGAAGTAAGGAAAACATTAGAATTGCAAGGCTAATAGATGCTCCAAACTTACCTGAAAGTGAGGTAACATTCAGGATAACGGAAGAAGGAATAAAAGATGTAGACGAAAAGTAAGTAATGGAGATCATAAAAAGAGGAGCAGAGGCAATACTCTATATTGACTATTTTGAAGGAAAAAAAGTTCTCGTTAAAGAAAGGATAAAAAAAGGTTATAGATTGGAGATTTTGGATACGAAGCTTAGAGCTGAAAGGACAAGAAGGGAGGCAAGGTTGATGAGAGAAGCAAGGAATATTGGTGTTTACACACCTCAAATCTTTCATGTTGATGAGAAAAATTGTAGGATAATAATGGAATTTATAGATGGATATAGACTAAAGGACATTTTGGATGAGTGGAGTAAAGAAAAAATTGAAAGGGTTTTTATTGAAATTGGAAAAAATATAGGAAAAATGCATTCAGCAGACATAATACATGGTGACCTAACTACGAGCAACATTTTGATCAAAAACGACACAATTTATTTTATAGATTTTGGTCTTGGTTATTTCTCGAAAAGAATCGAAGATAAAGGAGTGGATCTAAATTTGTTTAAAGAGGCGATAAGGGCAACTCATCCTAACCTTTTAAACTTGTGCTGGCAAAATATTGTAATAGGTTATATGCAAGAGTTTGATAAATGGAAAGAAGTATTGGAGAGGGTAGATGAAATTGAAAGGCGTGCTAGATATGTTGAAAGAGGTAGTAAAGATTAGAGGAAAAACAAAACTTGAAACTTTAGAGAATATATTCACACTTCTCTTATTTTCTTCAAGTATTTCCCTCTCCATCTTTATTGGAATAGCTAGCGTTGTGATAAGAGGATGGCCTGTAGTTGGAATAATGCTTTCAAGTTTGCTTATCTTTGTTTCACTTCTTTCTCTTATAATAATATGGATTGTTAAGGAGGAGTAAAATGGCAAGAATGTATTCAAGGAAAAAAGGAAAGTCAAGAAGTCATAAACCTCCGATAAAAATAGTTCCAAGATGGTTTGAGATGAAAAAGGAAGAAGTGGAAAAGCTTGTTGTGGAGTTGGCGAAAAAAGGCTATTCCTCAGCAATGATAGGAACGATACTGAGAGATCAATATGGTGTTCCAGATGTTAAGACTATAGTTGGGAAATCTATAACCCAAATAATGAAGGAAAACAACCTTTATCCACAATATCCAGAAGATCTTCTCAATTTGTTTAGAAAAGCTGTTAATTTGTATGATCATCTAGCGAAACATAAAAAAGATAAAGCTTCGAAGAAGGGATTCGAAAATTTAGTTTCAAAAATAAGAAGGCTGATAAAATATTATAAAAGAAGAAAAGTGCTGCCGCAAGATTTTGAGTTTGATGTAGAAAAAGCAAGGCTCATAATTCAAAAGTGATGAGTTTGTTGATTGATGAAATAGAGAGAGTAGCAAAAATATTCAAGGAAATTATAAAAAAGAAGCACATCAGAATATATGCTCAGTTTGATTCGGACGGAATTACTTCAGCTTCTATACTTGTTACGACTTTGCTAAGAGAAGGTTGTAATTTTGAGTTGAGAATCTTGAAGCAACTTAACTCAAAAACAGTAAATGATATAACATTTAGCAATAGCGACTTTTTAATCTTCCTCGACATGGGTAGCGGTCAGATAAACATATTGAAAGGTATCATAGAAAAGACAAACGTGTTAATAATTGATCATCATGAGCCGATTAGGTATGAACACCCAAACTTATTTCATCTAAATCCTATACTATTCGGCGAAAATCCAGAGAAATACTCTACCTCTCTTCTAGTTTTCATGTTTTCTAAATTTGTTAATCCAAAAAACATAGATCAAATAGATCTAGCCATAGTTGGTGCTGTTGGTGATAGAAGGGATGAGGGAATAAAAGTAGGTGCTATGAAAGAGATACTAGAAGAGGCAGAGAACTTAGGCTTTATCAACGTCATAAAAGATTTGAAGTTTTTCGGGTGGGATAAGCCACTCTTTAAGGTACTCGCATACAGCATTGATCCTTTTATACCTTCCATTTATGGTAACGAAGCAGCCGCGATGCAATTCTTACAGGATTTGGGTATAAGAGTTAAAGAATATGAAAGATGGAGAACATTGAAAGATTTGACCAGCGAAGAGAAAGCAAAGATTGCTGATGGTATTATCAAAGAGAAGCTTGGTTTCATCGAACCTTCCGAAGTTTTTGGTGAGATCTTTCTTCTTCAAAGAAAACCAGAGTTCTTGAGAGACTCAAGGGAGTTTTCTCTTCTCATAAACGCGTGTAGCAGGCTAGGTAAAAGCGAATTGGCATTAAGACTTTGTCTGGGAGACTATTCTGTATATAATGAAATATTAAAAATTTTAGAGGAGTATAGAAAACAAATAGCAAAAAGCATTTCTCTCATCGAAAATGGAAGGATCGTAGAGAAAGAGAATGGAATATTCATTATAGGTGGGAGAGAAATTCCCGATGCATTAATTGGCACTATTACTTCTCTTCTTTTAAACTCGAAAGATCCTACCAAACCAATATTTGGGTTAGCGTATGATGCAACAACAGGTATGATAAAAATATCTGCTAGGAAAAAGAATGGTAATATAAATTTGAGAGAAATTTTAGTTAATGTAGTTAAAGAGATTGGGGGAGAGGCAGGAGGTCATAAAGATGCTGCAGGCGGATATATTCCAGTTGGCATGGAGCAAGAATTTATTGAAAGAATTAACAAAATGATAGGTGAGATGAATGCCAAAGGCTAAAAAGGTTAAAGTCTGGCTAAAGTTGATTACACCAGAGTTTTTGGGTAAGAAAGAAGTTGGAGAGATACCTGCAAATGAGCCGGAAGCAGCAAAGGGAAGGAGAGTAATATTAAGTGCAATTGACGTGCTAGGAGACTTTAATAAGTACTATTTGAAATTCATTTTCAAGGTTGGCGAAGTTGATAATCAAAATGCATATCTATACTTCGACGGACTAGAATGTACAAGAGACTACATAGCTAGAATGATTAGAAGAAAAGTCGACAGAACGGATTTAGTGGTGGATAAAATTACAAAGGATGGAGTGAAGCTTAGAATAAAAACAATAACTGTAACTAGAAGAGTTCCGAAAGGAATTAGGACAAAAATAAGGAAGAAAATAAATGAGATTTTAGATAAAGAGGTATCAGCTAGCGAAATGGATAAGTTTATTCTTAAAGTGCTTTCCGACGATTTTAAAAATTCTATCATCTCAGCGCTTCATAAAATTTACCCTGTAAGATACTTTGAGTTTAGAAAGATAGAAGTCAAAACGCCGCTTGAAGAGTTAATGAGGATAGAAAAAGAGAAAAAAGTAGCAAAAGAAGGAACGAAGTGGATAGGAAGTAAGAAAATTTTTCTCCTTTTTTTCCAAATCTATCTTTCAAAATTTCTCTCATTATCAATCCTCCATCTAGTGGTAGAATTGGAAGCATGTTTGCGATTGCCACTCCTAAACTTAGGAATGAAATCCATCTGAAGATTAATTGAAAGTAGCCAATTGCAAGTAAAATAGTTTGAGAAACCGGCTTCTCATTCCATCTATAAACAATATAGTTCCTTACATCTACAATTCCAATGTAAGAAACGTTGTTTCTCTCGCTTAAAGTTAACTCATACTTTCCTTTTGTTGTTTCTATAAGAACAGTTGTGTTCGGTCTTGTTCTTTTTAGAAACTCTTGTAGATCGTAAACGTTGGTTATCGATGTGTTGTCGATCTTGAGTATTATACCCTCCAGTCCTACACGCTCTGCTGGTGTATTTGGGGCGGTGGAATTAAACCATACTCCTTTAGATTCAAAAAGAAGATTGAGGAAATAAGAGGAAAGAAGCAAAAATGCTGTAAAGACGCCAAATAGAAGTAAGTTACCAAAACTGCCTGCAGCAAGAATTTTAATTTTATTTTCAATTCTTAGTTTTTCCAACTTCTTCTCATCTATATCTACAAAAGCACCCAAAGGAATGAAGAGAAGGTAAAGTATGCCATATCTTCTTGTCCTTATTTTTTCGTTCATTGCCATTAAAGCATGAAAAGATTCGTGAGAAAAGACAATAAGAAATATTGCTATTATCCATATCCAAAAAGGAACAGAAAGCACAGGTCCAGGATATTTTACTCCACTGATTGCCGGAAGTACTAATGCTACGCTAGGTTTAATAAAAATTAAGGAAGCAAAAAGATTATATACTCCTACAATCAATAAGATTGGTGCTGAAATCAAAATAGCAAGACCAATTATCTTTAAGCTTTTTTCATGTGCTTGAGCTATTTTCTGCAATTTTTTGGAGTATTCCTTTGAATACTCAAGAATTATAAGCTTTTTTATTTCAATTTCCCTTTTCATTTTCTTCCGAAACAACCTTACAATTATTGCAGAAAAAAATAAGATCAGTAAGACCAGCTCCAAAAAGTTAACCTGCATTATTGCACCTTTTCCACATATACATCAAGGCACACTTTCCATTTTCTTGGTGCATAAGGCAGAACTTTTCTCTTTCCAACAATCTCATACTTTACATTTATTTTTTCCATTTTTTCCTTTACTATCTTTTCTGCGTTTTCAAAAATGTTAGGCTCCTTACCCCAATTGTAAAAATGAATAAAACCCTTCTCCTTTAAGCAATTAACGGCAACATCTAAAAACTCCTCCCCTCCCAAAGGCAGTGGCATAATAACTCTATCACATTTACCATAAAATTCAACACATTTTTCTTTAACATCACCCTCAATAACTTTCACTTTATCCTCTACTTTGTTTAGAATAACGTTCTCTCTTGCATATTTCACAGCATCAGGGTTTAGTTCGATCGCTATTACTTCCTTAACTTTTGGTTGTTTTTTAGCAATTTGAATGGCATAAGGAGCTATACCTGCAAACATTACCATGACGGTTTCCCCTTCTTTAACCATAGAAGCTATCCTTTGTCTTTCTGTCAATTCTCTAGGAGAAAAATACACTTTTGTTGGATCTAACTTGAAAATACAGCCATACTCTTTATGAATGGTTTCGAAGTTTTTCTCTCCAGCTAAAAAGTTATACTCCCTCACTCTAAAAATTCCTTTTCTCTCACTAACTTTTTCTAGTACAGTTTTTATATGTTTGTTTAAACTCATTATTACTTGAGCTACCAATTCTTTTTTATCCTCTAAATTTGGAGGAATTTCGATGATGGCTATATGTCCTATTACATCAAAGCTACTTGGTCTTTTTTCTTTTATTTTCTCGATCTCGCTGAAAATTTTAACTTCTTCTCTCAGCTTGCCCATTTTAAATATACCTTACTTTAACATTTTATGCTAATCCTTGCCGGTTTAGGCATATCTGATGAGAAAGGAATAACAATTGAAGAGATAGAAGAAGCCAAGAGTTCTGATTATGTTTTTGTAGAGCTCTATACTAGCATCTGGTGCGGAAATCTTCAAAATCTTGAAAGAATGATTGGTAAAGAGATTAAAGTGCTAGAAAGAAAAGATTTAGAAGAGGAAAGTGAGAAAATTTTGGATCTCGCTAAGGAGAAAAAAGTAATGATTTTTGTTCCTGGCGATCCTCTTGTTGCGACTACTCATTCTTCCTTATTGCTCGAATGTAAAAAGAGGAAAATTGGTTTTAAAGTTATTCATAACTCTTCAATTTTTTCTGCTATCTGTGAAACTGGACTACATATTTATAAATTTGGACCTCCAGTTACGATACCGCTAAAGGAAAAGATTAAAGGAAAAACTACATCGATAATTACAACTATCAAGCAAAATAAAAAAAGAGGATTGCATACGCTTTGTTTTCTTGATATTGATGTAGAGAGAAAAAAATTCTTGAGCGTCAGAGAGGCTGTAGAATTTTTGATAAAGAAAAAAGTTGTAAAAGAAAATGAAAAAATAATTGTTGCTTCTTGTCTTGGAACATCTAAACAAACAATAGTTTGGAAAAAAGCGAAAGAGCTTCTCAGTTTCGAGGCAGAATTGCCTGCCGTTCTTGTAATTCCTGCAAGTTTACATTTTTCTGAAAGAGAGATGCTAGAAGTTTAAGCCTTCTTTTCTCCCTTTCCTGTTAACCAGAGAAGCGCTCCTATTATACCAATGAATGCGATTAAGAATATTATTGAATAAACGAGGTCCATGTCTATACCTTCACCTTCTTTAATTCCAAAGAACGTTAGTGCACCGCTAGCAAAAAATACAGCAGCTCCAACTAAAAACCCAAGCATAATAATTCCTACTATAAATTTTCCTTTGAGTTTCTCATTTAAAACTGCTCCAAATCCTTCGGGGAAAAACATATTAGCAATAATCAAACCAATTACTACAGTAAGAGTTGCAATTGTTCCCTTCAAAAAGAAAGATGAGAAAAACTGCTGGTATTCTTCTATACTAGTTCCTGTTATTATTGGATATGCCCACACCATGAAAGCTGCAACAAGCGCAACAGTCGCATTTACTACTATGTTCTTTTCTGGCTCACCAAATATTTTTGATCTTCTTAATAGACCATAAAAAATCGCGCTTGTTAGTAGAAATGGTAGGAATGCAAAAAAACCCATCCTATTTAAATTTATTAGCAAGGTTTCCAATACACTTGTCATGCTCCACCCCTTATGCTTCCAGCAATTAATAGAATAACAACAGCTATTATTAAACCGGTGAGCAAGAGTACAACTTCAGCTGGAGGACTTGGAGCTAAGGGAGCTTGATGTGCACCACTAGGAGCTCCTACTCCTCCTGCTCCAGTAGGTGAAATCAAACTGTAAATAACTCCTACTAACCCGCTCGTAACGAAAAGAGTTATAGCGAGACCTATCATTGCAAACAGAGTGCTTCTACTCTTGAAAAACTCCTCTAACATTTTTGGTAAAGTGGGATAGAAAAGGCTTGCTATTAAAAAAGCGATGAAAAAAACAAGTAAGAAAACGAAAGATTGAGATAAAAAGGTAGTAATCTGTGTAGTTAGGCTAATTCCGGTGATGACAGGATAAGCAAAGATGAAAAACGCAATTGAAAGCGCTATAATACCATTAACAACCGGATTCTCTCCAAAAATTTTTCTTTGTTTGAGAAGGGCGTAAATCAAAGCAAGGGCAAGCAAAAAGGTTAGAAAATTGAAAAAACCTAAACTTACTAACTTAGAAATGAATGAAGCAAAGATATCTGCCATATTTATTTTTCTCGTATGTCTTTAAATTCTATTTTTCCCTTACAAGTTTTGTGAGAGAGCGAACCGATTCTATCAATGCTGGCAACACCTCTTTAAATATCTCCTCTAAAGCAGCAATTTTAGTAGAAAGCTCAATAATAGATGAAGAAAGCTCTTCGATTTTCTTCATAATTTGGGCAAATGCTTCATCTCTTTTAACAAGAGTATCTCTCAGACTTTGGTTTATCTCCTCTATTCTTTTTTCCATCGTTTGATATTTCAAATTAAAGTTTTCAAGCTCTTTGTTGATTTCGCTAATTCTTGAGTGAATTAAATAATCGATATAATTAAAATAGTCTTCCCACGAATATTGTTGGGTTTGAACTTCTGGCGATTGAGAAGATCTTGAAGCTTCTTGTTGAGGTTTTCTTATCACTTCCTCAAGTGTAGGTAATTTTGTTTCTTCTTTCTTTTCCTCTCCTAGCGGCACAGAAGGTGCCTGTAGTTTTTCCTTGAGGGCTTGCGTTAGTGCTAAATCTATTTCTTTAGGGCTATATCCCTCTCTTCTCAACACATCAACTATTTCAGGTTCGGAAAATCCGTGGGAGGATAATTCTTTTACCCTTTCAACAGGAGGAGCTCTTTCCTGCCTTCTAAAAAGTTGGAGTGGCATACCACTCGATTATAATTTATCTTTTACTTTAAAATGCTTTTTTTCAATTCTTCTATTTTAGACTCTAACTCTTCTCTTGAAACGAATGTAGAGGTTAAAGGGTTAAACATGCTTAGAAGAGTCTTTATTTTTTCTACTTCAACTTTTGTCGCTAATTGTTCCATCCTCTTATTTATTCCTTCAATTTTTTCTATTGTTAGTGAAAGTTCATTCCTAATATCTGAAATTTTTTTGTCAATTGTATCTTTAAGAAGCTTAAAATTTGTCTCAAGTTCTTGCATAGACTTTTCTATCGAAAATACTCTTTCCTGCAGTCTTTCAAATCTCACTTCTATCATTCTAACCCTTCTATTTAGTTCGTTTAGTTCTGGTTGAAAAGTTTGCTGAGTTTTTTCCGGCATAGATAATTTAACAGAAGAGAAAATAAATATATGGAAGCTGAGATTAAAGGAAACGAGCTTAGAGTTAACGCAAAGGGTTGGAAGAGTTTTACAACGATAGAGGATTCAAGAGAGATAATGGAATTTATAATGAAAAATCTTGTAGAGTCTCCTGAAATTGAAAGAATAGTAATTTCTGAGGAAAGGGAGATTGAGTATGATGAAGAGCAAGTTAGAATACTTAAGGAAATAGCAAACGTTTACATTTTTCTCGTAAAAGAAAAGGGAGTTTTAAGTTTAGATTTTTTCCCGCAGTATAATCAGCTCACAAAGGAGCTAGTTGGCTTACTGCTTTCTGATCCAATTTTTTGCTACGTGAAAGCTTCGATTTATGTCTTTAAAATGAATGACGAGAATTACGCTAGAGAATTTCTAATACCATTGAAGGAAATGTTAGAAAAAACAACTCTCATCAAAGAAGTTAAAAATAGGCTGGAAAATTATATGCCGGGAAGCAGGGAATTGTATAGAATCATTTTTACTCCAACAATGAGACCCACTTTCATGCTAAGTAGATTTTCTCTTTTTCCTCCTAAAAGTTCTCAACTAATAGAAAAATACTATTTGAAGGATGGAAGCGAGGTTAATATATACAAGGTTGCAAACAAGGTCAGACCTCTTTATTTTGTACTCGCTAAGGAGTTTTCCCTTTCAGAAGATGAATATTTGCTATTAAATGAAGCAAGAAAGGTGCTGTTAGAGAAAAAAATAGAGGAGAGAGAGTTAAGGGATCTAGAATCTATTAGAAAGAGTTTTATGGAGAAAGGAAGAACAATTCTACTAGATTTAATAGCAAAAAAGAATCTTCTAATTCCAGCTAGCGAAATAGATAAGCTTGTTGGAATTTTGGTTAGGTATACTGCCGGATTTGGTATTCTTGAAATCTTATTGGCTGATGATAGAATTCAAGACATTTATGTCAATGCTCCAGTAGGAAGATTTCCGGTTTTTATTAATCATGCAGATTATGGAGAGTGCGAAACAAACTTGATTGTAACATTGGAAGAAGCCGAATCGTGGGCAACAAGATTTAGATTATATTCTGGGAGGCCTTTGGATGAAGCTAATCCAGTTTTGGATACAGAAATAACTCTACCAATAGGAAGAGCGAGAGTTACTGCTGTTACAAGAACTCTATCTTCAGCGGGCTTAGGATTTGCTTTTCGAAGACATAGAGAAAGTCCTTGGACTTTCCCCCTTTTCATCAAAGTAAAATACTTTAATCCATTGTTCGCTGGCTTAATGAGCTTTATTATAGATGGAGGGAGAGCAGTTTTGGTAGCTGGAGGAAGAAGCTCCGGTAAGACTAGCTTACTTTCTGCAATGATTTTAGAAATAATGAGAAAATATAGAATAATAATTCAGGAAGATACATTAGAGCTTCCTGTAGAAATTTACAGAAAACTTGGATACAATGTTCTGCATTTGAAGTCTCGCTCTGTTATTACTCATGTAGAAAGTGAATTGGCTCCGGAAGAGGCATTAAGAACGGCTTTGAGGCTTGGTGATTCTGCTTTAATAGTAGGGGAAGTTAGAAGCAAGGAGTCTACAGTTTTATTTGAGGCTATGAGAATAGGAGCTCTTGCAAATTTAGTTGCAGGAACGATACATGGAGAATCAGCTTATGGTGTTTATGATAGGGTTGTCCATGATTTAGGCTTAGTTCCAACAAGCTTTAAGGCAGTTGATATTATAGTTATAGCTAATGTCATTACAACTCCAGATGGCTTGAGGAGGTTTAGAAGAGTTGTAGAAGTAGTTGAAGTTAGAAAAAAGTGGAAGGAAGATCCTTTATTAGAAGGAGCTTTTGTTCCTCTAATGACTTATTCAGCTAAAGAAGATACTTTAAAACCAACTGATGTCCTGTTGAATGGTGAATCAGAAGTTTTGAATGAAATAGCTAAGAGAGTAAGAGAATGGCATGGAGCATGGGACAGAGTTTGGGAGAATATTTTGCTTAGGGCTAAAATCAAGCAAACTATGGTAGAAGTTGCAGAGAAACTAAATAGGCCAGAGATCTTAGAAGCTGATTGGGTGGTTCATGCGAATGAGGCATTTCATTTAATTTCAGAAAAAGTTTTTGAGGAAACAAAATCTTACGATTCGAAACTAATATATGAAAAATGGATGGAGTGGTTTAAAGAGAGGTTGAAGAAATGAGTGAATATAGAAAGTTAACAACATTCGAAAAGGTTTGTAAAGTTTTTGGTAAGATTAAGATTCCTATTCCAAAATCTTTGGAAAAAAAGTTTAAAGAAGAAATTGAGTTTTGTCATTTTGAAGTAACTCCTTCAGAGGTTTTTTCAACCTCGCTTTTTCTACCCTCTATCTTCATGTTGCTATCCTACTTCATCTTAAGATATCTTAATTTAGCAACACCAGATCTGATAGCAAGTTTTTTAATGCTTACCATAGTTCTCTTTTACTTTCTTTTGAGCTATACAAAGTTCCAAACAATTTACTACAGATCAAAACTTTCTTCAGAGATGACACTTTCCATAATTTACATGGCAATTTCTTTGCAGACATCTAAAAACTTGGAGAGAGCTGTAAGTTTTGCTGCTAATAATCTAACTGGAGTGTTGGGTTTAGACTTCAAAAGAGCACTATGGAATATTCAGTCTGGAAGATCTCTTTCTATTTCTGATGAGTTATCTAAAATCGCTGAAAGATGGAAAAAAGAGAGTGAAGAATTTGTCGAGGCTATTTCAATTTTGAAAAACAGCATAGTTTTATCTGAAGAAAGATTTCAAAGAGCGTTGAGTGAGGCTGTAGAAATGGTTCTTCAAAAAACAAAGGGCAGAATGAAAGCATATGGTATGAGATTAAGAATGCCATTAACTCTAATAACTTACTTTGGAGTTTTACTTCCGCTAATATTAATGGTTTTCTTGCCAATAGCAGCTCTATTTCTTCCAGAAATGATAAAGATGAGCTTTCTCTCTATTTTATACACTATTGTATTGCCAAGCGCGATTTATTTCCTTTTTAGGCAGTACTTCTATTCAAGACCGTATTCATACCATCAAATAGAATTCAACATTGAAAAGTACAGGAAAAGAAGGAATATTGTAATAGCAATTACGCTTATTTTACTTCCATTTCTTATATATAAACCAATTGCTATTACACTTCAATCCAGTCCAGCTAGATTTAAAGATATTCATTTTCTCTCTTCCCTCTTGACAACTGCTATAATTGGTTTATCAATTTTTGCTTCTATCTACGTATACTTGTTTACTCTAGAAAAGATAAATAGAAAAATTCTAAAGTTTGAGGATGAATTACCAACAGCTACATACCAACTAGCTTCTTTATGCAAAACTGGAAAAGCTATAGAAAGCATTTTTGAAACTTTTGCCGAGAGGACAAAAGACCTACAAATAAGGGAGATTTTTGTTGAGGCTGTAGAGAAAATGAAAAGCGGATTAACGTTAGAAAAGATAATTTCGGAGGAAGGCATCTTAAAAAACTGCAACTCAAGGATAATAAAGGTTGTCATGAGAAGTATTGTAGACTTATCTAAGAAAGGAACTCTTATGGTTTCTAAAGCATTGGACGCTATTGCAAAATTTCTAGATGATGCAAAAGAGGTTAATAAGTTCGTAGACGAAATTTTGGATGAAATTACGTCTGAAATAAAATTAACAGTACAACTTTTCGCTCCTATATGTGGGGGCGTTACAATCGGTCTTCTTTCAGCAGTTGCTATACTCTTTTCTAACCTTTTTCCAACATTCGAAGGAATGCAGGAAGTACTAGGAAAAGAGTATAAAGGGGTATTCGAAGCTATGAGCTGGGTGTTTAATCTAGGTAATGTCATCGATTTGCCTCGCTTTCAGCTAGTAGTTGGTATTTATCTACTAGAAATAATTGTGATGATGTCATACTTTCTTGGAGAAGTAAAGTATGGTGAAGATGAAGTAAGTAAAATGAAGGATATTGGTATCAATATACTTATCGCATTGCTGATTTATGTCTCTTTCTCGTTATGCCTATACTACGTAATGAAAACAATAATTAGCTTATCTCCGGTGGGAGGATGAAGAAACTTCTAGGAGATATGTTATTGAAGCTTGCTGTACTTCTACTAATTGCTGCTTTTCTCCTTCTTTTGTTTTATGTTGCTGCTAATCAATTGATGAGAAGAATGATATTAGGTGGTTGAATGCCAGAAGACATTGTAAAGTTAGTTATCTCCTTAATCTTGTTGGCGGTAGCTCTAATAATGCTCTTTATAATATCTCCAAAATTAATTCAGGCAGCAAGTGTGCTTGTTGAGAAATTAGTAAAAGAAGTACCAGGCAAGATTCTTTGTATGTTAACGCGTCTTTGCTAAACTTTTAATTATACGCTAAAAATAAGTAACATGAAAGGTATAGTACCAGTAATAATTGGAGGGGTTATTTTCATTATCTCAGGTATTGTCTTTTTAATTTTCAGCCTTCATATCGGATTTGTTGGATTGACAAAGTTCCTTGATATTTTAAAAGAGTTATTGTGGTTGTTTTTTAGAAAACCGGCATTTTCTCCTGTAGAAAAAGCCTTTCTTTGTTACTATTACATTTGCAAGGGAGATATCTCTAACATAGAAGAGTATTGTAGGAAGGGAATGGGCGAACTTGCCTATGCAGAAGTATATACCTTACCAAAAGTACTAGGTGTAAAAGACTTACAATGTAGACCTGAACTCATGCTTCAGTTTCCACTAGAGGTTAGGTTAAATGAGAATGCAGAAATTGATTATGAGAGAATAAAAAGTGCTCTTCCAATTAATGCTTATCTCATACTAGCTTCAAATGATGAATATAAGGAAGATATCAAGTGGCTTCCCTCCCCTACCGATCATGTTGTTCACTTCTATATTTCTCGCAATGCTGTGTTTGATGCGAAAAAAAAGACTCAGCGAGAATGCGGATTTGAGTGGGGACTAGGTCCGGCAGTGCTTTCGGTTTGGCTCGCGACTATTGAAAATGCAGTGGAACATGCAATCATAAAAAATGGTACTTACTACATCTCTCCACTTCTTACAGGAAAGTATAGGGAATATGAGAGATGGTTGGAAGAATTACAGTTACTTCCACGAACCGGAACGCCTGCTGATTATGTAGAGTTCGGATTAGAGATAATAGCAAAGAGTTTTATGTGGTTGGGTGAAAAAATAGCTGAATTTATATTGGATTGGGCGGCAAAAACCTGTACACCTGTATATGAAAAACCTAATTATGGTTTACTTCTTTCCACTTCTTACGGGTATTTAAACCTAACTGAGGATAAATGGGAATTTCGTACTCTCTTAGCGGGCTCTTATTTGCGAGTGAGGATAGTCGATGAAATACCGAAAAAGAGTAAGGGTCCTGAGGGAGTAACTCTTTACAACTACATGTTAAAAATGAGCAAATTTGATTGGAGTAGTGGTGAGAAAAAAGGCGTTGGAGTGACTATTGAGTTCTGGAATAGTACTAAGAGAAATAAAGAAGATATTTTTTGTGATATTTCCGGGGATTGTTGGAAAGGAGTTACATTTAAAACTAGAGAAGGAAACTTAACAATTTACGTCTTCAAGATAAGAGAGGGAAAATATATAGATTTTGATGCAACCTATTGGAGAAAAAACCCTCCAGTTTGGGAAGATCCTTATAAATATCAGTTTTGTGGAGGTAGTCTTGAGTTTTGTTATTATCCTCTCTTTGTTGCTCCATCCTCGCCAGTTACAATCAGTTTTTGCGGATTATTGCAATGTGGCGGAAAACGTATATATCTCAAAAATAACACTTGTGATACCCCAGATAGCGAATCCTTAATTACTAGCTGTGAAATTCCTTTAGGTGGAGTAGGGTGTTCGGTAAGCTTCACAGCACCTTCCGTTAACGGAATCTACACCTACTATGGATGTATAGATAAAAATGGGGATGGAGATTTTGACGATGAGGATGAAAGTGTTAACACTGATTTAGAAGTTTGTAAACCAGTAGGCTATGAATGTCAGAAAGATGAGGAGTGTTGTAGTCGCAAGTGTAGTGAGGTAGAGGGAGAGAAGATATGTGTAATTCCAACTTAAAATTTCTTTAAAACTTATTTACATGTTCTACAAATTTTCTTATGGGGGAAATAATTCAAGAATCTCTTTTTAAACTTTTTTTAATCCTCCTTACTATTGCTGGTCTTATTATACTACTATGGATGTTCTTTGGTGAGCATTTTAGTAAAGGAGCATCAGAAACTGTTTGTAGTCTTAAGATTCAAAGAGCCTGTATACTTTTATGTAGCGGAAATGAAGCAGAAGCCTTGAAAATTGATTTAAGAGGCTGCGGAGGTTTACCCTCTAAAGAATGGTGCAGAGAGCATGGTTATCAATGTTAGAAACTTAGGAAGCACAATAATAGAGCTTAGTATAATATTCTTAATAGGCATTTTAGTACTCCTCATTTTAAGTGGAGAGATTCCAAAAGTTCTCTCAGAAGTCTATCAAACTATAGCAGAGGAGTCTTCAGCAAATGTTGCTATTCAGCTTGCTAGCTTAATGTCAGCGAGTGGAGCAGCCCCATACCGAATAGAAATTAGTTATACTCCTTCTAGTAAAA
>JAJHRL010000021.1 GCA_020832825.1 Candidatus Aenigmatarchaeota archaeon | reverse complement strand
TTCCTCCTCTCACAAAAAAGGCTAGGAAAGCTAAGAAGGCTAGCGAAAGTGTTAACAAAAAACTTTTAAGTGGGATAGAGGAAAATGTTATTCGCGATATTAAAAAATATGTTAATGCAAATGCGAGCTTAGCAACAGTAGCAATGTCTTCACCATTTCTTCTATTTTTCCTATCATTCCCCTCTCCAGCACGCGAGATCGCTATAGCTCTTACAGCTATTCGCAGTACCGCCGATGCTCTGTATTATAATTCTACACGTATCAGGCAGGGTATCAAAAATTTTGGTAGGAGGTTAGCCAAAAAACTTGAAAGATTACCATATTTCGCTTCAGTCTACTCACTTTTCGATAAACTTTATCAAAAAATTAAACCAAGAGTGGGTAGCTTTTTAAAATGGTTAGATAGGAATTATGAGCGACATTTAACTAAGATTATCGATAAAATTTCTACTCTACTCTATCTAATTGGATTAGCTCCAATCTACAATATCCCATATGCCTTACTTATATACCTCATCACTCCTTACGTTTCTAACGTTAGATGGTCAAGAGATATTTTCACGATGCTTACCAAGCCTATATTTTCCTCACTATATAAGTACTGGCCAAATGTTCCAGAGGTGGTTAGAAAGGCAGTAGTTTACCTTTCTACAGTAAAAACTGTAGGAGGTGTAAATCCATTTGATGAAAAGGAGATGAGGAAGACGGCTATAGAGGTGGCTAAAAGCTTATACGAAGTTACAGCTTTAAAAGATGCAGCTAGGGAAGTAATAGAAGGTTTAGAAAGAGGAACAATCGTAATAACTGATTTAGGAAAAGGGTTTGTTCCTCCCTTTGATAAAGAAGGGAATTCAAGGCTTGGCTATTGTATAAGTGTGAAAGTACTGGAAGGAGAAAGTGTTGAGAAAAATCTTGGATGGAAAATAGCAGATCAAAAACTTTTACAATATGTGGCAGAGCTCTATAGAGTAGATCCAACTCAAATCCTGCAAGATCCGTCTAAATACTTGTTTGTCGATTTTGTAAGAGAAGGAGAAAGAATAGTACCAATTGCTTGTATGATCGAAATAGGTGTAAGAAATTACAAAGATGAGAAGCTAAGGAAGTTTGCTTTGGCAGAAGAGGTGTATCATGCCATACAAATTGCCGAGGTAACACGTCATTTTAGGGAGCGTTTTAGGAGAACAATCTCTGCTATTCCTATGAATCCTACAATCTCTTCACAAATTTACACACCTTATAACTAATAAAGCTTTAAATAATAGAGAAAAAACAAATTATGAGGAAATTTCATTTTCTCATCTTTTTATTCTTTACTTTCTTAGTTGTTTTTACATTTAATATCACGACATTTAATATCACAAATGCAGGCGGTAATGATACTTGGGTGAGCTGTTGTAGTTCTGGTTGTAATTATACTTTTAATCAAAGTCTTTCCGTTGGAGGAACAACCTATTACTGTTGTCCTAATGGTTGGCAAACTTCTCCATGTTGTTCTCGCTCCAATCCCTCAATTTTCATATCCCCATCTTCTCAAACAGGCTCCCCAGGCCAAACATTAACTTATAGTGTTAGCATAAAAAACAACGATGTAGCTTGTGGTGTCTCATTTTTTAACCTTACATTTCAATCCTGTCCTTCCGGCTTTACATGCAAATTTATTAGTTGCTTGCAAATAGAGGGCGAGGAGTATTGCCTTGACTATGACTCTATATCTATTCCTCTAGGATCCGGTGAAACAAAGTTCATAGATATTAACGTTACCTCCTCTTCTTCATCTCCAGCAGGAACTTACACATTTACAGTAAAGGCAACAAACCAAAATGCACCAAGCTATTCTTCAACGGCTTCAGCCAGCTATGTTATATCAACACAAACATACTCAGCCACATTTTATCAGTCAGGCATTCCTTCAGGAATAACATGGGGAGTAACTGTAGGAGGTACTAGATATACATCTACATCTTCAAGCATTACCGTTTCAGGATTAAGCGGGACTGTTTCTTACAGTTATGACTCCTTTGTTAGTGGAGCATCTGGAACAAGATATGCATGTAGTAGCGGATGCTCAGGCTCAGTTAGTTCAACAAGCAATACAGCATCTGCCTCTTATAAAACACAATATCAATTAACAATGGCTGTAAATCCAACTGGAGCTGGAACAACTTCACCAGCTGTTGGTAGCTATTGGTATGATGCCGGTACATCATTAACAATATCAGCTACTCCCAATCCAGGCTATACATTTTCTTCTTGGTCGGGCTCAGGTACTGGAAGCTATACAGGTACAGCTAATCCTGCTAGCATAACAATGAATTCACCCATAACAGAAACTGCCAATTTCGCAACAACTTCTCTTCCACCTTATTGCAATCAGACAAGTCCACAAGTTTATATTTTAACGCCATTCATAGTAAGCGGAGGAAACTTAACAGTTTCTGTATATTTCGAGTGCAGGGAGTGGTATAATCCAAGCAATTTAACTCTATCTTTAAAAATAGATGACCAAGAGTGGAAAGAATGCTTTTTGAACAACATAGGTTTGATGAGAGAGTTAGGATGGAGTAGCGATTGTGATATGACAAGAAGAATGAGTGGCAGTTGTGGTTCCGACTCCAAATGGAGTTGTAGTCAAGGAACATGCCATCGTATGTATAACTCCTGGCCAATCTGGGTAAAATCAAATTTCAACTCTAGATCGCTAAACGTTACATTTACATGCAAACTTCCCTATTTAAGCGGGGGCTCGCATAACTTAACAGTAACAGCAAAAGTTTATGGGAGTGAAATAGCTTTGAAGCCATCTGTAGTAACATTCAGAGTGGGAGAGGTTGACGGAAGAAAGATAATTGAGCTACTATTACTACCGTTTAAAATCTTAAGAAGGATCTTTCCATTCTAGAATTTTTATTGTTGAAAATTAATCTATCTAATGACGAAAAAAGCAATTTTACTTTTATTTTTTCTTTTCTTGTTTCATATTTCACAAGCTCAAGTCACTTTGCGATCTGCTACAATTACATTTGTAGTCAACACAATAGAGCTTTATCCTGTAGTTGACTATACTGGCGGGGAACAGTTTATTGGTTTGTTGGGGGATAAAACGAGAATCGATATTTTATGGAATGCAAAATACAATCCAGAAAGTTTAGAAGCAATTAATGTCACTTGCTGGCTAAATTGCAATAATAGCATTGATATAACAAAATGCTATGGTTTCCAAAACTGTAGCTATCAGGGAAAAACAGGAGCAGCAGCTTGTACAATATTTTATCCAAGCTACAATTATTCTGCTTTAAACAATATTACTTGCAAATTCTCCAACCCAAATCGTCCTGAGTTGGAATATAGACTTCCAGAAGGAACGTATCCTCAAAGAGTTTTCTATCCAGTCAAATATTCAGTTTCTGTAAGCGGTGGAACTTACTTTGTTGGAAAAACAATAAGTTTACCTATAACCTTCATTTCTTACAGCTTCTTGAGCGGGAATTATACTGGATTAGCTTACATAGACCCGTCTTATTCATCTTACATTTTGATTGATAATAGCTACAACACCACAAATAACTTGAAATATTCTCAAATTGATACAGTTTCTCCAAAGATAACTTTACTCTATGTAAATGGGAAGAAAATTCTTTATATAAACACAACAGCAAGCGAGCTACCTTCTTGCACCTCAGATAACAATTGCTCTGAAATAGTTACTGAAGGTTATCAGAAAATATATTGTATAGATGGTAAATGCAATTATGTTTTCGCAATAGAAATAGGCTCTGCTTACTTAAGCTTGCCAGAATATGGGACAAAAGATTTAATAATAATAATTATTGGAGCTTTAGTTACATTTCTTGCAATTTTAAAAGTGGAAAATCGTCTTTAAAAATTAATTTGAATGAAGTGATTTTTGGAAGATGAGATAAAAAGTCGTCGTTCACGTAGTGAACGAATGTGAGCGTGAAAAACCTATAAATTCTCTTGGTTTTTCACAATTTTTAAAACTAGGACAAAACTAGTGATATGGTAACGAAAAGGTTGATTGTGAGAGTTAAGGAATTGAGGAAAAAAGGCTATAGTTATGATCAAATCTCAAACTTGCTTGGAATAGCGAAAAGCACAGCCTGGTATGCGGTTAACAATCCAGATTGGCTAAAAGAGAAGGGAAAAAGATTTGAAGAATGGAGGAAGAAAAAGAAATTGAGTGAGCACAAAGTGGAAGCGGAATTTAGAAGTGAAAGGAGCAATATCATGATGGAAGTAATTGAAGTAATTAAAGATATTTTGCAAAAAAGAGAGGAGGCTGTAAAAAGACAGCACCGCGAGTTATTCGAGTTATTTGTGATAAAAGAAATACTAGAAGCAAAGGAAAAAGAAATGAAAGAAAAAGAGGAGAGGTTTTGGAAAAATCTGGCTGCACTTTTGTTGATTAAAAATTGAGGTTTTGAACTTTATTCTTAAAAAAGTGAAAAATGTGTTAATAACTTTAACATAACTTTCTAATTTTCAAAAGCTCGAGAAACATTTTTATTGAAGTAATTAATGAAGCATTCAAACCTATTTTGCTTTTTCCTTTTTTCCTTTTCTCATAGATGACAGGATAGCTACAAATTCTAAATCCAGCCTTTTTAGCTTTGTATAAAAACTCAACATCCCATGCCCAAGAATCAGCTTTAAAATCGACATTTTCCTTAACTTCTTTCCTGAAAGCTCTAAATGTTGATTGAGTCTCTAGCGATAAACCAAAAAGAAGAAAAACCAAAGCTCTAAAACCTAATCCAAGCAACTTCCTGTAGAAAGAATCTTTTCTCAACCTTCCTGTATTTACTAAATCATACTCTTTTAGTTTCTCAACTAAAACAGGAATTTTTTCAACTGGATACTGTAAATCAGCATCTATTAAAACAATGTACTTTCCTTTTGCTAACTTCAAACCATCTCTAATAGCAGAGCCTTTCCCTCTTTTTCCAGTTCTCTTCAAGACGATTCCTCTAATTTTAAACTTTTTCATCAAACTTCTAGCAATTTCAGCTGTGTTATCAAGAGAATCATCAACAATTATCAATTCAAAATTTTTTAATTGCGACTTCAACTCTTTAATTTTCTTTAGAAACTCTTCTATTGTTTCTTCTTCGTTAAACGTCGGAACTATTATGCTTATATCCATTTTTCAAATTGGTAGTAGAGCTAAAAATCCAATTAGTGATCAATTGTAGTTAAACAACGTTTTTCAATTTTAATTTTAAAAGCAAAAAAAATCATGGAGGAGTTTGTGAAAAAACTTGAAAAAAGAAGCGAAAGATTCCTTTTGAATGCTGAAAGAGATTTAAAAGATAGAGAATTTGACTCGGCAATGTTTAACGCTGAACAATCTTTACAACTGTTTTTAAAAGCAAAAATTTTAGCAAAAGGAGTAGAATTTCCTAAAACTCATGAAATAAGAAAGCTTCTAGACGTTTTATCAAAATTAGAAGACAAGGCTTTGAATTTAAGTAAAGAAGAGGAAAAGGTTGTAGAGCTACTAGAAGAAGCTTACATTTCTTCTCGTTATTTACCATTTTCATTTTCTGAAGAAGATGTGGAAAAAGCAATAGAGTTTGTTAAAAAGGTGAGAGATTTTTATGGAAAAAGCTTATGAAGTTGCATTGGAATTTGTTAAAGAAAGAGAAGAAACCTTCAAGAATGCATGGAAAATATTAAAGAAGATTAAGGAAGCCGCTGTTGAAATTCTAAAGGATGCAAAAGTTTATGTTTTTGGAAGCTTTGCAAGAGGAGACTATAAAGTTTACTTTAGCGATATAGATGTTTTGATAGTTTCTGATAAGATTAGCGAGAAAATGCAGGAAAGGGCTGAAATAAAAGTTGAGATAAGGAAAAGAGCAAATGCAAACTATATTTTTCAAATTCATTTGGTTAATAGCAAAGAATTTGAGTTTTACAAAAAATTTGTTGACAAGCTTGTAGAAATTTAGCTTTTTTGTTCAGTTTATTTAACAAAAACTTTAAATTTTGTTAATTTAAATGAACAAAATGGTAGAAATTTCAAAAATTATCGATCAAAATCCTTGGTGGAAGGGTAAAGAATTTCAATTTTGGAAGTATGATGAGCACCTGGCTAAGTATGAAATTGCAAAATTTAAGATCCATAGAAAATTTGTTTCTCCTCAATCCAACAACGTTTATTCAATTTCAGGCCCAAGACAAGCTGGTAAGACAACTTGGATTAAGCTAATGATTAGAGATCTTTTAGATAAAGAAGAAATCGATGCCTCTAGCGTTTGCTATTTTTCTTGTGACACTTTACTTTCTCGTTCTAGAAAAGAGCTAAGGAAAGTTTTGGACTATTTTTTGGAGAGGCTTGCAAAATTCGATAAAGGTTTTATATTCTTGGATGAAGTAAGCTACGTCAAAGATTGGGCTTTTGAAATAAAAAACCTTGCAGATTCAGGAAAACTTTCCAAAATTTCTCTTTTTCTTTCTGGTTCCCCTCTTGGTATAAAAGAAGTAGAATTTTTGCCAGGAAGACATGTAGAAGGGAATAGATATTTTCTAAAACCTCTTAGCTTTAGAGAGTTTGTTTTGAATATTTTAAACTTAGATGTATATTGGCTACGCTATTTATCGTCGGATGTAAAGCTAATAGAAGGACTTACGCTTTTAAAGGAAAAATTAGAAAAAAATTGGTTAACTTTGGATGAAGAGTTTGAAGTTATTAAACAAAAGATTGAGTCACTTTTACCTTTTAAGGATGCATTAGACTTTTTATTAAACTTTTACTTAAGAACTGGAGGTTTCCCAAGCTCTATAGAGAGTTATCTTATTAATAAAAAAATAGAAAGGAAAATTTACGAAACAATCGTTAACGTTATTCTAAGCGACATTTCAAAGCGTGGAAAGTCTGAAGACATAGCAAAGCAAGTTCTTTATGCTTTAATAAAAAGAATTGGTTCAGCTTATGACTTTAGAGCCTTAACAAAAGATTTGGAAGAGGGAATTAGCGTCAATACAATTATAGATTATCTAAAAGTTTTTGAGGATTCTTTTCTCATAAAAACGCTTTATTCTTATGATTTTGAGAAAAAACAAAAAAGGCAAAAAGGAAATAAGAAAGTCTATTTTACAGACCCATTTTTATTTTACTCGATTTTAAGCTGGCTAGAGGGTAAAGATGGCTTCGAAGCTACAGAGGATATATTAACTAGCGAGGAGAAAATTTCTCAGGTTTTGGAAATGATTACTTTTTCATCTTTGCAAAGGACAAAAGAAATTCCTTTAATAAGAGACAGCTCAACTTTCCTCTGGTTTTATTACGACAAAAAAGGAGAAATAGATTTTATCCTTAAGCAAGAGAGTAATGAATATTTGGGAGTTGAAGTGAAATACCAGCCAGAAGTACCTAAAAAGATAAGAGAAATTCCAATGGTGAAGAATTACATAATTTTGAGTAAGGATACGTTTGAAGCTAGCGAGAGAGTCTTGATAGTACCAATAAGCCTATTTCTAGCACTTATCAAAAGTTCTGATTACCATCTGTAAAGTTAAATTTTAACTTTAGAAAATTTAAGATGGGTCCGTAGTCTAACGGTTAGGACGCCGCCCTTACAAGGCGGAGGAGGCGGTTCAACTCCGCCCGGACCCACTCAAGCTTCTATTTCACATTCTTCAACGCTTTTATCTTCTCTCATTCTCACAAAAACAGGAGCCCTTAACTGCATATCTTCTGTGAATTCTAAAAACTTAACTTCACAAACATACTTTGGCTTAACCCAAATTGCTTCTCTTCCTTCTGGCAAATCAAGCTTTACATTTTCTAGCGAAATAAAAGGAGTAGGAACTTTTTCTTTTTCAAGCTTTTTAATTATTTCCTCTATTTCTTCTTTGCTAAAAC
>JAJHRL010000020.1 GCA_020832825.1 Candidatus Aenigmatarchaeota archaeon | reverse complement strand
CCAAGAAAGAGATAACAAGAAATATACCATAAACTCGTGTAATCGATTTTATCAGTAGCAAAGGAGAGAGCACTAGTAGTGAAATTAAAGAAAACAATTTAATTTTCATAAAATTCTTCTCGCTAATTTTAACGCCATACAAGATCGAAACTATTGGTAAGATTAAAAGAAGATCATAAAGAACATTTCCAATTGATACGCCCGCAGAAATCTCCTGGTTACCAAGAAACGTTGAAGCGATAGAAATTGATAGTTCGGGTAAAGATGTTGCTGCAGCTAGAAAAATGAAACCTACTGCTAAATGGGTTATTCCTGAGTATTCAGCAAATTTCACTAACTCTTCTTCCGCCTTTTCACTTACTGCATAAAGTAAACAAAGCGATGCCAATAGCAAAAAAACCCAAACTATCATAAACTTATTGCTCCTTCTTTTCTAAATTTTTTAGTAAAAGTTTGCACGCCTTTATATGAGAGCACTCTTTTTGTTTTACTGAAAAATATTTGCAATCACATTTGAATTCATTCTTTTCTTTATCGAAAATAACAGAATGAATCTCTCTACTGTAAACACTAAAGTAGACCCTTTTTCCACTCTCAAAATCAAGCTTCACCCTTCCTTCTTTAAAAAGTTTTCTAGCTTTTTTCTCCAATTCCTTTAACCCCATAAATCTTCTGCCTTTTTCTTTTTTTCATTCCAAACTTTCTTGTTTTCTTCTCTTTCTGCCTCTATCAACAAAAGTCTACCATCCTTCAATGGAATTACAAAGTAGCTAAGTACGTTTCCTTCTTCATCCTTCAGAAAAATTCTACTTTTTCCATTTTCAACTTTTTCAAAAGTTTTTGGGTCTCTATAATCATACCATACAAACTTTCCTCTCGCTACTAAGTTCCTTACTTCAATATTCCCTTTTTTCGTCTTTGTTAATACCTCTTCCGGAAACATATGAGTTTTAAACTTTATAAACAAAAAAACTATATCCCTCACCCACAGAGCCCCTGCAGAGATGCATAAAGCGAACTATGAAGCAGGAGAACGGGGTGAGGGGATTTTCGAATTTAAAAATAAATTCATAATATGCCAATATTTCTAATGCTTTCTAAATCGCTCATTAGAAGTTTTGATACATTCGTTTTTGATTTAGATGGTACTTTCTGGTGGTATCCAAAGATTGTAGATGGAGCAAAAGAGATATATCGTAAACTCAAAGAAATGAATAAAAAGATCGTGTTCGTATCAAACTTTTCCATTTTAGATAGAGATGGAATGATAAGACTCTTGAAGAAAAATGGAGTCCCTGTAGCTAAGGATGAAATAATAACAAGTAGCTATGTTGCATCTAAGGTTTTAAAAGGGAAAAAGGTCTTTCCAATAGGAAATGGCTTAGAAAAAGAATTAAGAAAAGGTGGTGTAAAAATAGTAAAAAACGAGGAATGTAACATCGTTGTTGTTGGGCATGATATGAATTTTAACTATAAGAAGGCTAGTATCGCATTGAAAATTCTATTAAGAAGAAATGCAAAGCTTTATACAACAGCTTATGGTAAACTTTGGATTTTTAAAGACAACCTTCTTCCAGGTACAGGCCTAATAACGTCTTCACTAGAATATTGCTCTGGTAAGAAAGCTATAATGTTGGGCAAGCCTTCAAAGTTTATGCTCGAAGAAATTAGAAAGATTGTAGAAGGAAAAGTCATATATTTTGGGGATGAAGACGAGGCTGACATAGGTTTCGCAAATGAGGCTGGCTTCTTCTCTGTGTTTATAAGAAATGGGGTTGAAAAAAGAATTAGTAAGAATAGGCCTAAAGCCACATTAAAATCGCTCAAACATCTTTTGCGATTTTTATGATAGATAAAATTTAAAAAGCTTTAAGCATAAATTACTAATCATAGAGGTGATAGACCTCACTAAATTTTACGTAACTACCCCAATTTACTACGTAAACGATAAGCCCCATTTAGGTCATTTTTACACAACTTTGATCGCTGACATACTGGCGAGATGGCATAGGTTGAAAGGAGAGGAGGTTTTCTTTCTAACAGGAACTGATGAAAACAGTCAAAAAAATGTTAAGGCTGCTGAAAAAGCTGGAAAAGATGTGAAGCAGTATGTAGATGAAATGGCTTCTATCTGGAAAAAAACATGGGAAAAATTGAACATAACTTTTGACGATTTTATAAGAACTACTGAAGAAAGACATAAGATAGCTGTTTATGAATTTCTAAAAAGAATGATAGAGAAAGGAGATATTTACAAGGGAAAGTATGTTGGTTATTACTGTGTTGATTGCGAAGCATTTCTAACAAAAAGCGATTTAGTTGATGGTAAATGCCCTATACACAAAAAAGAACCAATTTTACTTGAAGAAGAAAATTGGTTCTTTGCAGCAAGCAAATACAAGCAAGCTTTATTGGAATATATAGAAAAACATCCAGATTTCATTCAACCAGAAGCAAGAAAGAACGAAGTGTTAAATTACATTAACACAGGATTTGGTGATATAAGTATTTCAAGGCAATCTCAAAAGTGGGGAATTCCATTTCCAAACGATCCATCTCAAGTTGTTTATGTTTGGTTTGATGCTTTAATAAATTATTTGAGCGGAATTGGTTTTGGTTATGATGAAGAAAAGTTTAAGAAATTTTGGCCAGCCGATGTTCACCTGGTAGGAAAAGACATAATAAAGTTCCATTGTGCTATTTGGCCCGCTATGTTAATGTCAGCTGGTTTGCCATTGCCGAAACATGTTTATGCCCATGGCTTTTGGACTGTTAAGGGAGAAAAAATGAGTAAAAGTTTAGGTAATGTTGTTGATCCTGTAAAATTAGCAGAAAAATATCCATTAGATGCTATAAGATACTTTTTGATAAGACAAGTACCTTTCGGAGAAGATGGAGATTTCAGCGAAGAAGCTTTGGTTGAAAGATTGAATAATGAGCTGGCTGATGAATTAGGAAATTTAGTGAATAGAGTTTTAACTCTTGCAGAAAGGTTTAATGTGGAGATTAAAGGAAGGCCAGAGTTAGAAAAAGAATTGAAGCTTGAGGAAATTGATAAGCATATGGAAAAGTTTAGAGTCGACTTAGCTTTAGCTGAAATATGGAATTTTGTTAAAGCTTGCAATAGATACATCAATGAAAAAGAAGTTTGGAAATTAAAAGGAGAGGAATTATCGAATGCTCTTTACAATTTGCTTGAGAGTTTGAGAATTCTTTCAATTTTGCTTTATCCATTTTTACCAGAAACCGCAGAGAAAATTAGAAGGATGCTAGGAATTGAAGAGGGGCAAAGTTTAAATGATTGCAAGTTCGGAGAGTTTAAGTGGAAGCCAAAGAAAGGAGAAATCTTGTTCAAGAAAATCAAAGCTTACTGAAAGATTAATAGTAGCTTTGACAATTCATTTAATGGCAATTCTTGAACTGAAAAATTTGAAAGTTAAAATAGGAAATAAGGTTATCTTAGACGAGATTAACCTTTCTCTTGAAAAAAGAGAGATCCGGGCAATATTTGGTCCTAATGGTTCTGGAAAAACAAGCTTAATCTCTTCAATCATTGGAATACCATCTTATAAGATCGTTGAGGGAAAAATACTCTTCGAGGAAAGGGACATAACAAAATTGCCTATTTACGAAAGAGCGAAACTCGGAATTTTCTGTGCTTTTCAAAATCCACCATCAATTAGAGGTTTAAAAGTTAAGGATTTTCTTAAACTTTTTACTGATGATGAAAAAACTGTTCTAGAATTTTCTGGCCTGAATAGCACCTTTTTGGATAGAGAAGTTAATGTTGGTTTTTCTGGTGGAGAAAGAAAAAAATTTGAAGTTGCACAAATTTTTGCGTTTAAGCCAAAGCTTTTACTTTTAGATGAAATAGATAGCGGTGTTGATGTTGAAAGCTTAAAATTTATTGGTAAGAAACTAGCCAAATACATTCAAAAAAATAAAATTTCCGTGCTAGTTGTTACGCATCATGGAGAAATACTTAGGTATTTAAAACCAAGCAAAGCCAGTGTAATGTTAAATGGGAGAATTGTTTGTAGTGGGAATTACAAAAAAATTTGGAAGACAATAAGAGAAAAGGGTTATGAGTGGTGTGAAAAATGCAAGTTGAGAGAGAAATGAGAAAGGAAGCAAAAAAAGTTGGAATAGATTTAGAGGCAAATAGACCAACATATTTTCAAGTGGACCACGACTCTTTAATCCAATTTTCTAATGTTAAGGGAATAGAAGTTTTAAGCACAAAGGAAGCGTTGAAAAAATATCCTTGGCTTAAAACATATTTTTGGAGAGCAGTAGATAGAAAAAAAGATGAATACACAAAATATTCTTCAACGCATGAATTCAATGGCTATTTCATAAGAGTAAAAAAGAATATTAAAGCTTCTATTCCAATCCAAGCTTGCCTTTATCTTAAAACGAACAAATTGATTCAAAACGTTCATAACATAATCATAGCTGAAGAGGGAAGCGAATTAAACATAATTACTGGTTGTATAATTGCCAGACACAAAGCTGGAACTCACATAGGAATTTCAGAGTTTTTCCTGAAGAGGAATTCTAAAGTTAATTTTACGATGATCCATGCTTGGAACGAAGAAACAGAAGTTAGACCTAGAACTGGGGCAATTTTAGAAGAAAATTCAACTTTTACAAGCAATTACATCCTTTTGACCCCAACTAGAAGCTTACAAATGATGCCAAAAACAGTTAACAAGAAAAACTGCAAAAGCTATTTGAAAAGTTTGCTTCTTGGAAGAAAGAATAGTTTTGTTGATGTGGGAGGGGAAAGTATTCTTAAAGGAAGAAATAGTAGCAGCTTGATTGAAAGCAGGATGGTTGCAAAAGAAAATTCAAGAATAATTTCGAGAGGAAGAATAGTTGCAGAAGGAGAAAATTCTAAAGGCCATATAGAATGTAGAGGCTTGCTAGTTTCTAAAAAAGCAGAAATAAAGGCAATTCCAGAATTAGTTTCCTTGAATGAAAAGAGCGAACTGACGCATGAAGCTTCTGTTGGGAAAATAAAAGATGAAGAACTTTGGTATTTGATGTCAAGAGGTTTGAATGAAGAGGAAGCCACACGCATGATAGTTAACGGTTTTTTAAACCCAGAATTTTTGGAAATTCCAGATATTCTGAAAGTTCAAATAAGGAAAATAATTGAAGAAACAAAAAGAAAAAGCTAAAAAAGTTTAACCAAAGCAGGCTCCCGCTGGACATCTGACTTCCTTTGTTCCTCCTGTCATATCTGTACAGTATCCATAGAGAATTATTTCTACCTTTAATTTGTCTGTATCAGCACAACTTACTGATGGAGTTAGAGTAGAAAGATCTTGAGTTTGAACTACTATTGAGTTAGCCCCTACAAGCACAGCCATCGAGGTATTCATTCCAGGCGTTCCTCCACAAGAAAAAGAACCTGTTGTAAAGTTTACTGGATGAATTCCTCTATTTACGATTCTGTATGTTAAAATTCCATTCCTCAAATCTATACCTTCTACATCAACTGGATTTATTGCGCATGCACCTGCTCCTGAAACTCCTGCAGTTTGTGTTCTTGTGAATGTTGTGAACCAGACTGAAAGAATTGCTCCTACTGCTATTGTAAAGCCAATTAAAAGAACTGTTGCTACCATAGGGCTAATAGCTTTTTTCATTTTTCCACCTAATGAATATTTAAAAAGCTATTTTAAAAAGTTCTAAATGTTTTTCTCCAAAGCTTATAAACTTTTTTCAATAAGGATTTTGTCTATTTTCCTAATGAAGGAAAGAGATTACCAGTTTTGTGAAGTAAGGGAGAAAATTCTTTTTTTCTTACATGTTCTTCAACAACCCTACCAACAATTAACCAATGGTCTCCAAACTTTTTCATAAACTCAACTCTACACTCAAAACTTATCGGCGCTTCTTTTATTAGACTTGGTTTAACAACTTTAGATTTTTCTTTTTCAAGTTTTGCTAATTCAAACTTATCTTTTTCTCTTCCTGAATAGCTTCCGCAAATTATCGCTTTTTCCTTCATCTCCTCGCTGCAGACATTAAGCGTAAACTCTCTTGTCTTCTTTATATTTTCAAATGTTAGCCTTTCTTCTGCTATTGCTAAAGCGACATATTTTGGATTAAAGCTTACCGGCATCAAGAAGCTGGCAGTCATTACATTTTCCTTCTCATTTTCATCAGTACTAACTATTAAAGCCACTACTCTTGGAAAAATTTGCTCGCTAATTCTCATTAGATTAAATTTTCGCTTTTGATTTTATTTTTAACGGCTTGATAGACTTTATTTGCTATGACTTCAGGTTCTTCCACTGTCGTAAAAAGTTCGTTTACATATTCCTCAACAAGATTCTTAAGCTGATTGGTGATGGTATATTTTTCTTCTTTGAGACGCTGTAAAACTAGGCTATATATACCCAATTTCCATAATCTCCTGTAATCATAGCAGCCCATTTTCACCAATTTTAAATTCTTCGAAAAACTTAAATCTATTTTTCAATTCGACTTATGAAGAAACTCCTGTTTGTCTCAAAAAATTTTGAACCTGTAAAAATTACTAGGGTAGAGATTAATGCATTTCTTCAAAAGAAGCTAAGAGAATTTTTGCCAAAAATAAAGTCAAAAGAAATTGCCGGTTCTTCTCCGCCAGAGGTTTTTGTTGGTAGGATTGGTTATCCAAAAGTTTTTGTTGGCCCTATGGTTTCTCCTTTGGAAGATTCAGAAGATTTGCTTTACACTGAGAGATGGTTCGGGAAAAGTTTAGAAGAAATTTTTGCTATGAGATTTCAGGCTGTTAGAGGAAAGACTACAGCTAAAGTCTTTGACTTAAACAATAAAAATGTGCAAAAACTACAGGAAGCTTTGCTTTCAAGAAAGAGTGTAGAAGCTGAAGTTAAATTCAAAAATATTCCTAAAGGTTTCAGAATTTCCTTAGATCATCAACCTTTCGGACCTTCTGCATTCATTGAAGATTTTAAGTTGCGTCCAAGCTCAACAGATTTCAAACTTGAAAAAGCTTTTTACGATTTTGATTTAAAAGCAAGCGAAGCAATTTTCTGGCTTTATCAAAATAAAACACCAATCTCAAAAATCCAACAAGCTTTGAGTATAGGAATGCTTGGAATCAAAAGAAAGCTTGTTCCAACAAGATGGTCCATTACTGCGGTAGACGATACAATCGGAAAATTTTTGCTAGAAAAAGTGAAAACATATCCACAAATAAATGAGTTTAGAGTTTATTATAAAGAATACTTGGATAATAGATGGATTGTTCTTATGTTTCCAAGCTACTGGCAGTATGAAAGCATAGAAGCATGGTATCCAGGAACAATAGTAGATTCTTTAGCAATAGGTGGAGATTATGAAGGCTACGAATTCAAGAAAGAGTATGCGAGCATTGGAGGCTGTTGGTATGCAGCTAGAGCAATGGTTGCTGAAAAGCTTTTTGAAGAAAGAAGACAGGCTGGAGTTTTGATTTTAAGAGAGATTCATCAAAATTACATTCCGGTTGGGGTTTGGAACGTTAGAGAAACGATAAGAAACATGCTAAGAGAAAAACCAGAAGTTTTTGACAGCTTAGAAAAATCTTTGCAATACATTTCTTCAAGACTAGAAATTCCTATTGAGGTATGGATTAGAAATTCCAAGATATTGAGAAACTTCTACCATCAAAGCAATGTAAAACGGTTTCTAATGTCTTCAAAATAACTAACATAAAAGTTTCATAACTTTTCTAACAAGAGGAAGATTGTTCTTTTAGAGCGATTGTTTTCTATTTTCACTTTACAGTTAAATCCAACTCTTCTAAAAGCTTTGCAGAACATATTTAGTTCTACTTCACTAAAAGGGTAAAATTGAATACCAACCTTTCCATTATCTTTCAAAACATAATAAACTCCTTCTGCAACTCTTTTCATATCATTCCACTTTTTAACCC
>JAJHRL010000004.1 GCA_020832825.1 Candidatus Aenigmatarchaeota archaeon | reverse complement strand
CTCATTCGTTCTCCAAATAATTCATATTATTCTTAAGTTTGCTAATTTGGTTTAAATTTTTCTGAAAACCACCAAATTTCAAAAAGGTATCTATATCCCATTTTTATTTTGGGCCTGGCGGGATTCGAACCCGCGACCAACCGGTTAAGAGCCGGCTGCTCTACCTGGCTGAGCTACAGGCCCTTCAAGAATTATTTCCCTCTATGCATTAAAAATCTCTATGAGAAAAGAAATGAGAGAGAAACAAGCGTTTCTCGAATTGAAAAATTTAGTTGAAAATATGAATGAAGATGTTACCTATGTTATTGTAGAAGGGAGGAAAGATAAAGAAGCTTTGCGAAAACTCGGGTACAAGGGTAAAATTGTTTATGCAAATAAACTAAAGAGAATAAAAGAGGGGAAAGCTGTAATACTAACAGATTTTGACAAGGAAGGAATAAAGATTGCAGAAAGAATAAAAAAGGAAATAGGAGAGAGGAAAATTGATGAGTTTTTCAGAGAAAAAGTTGGTAGAATCCTAAAATCAATAAGTAGAAACGATATTCAATCAATCTCTAACCTTTGCAGAAAGTACAAAGATGCACTCGAATAACTCTCTTTCTATAAACCTAACAACTACCTTTTAGATCTTTGTTTGTGTCTTCTGCTTCCTCTTTTGCTAGCCCCTTTTCCGCTTGCATGATGCGGCTCGTTTCTTCTTGGATCATAAACTAGAAGATTCCTATCATATTCCAAAAACTTCTGCTTCAATTTTTTGTCTTTTGAATACTTAACTAAGGCCTTAGCAATAGCCTGTCTAACAGCTTCAGCTTGCCCAACAATTCCGCCACTTCTAACATTAACATGAATATCTACAACCTTTGCTAAATCCCCTGCCAAAATTAATGGTTCTTTAACCCAAAGCCTTAAAACTGGTGTACCCCAGAGATCTAAAGGTCTAGAATTGATGAAAACCTTGCCCGTTCCTTCCTTAATAACAGCTCTAGCAATTGCTAACCTTCTTTTCCCAACTTCCAATATTGTTTTTTCTTTCTTCACCATCTTTTCTCAGCCCCTAACATCAATGACAACTCTCCAAGAGTAATGTACTTACACTTTAATTTGCTTGCATCAGCCTCCTTTATTCTAATTTTCTCCTTATTCTTAAATTCTTCTGGCTCACCAATGTAAACCTTAAGTCTTCTGTAAGCTTTCCTTCCTTTATCCTTATGCCAAGGCAGCATTCCTCTAATAATTCTCCTTAAAATTAAGTCTGGATATCTCGGATAGAAAGGTCCCTTTTTAGGATCTCCTCTATCTCTTTTTTGTTTAAACTCTCTCAACTTCATTTTTGGATCTCCAGATAACACAGCTTTTTCCGCATTAACAATAATTACTTGCTCTCCATTCAGCAAATCTTTTGCTACATAAGTTGCTAGTCTTCCTGCAATTTGATTGGTAGCATCGTATATCTTCATGCTCACACCATTATCCTAACATTACTTCCTTTTGGATTTTCTTTAATTAATTCTTCAATAGAAATTGCTCTCGATCCAGCTTTTTCAATTTTTTCTCTGGCTTTAGCTGAAAATCTCCAGGCAGCTATGGTAACTTTCTTTTTTAATTCACCCTCGCTTAAAACTACTCCAGGAACAACAATAGTTTCTCCTTCTTTTGCCTCTCTTTCTATATGCTTCAAGTTTATTTCAACTCTTCTTCTAGTAGGTCTTTCAAGAATCTCTGCTACCCTCTTCCAAATTCTCACATTTTCCTCTAGCGATTTTCTTTTAAGTTCTTCAATCAATTTTTTCAACATCGGATTTGTTGGACCTGTCCTTTTTACCATAAGGCTTAATTTTTGTTTTGAAGATTTAAAAATTAAGACGCTCGTAAATGCTCGTAAAGGTATGCTATTACTTGTTTTATCTCTTTGTAGATAGGACGAGAACTCAAACCTTCGTCTCCAATCTGCTTAGCTGCTTCTTCCATCCTTTTTTTCATTTCTTTATAATCTTTAATAACAAGAAGAAGAGGACGAACATTTAGTTTTATTCCTCTGAAGTTCCTTTCTTCGTAGTTATGTGGAAAGGTTGTAATTCCATAATAACTTGGAAGGCCAAAGCTAAATACAATACCGCACTCCTCAAAAATAACACACTCTTTATTACTCTCTGCATGTGCATAAATAGCTTGTAGTTTCCTCAACTCTTCTTCTCTAACAACGAAATTCAATTGAGAAATCGGATACGGACTTTTTTCTTCAAAAAGTGTAACCACCTCTTTTCCTATCAGTATAGGAGAAGTTAGCCTATATAATTTTTCCAGCACATCTTTAATACACTCTCTTGCTTGCATATTTAATTATCTCCTCGCAGCTATTTTTTAAATGCCTTATATCTCTCACTAACCTTTTTATATAGTAGTGACTATGCTTTCCTTCAACGGAATAGTAGATATCAAAGAAAGGACCGGACACAGAACGATCAAATTTTCTCAACGCATCCGAATACTCTCTCACTATCTTTTCGATAAATGGGAAAATTTGAGATAGTATCCTTTCTGCGTTCCAGTTTTTTTCTCCACCTTTCTTCAAAATCTCATAGAGGTTCTCAACTGTTTCAACAAATGGAGAAGGCAACTCGTACCTTTCTTTTATTCCTTCCTTTTTCTCACTAAATACCAAATAGACGAAAAGAAGGAGAAATGAAAATAGGAGTGTAAATGCAGATGGTAAAAATAGAAAATAGGAGGATGGTGAAATTTTAGTAGGAATTAGAAGTAGTATAGAAAGAAAGAGAAACACAATCGTTAAAATTAGAACAAAATTTCTCCACTTCATACTCATTTTTTGTGGCAAAGTATAAATTTGCGCCAGCCGGGATTTGAACCCGGGCCCCGAGCTTGGCAAGCTCGTGTCCTAACCAGGCTAGACTACTGGCGCATATTTTAATTTTTTACAAGATTTATAAGATTCGACAAGACACTAAACTTTTTAAGTTGAACAACAAGTTATAATTGAAAAGCTGGTGAGAAAAAGATGGGTGAGCAGGAAGAGCCTGGCTCGAGTATCAAAACTTATTCTTTACAGAGTTATCCTCCTCAAGAAAACGACTATGAGATAAGAGGAGTGGAACACCCATCGTATGAACTTACAGACTATAAAGTCAGAACCATTCAGACAGAGATGACTCCAGAGTTAAATCCAGACTTAAACAAGTTACTTACCGAGGATTAAACCAAAACCTTCCATCGCTTTTTCTTCTTCTTCTTTTAAAAGTTTAACAACTCTCTCTTTTTCCTCTCCAGAAATCTCTTCAGCTAGACCTCTAACTAACTCTCTTGCTTTTTCAATTTTATCTTCAGTTCCTTCTAAATAGAAATATACTCCATCTTTGTTTGTAATGCTTGCATCTCTAATTTTTATAGAAGCTCCAGAAACTAACTCATCCTTTTTTAACTTTTCTTCCACTTTCTTACAATTTTCTTTTTTACTGAATAAAAGCAAGTCCATCTTCAACTTTATTTCTTAAATTTAAATCTTAACTTTTATTTCCTAAATTCACTAGTCAAGCCAATCTTCATTTTTTAGCTTTTCTGGTAGATACTTATCGCTTATGAAAGTAATTCCTCTAGCTGCTAATGCCTCTAATTCTGCTTTTGCATCCATCTTTGCCATTAAATCAAACTCCCTCTGCCATTCTTTATTCTTCTTAAACCACTCATAATTTCTTACTTCATTCAATCTTTTCTTATCTATCTCCTTTAACTTGATTAAATGCTTCTCTAACCCATACTTCTTAACATCAGATGGTTTCAGCCCTAAGAATTTGGCGGAAGGAACAGCCAACCTATCGCTAACATGAGCAAGCGTTATAGAGCCAAATTTTATAACAGAATAAATATAAATTCCCCATGGGTCGGCATCTGTTAGTACAAAAATTGGTAAGCCATGTTCATAATTTAGTCTTTGCAGTAATCTCCTTATTCCTCGCGTAGCTTGGCCTTGAGAGGCAACGATTATACAGTTAAGTTTCTTCCAAACTTTATCTTCATGCAGTCTTTCCCATACTGCAGATTTTTCTATGTAGAGAACGAATTTCGCGTCAACTTTAACAAATTCTATATCTTCGACATTGCTAGGAACGGACCAACCTCCAGAACCAAGTTTAGACCAATCTATTAAATCTCCTCTATCTCTAATAACAACATTACCAGCTACTGCACCCAATTTATTTGCATTTATGTGTAGTTGTTCTCTTAAAGCATTTATTACTAATTCTAAGTCTTCAACCGCTCTGTTTGATTCCTCCTGTTCATCAACTATGTTTCTCTTTAAACCTGGTATTGTTCTTTTGAGTATGTAAAATGTTTCTCTTAAGCTAACATGCTTGTCTTCTTCTATAAGCTTCTTTGCAAGCGCTGCCACTCCTGCCAATTGAGTAAAACTTCTTATTTGCGCTAAATGCAGCAAATATCTTCTAGAAACATAGCCACCGAGGTACAACCTTCTGTTTTTTTCATCGAACCTAACATTCCTAAGCGTTCTGGTAGGAATTTCAACACTAGGGTTTTTCCCTTCCTCTATCTCCTTTAAAAAACTATCTCCAAGAGCTTTTAAAGTGAGTAATATTTCTTCTTTCTTCTTTGGTTTCAAATAAAAATGCATCTATTTCACCTCAATAACTTCTTCTTTTAATCTTTTTTCTTCTCCTTCTTTAAATTCTCCTTTTTTAATTAACTCTAAAATCTTTCTTTTTATGTATTCTAAATCTTTCCCTGTGAGCTCGGCAACAAACTCGCTAAAAACATTTGAATATGCTTCAAAAATGTTAGCCCTCATTCTCAGCTGTTCCCTCATTATTTTTTTATGCAGAAAAACAGCTAATCTTCTACCAGCCTCCTGGAGTCCTAATTTTATCTCTTTTATTATTTCTGGGTACTCTGCAATTGCTTGCTTCCCTTCACTTTTATATGGTATCCAAACTGAAAGCAAATCAACAAAAATTACGAGAGGTGCTTGTGGGAAGCTACCAGCTGATTGACTTAAACCATAGTTTCTCCAATCGACTTCTTCTACAGCCCTTGTAATTGCGCAATCTGATTGATTGTAGAGCAAGGGAGTATGATTTGCGAACCTCAGTAAAATAGCTGCCTGTTGGCCTGATTGTATCTCATTAATTTTTCCACCATAGGCTAAAGCAACTTGAACTTGGAACGGATTCCCTCTATAAACGTTTGGCCTTCTTATTACAACTGTAACAAATTCTGGTTGAAATTCTTTTTTTAATGCCTCTGCAAGGAAATCCTCCTTTAAGGGTGATAAACAATTGGTAGGTGGTGCTTTTAGTTTTATGCTTTGCATTGCTTTATGCAATCTCTCTGCTTCTTCATCGCTTATATTTTTCGGGTGTTTTTTTGGATCAACTCTTGCTAATTTGCAAATTTTTTCTGCGGTTTGTGGACTAACTCTAGAAAATTCAGAGGAAAGAAATCCTGAAACTGTTTTTGCATTAGTTAATTGTAACATTCTTCTAAATCTCCCTAACTCAACTCCATATGGATGCGGCTTAATTTCCTTAGGCGCTGGTGGTAGCTCATTTACAACAGGCTCTAATTTAAACCCGTTTTCAGGACCATCATAGGTTATCTCAACATAAGGATTTGCAAGCCAGAGATATTTTAAGTAGACTGGTATAGATTGTCCTTTCTCTACATACCTTCCTTCTACAAAAAGTTCTATCGATAGGCCATGTAATTCTTCGCTTATATTTTCAGCAGAATAAGAAACCACTTTTGGTTCATTTCTTAAAACATCGATCATAAGCTCAAATGTGTGTTTTTTCTTCTTGTAGTAACTTATTATCTTGGCTGGCTTTCCTGTAGTTAGCTGAGCGTACAAAATTGCTCCTTTAATTCCTATACCTTGGGTTCCAATAGATTGTCTATACCGATAGAACTTGCTTCCAACTAAAAATTTGCCAAAAGCAATAGGGATTTTTTCTGGAGGTAATCCAGGACCGTTATCCTCAATTTTCACTCTATAAACATTCTCTCCAACATGCTTAACACTAACCTTTATTTTAGGTAAAATTCTAGCTTCTAAACATGCGTCAATCGAATTATCAACTCCCTCCTTAACTACTGTGAATAAACTTTTAGTTGGATTTTCGTAGCCAAGCAAATGTCTATTTTTCTCAAAAAACTCAGCTATACTCACTTCTCTTATTTTCTCTGCTATTTCCTCAGGAGAAACTCCTTCCATAACACAATATTCTTGTTCTACTACTATAAATCATTAACTAATAACCAACAATATTCTTCTCCAAAAACCTTTGAACGCTGGAATGCATTTTACCTTCAAGAAGCATCTCTATCGCTCTTTTTGCAACTTGCAAATTCTCCCATCTACCAATTATAGAAATTGTTTTGCCATGAATGCAAATTTTCGTATTCGTTTTTTCTTCAATCATTTTTTTAATGCTTCCCTTTCTTCCAATAACCCTTCCTTTAAGTTGGAGTTGTCTCTCTCTTGTTTTTCCATACTCCTTAACATCAATTATTTCCAAGAAATAGTTTTCATCAAGCAAATAAAGAGCTGAATCTAAGTCAAAACCTCTATTTAAAGCTCTAAAAACTTCTTTGACCCTTAGAATGATTAAAGGATCTTCTCCCTCAATTACGGCCTCTTGATCTTCAATAGAAATTTTACAATTGCTAAGTTTCTCTATTCTTTCTATCCATTCTTTTTTTCTTCTAAGCATTTTTGCTCTTTCCTCTGTTAAAACAACAGTCTCTCTCATTCTATCAGCCCTCTCAGCTTCTCAAAGAGATTTTCATCAACTTCTACATTCTTTTTCTTAAAGAATTCATTTATATTTTTCACATCTCTCTCTAAGAAGCTAACAGCTAAAGGATGTCTATTTGTTACTCCTTGACTAAAGTCTATGATGTAAGCTTTATCATAATAAAGTATGTTGAAAGCGCTTAAATCCGAATGAATTATTCCAGCTTTTGTCAATTTAAATATTTCCTCTTTAATCTGTTCATAAATTCCTTTCCAATCCAGCTCTTCTTTCTCAAGCTGAGCAAGAGTTGGCGCGGGCACTCCATTTTCCCCTATAAAGCTCATTGCTAAAATGTTTTCATAAACAGCTATTGGTCTTGGTGCAGAAACGCCAGCCTCTAAAGCTATCTGCATGTTCTTAAATTCTCTCCTTGCCCAATTTGTAACAACGTGCCACCTATCATTTCTTACTCTTTCAAACCTATAATCAGAAATTAAATACTTCCACATACTCTTGAAATCACAATGCTCCACTCTATAGATTTTTAGTGCAAGCCATTCTCCATCTTTGTTCTTGGCTGCTACAACCACGCTTTCTTTTCCTTCCTTCACTGTAGATTCAAGAGTTTTTATTATTCCTCTTTTCATAAGCTTGAAAATTGCCATTAGTGTCCTTTTGTCATAAACTTTTCCTTCTATTTTTCCTTCCGAAAGAAAATCTTCCATTTTTATACCTGCAAGTTCTTTATGTATCCTTTTTTCTTTAGCCAAGAAGCTTGAGTTGGTGTATATCTAAAAATTACATCTCCCCTCTTATCACTCTGAACTTTCCAAGGCATCACCAAGATTAGATCTCCTTCCTTAATCCAAACCTTTTTTCTCAATTTTCCAGGAATTCTACATATTCTTTCCTTCCCGTCCTCACAAAGAACCCTCATTCTATCTCCACCAACCATAGCCTCAACAACACCTAATACTTCTCCTTCTCTCGGCAACCTAATCCTAGCTATTTCTAACTCTTCTTCGCTAAGTTCACTTTCTTTTACCATCGATTCTCACCACTATCGTATCTTTGTATACCCTTTTACCTCCTTTCATTCCAACAAGCTTTTTTGAAATTTTTATCAATAATTTATATTTCTTTCTCAATTTATTAACAAACTCATAAGCATCCTTTTTGGAAGAGAAGTTCAAGTCAATTCCTTCTTTAACATTTGTTCCAAGCACTTCAAATTCTTTTACTATTTCTTCCACATCTTCCCCTCTTAATTGAACTATAGCCTCTACTTTTTTAGTTACTTTTTTCTCGCATTTTTTACAAACAAACTCTTTTTCTATTATTTTAATCTTTTCAGGAGGCAAGACCGCAATTAACTCCCCCCATTTTTTTGAGAGAAACTTTTTCTTGTAAAATTCAAGTGCTTCGTTTATGCTCTCAAAACTTTTTTTAGATACAAAGTATTTTCCGCAGATTTTACATTTTCTCACGAAAATTTCTTGCACTTCAAGCCTCTCTAAATAGCAGGAAAGACATAAGTTTTCATACAACTTATCAACATTCATTCCACAACGTGGACATATCATTTTATTCATACTATCTAGAAAAATTAATTAATGGACTATGCAATAGTTCCCGCATACAATGAAGAGAAAAACATCTATGAAGTTGTCTCGAGGTTAAGGAAATTGGGATTTAAAGTAATTGTTGTGGATGATGGAAGCAAGGATAGAACTTATGAACTAGCAATGAAGGCTGGAGCTGTAGTTTTAAGGCATAAAGTAAACAAAGGTAAAGGAGAAGCGTTAAGAACAGCATTCAGATATGCTAGGAAAAAGAATCTTAAAAATATCGTGATCATAGATGCTGATTTGCAGTATTTGCCGGAGGAGGCAAAAAATCTGTTAAAGCCAATAAAAAGTGGGGAAGCAGACTTTGTGATAGGTTTTAGAAATTGGAAAGAAGTTCCTTTTAGACATAAAATTGGAAATTTTCTATGGAGAAAGGCTTTCAACTTTTTGTTTGGAGTAAATTTAAGAGATACTAACTGTGGGTTTATGGCATTTGGAGAGAAAGCAATAAAAAAAGTTAAAAATATTCATGGTGGCTATATAATCGAAAATTCTATACTGGCGGATGTTATAAAAAACAATTTAAGAATTAAGCAAATTCCGGTAAAAGTTTTTTATCATAGGATAAGCAAAATACCTAGAGGGATAAAAGTGGTTCTCGGTGTATTAATTTTCATTCTAATAGAAGGGATAAAATATAGACTCAGCAAACTTTAAACTTTCCTTCTATCAGATCATTTATAAAATCTTTCAAAGTCTCAAACCTTTTTTCAACAATTTCTTCAATTATTTTCTCTTCTCCCTTTTCTAGCTTATCAACCTCAATAGAAATTATTAAAGGTTTGTCAATAGGACGTCCAATCTGGCTAAGGAGCCAAACATAATTGTGCTTTCCTATTCTCTCATAAATTTTATTCGCTAGATCAAAAGCTAAAATGTTGTAGATTTTTCCAACATGACTAACCATATTTTTTCCAGGGGCAGCTTCAGAGCCAGCTGGTCTATTCAACGCAATCACTCCGTTTACCCTATTGCCTCGCCCAACTTCACCGGAGTCAGCAGACTCGGCTGAAGTACCTGTAACAGTTAAATAACATCCTTCCTCGCCTTTATTCTTTTCATCTAATGTATTCAAATACAATTCTGCATTAATTCCAAATTTCATACTCAAGAATCTTCTCACTTCCTCTAAAATTTCATCTTTTTTCCTAAAATAGTCTTTCTCATCCTTTACAAATCTATCAACAAAAGCCATGGCAATCGTAAAGCTGAAGTTATTATCCTCTCTTAAACCCATGACCTTTATGTCTTCTCCGCTTTCGGGAAACCTTTTCTTAAATTCCTTAGAGTTTAAATACTGTTCCAACTCTAAAACACATTTCTCTAAAAGTGTAGGAGGAGCATAACCAACGAGAGCACTAGTATCATTAGCTGGCAAATATTCTTCTTCTTTTCTAAAAATTGAAGCTAATTCTTCTGAGCCGTGTTTTATTTCATTTATTACTTCCAGATTTTCCTCGTTCACAAATCTCAAGTTTTCCTTTAACCAGCTGTAAACTGAGTCAATCAATATTTCATCAACTGGAATTACTTCATTCTCAACACAATATGTTGCTCTATCCCCAAAAAATATCTTCATAGGCTTCAATATTTTTCCTCCTCCAAACTTAGTTTTTGCCTCTCCAGCAGCTAACAAAGCTTTGTCAACATTAAAATGAAGGACGCGATTAAACTTCTTCAGGTAATATTTTGTTAAGTTCAACGCAAATCTCTCTGCAATTGAATCACATATAGTATCGGGATGTCCTATTCCCTTTCTCTCTACTATCTCAATTCTAGGTGGAGTGTAGTTAAAAGAGTTAATCTTCAAATTTTGCATGCATTTTTTTGATGCTCAAGTTTAAAAATTTTAAAGAAAACAGAAAATGTTAATTAGAGGGACGGTAGCTCAGCCCGGGAGAGCGACCGGCTGAAGACCGGTGCGTCGTGGGTTCAAATCCCACCCGTCCCACTTTGTAGTTTTCTACAATCCAAACTCGAATAGTGTGCTCTCTTCTGGCTTTACAATCCATCTGTCAACATACCTTTCTCTGTTTTGTAAAACAACAATTCTCGCATCTTCATCTTCATCCATAAACTCGAAATTTGGCAAGAATTTCTGAAGTTCCTTTGTCCATTCTCTTATTTCCTCCATTGTCAGCATTTCCTTTTCAGTTAACCTGCTTTTAGAGTAACCAACATGCATATAGGATTTTACTTCGACAAAATGCGGGTTTCCTTTTTTTATCAATTCTGCAAAATACTTAATTTCTTCTTTAGAATCATTAAAACCTCTTATCAACGTTATTCTTATTAGTGTTCTGGTTTTTGTTTTTGATAAAAACTCTAAACTTCTATTGAATCTCTCCCATGCATCGGTCATTAAAGGGCAATTTACTTTTTTAAAAGTTCCTAACTTTCCTGCATTCATCGACAAGTAAATTTGCGTGGGTAAGGCATTTTCTCTCTCCAATCTTTCTAACATTTCTGGTTCTTGACCATTTGTCACCAAAAAAATTGATTTTGTGTGAGGTAAGGACTTTAAATATTTTATTAATTCTGGTAGTTTTGGATACAAAGTTGGTTCTCCACTTAATGAAATAGCAAAATGAGTTGGAACTAAAGCTTCTTTATAGAGTTTTTTATCAACCTTTTCATTTCCTCCAAAACCTGTAAGCAATTTATTTCTTTCTTTTAAAAGATTCTCAACTATTTCTTCTGGATCATCAACCTTATCTTCATCTAATTTTAATGTTTTGTAAAAATCTGTTGGCCTCCAGCAATAAATGCATCTATTATGACAGAATAGACCTGCTGGAGAAAATTCCATGCATCTATGCGTTTCTATCCCGAAAAACTTCCTTTTATAGCAAACTTTTTCTTTCTTCAATGCCTTTTTAGTGTAATGACATACATCAACTGTTGAATGTCCAAAAACTCCATAGTGGGCATGTCTCAGTTTTTTAGTCAACTCTTCATCTATCCTTATTTTCCCTTCCCTCACTTCTGCTTCTTTCTCTTCTTTCATTCCATCTTTTACCTAAGAAATTTATAGGCTTGATGATTCTAAAAGTATATGGAAGAAAAAGTTAGAGTTTTGGTTTCTGGAAAAGTCCAAGGAATTGGATACAGAAGGTTTGTGGAGAGATATGCCAAAATGTTGGGATTAAGAGGATATGTTAGAAATCTACCAGGAAATAAAGTTGAAGCTATTCTATGCGGGGAAAAAGACGATGTAGAGAAAATGATAGAAATAATGAGGAGTAATCATCCTTTAGCAGAAATTGAAGATTTTAAAGTTGAGAAAGTAGACATGGAAATAGATTTTCCCGATTTTCGCATTATCTTTTAATTTACTAGCGATAATTCTCATTAGTGCTCCCGTCGTCTAGCCAGGTCAAGGATAGAGCCCTCTCGAAGATAGAGAAAGGCTCAGACGCGGGTTCAAATCCCGCCGGGAGCATATTTTGTCTAAAAGAAGCTATGGAACAAAAAGTCGATGGAGTTTAAATTTTTCCCGTACAATTTCTTATTAGTGCAGGGGTCGCCTAGCCTGGTCGATGGCGGCAGATAAAAAAGCTGAAGCTCAGAATTAGCCGAGGCTTAGGTGGTAAGAAGAAACCTGCTGGGTTAGTCCCTTCGTGGGTTCAAATCCCACCCCCTGCAAAATCAATTCATTAGTCGGTCTACCTTTTTGTATTTTTAATCTTCCGCTACAATTCCAAATAATAAGCAACCGTAAGCCACTAGTTTTACTGATTTTATGGAGTGTGTTTTTTACATTTACCGTTGAAATGATAGCACCCATATATGCAATATTCGTAAAAAATATTGGAGAAAATATGCTTTCTGTCGGAATTGCCTATGCTATCTATGGTATAGTATTTTCAACAATACAACCTTTTATGGGGAAATTAGCAGATAAGTATGGTAGAATAAAATTTTCTATTATTGCAAACCTCGTAAATTCAGCCGGTATTTTTGGTTATATTTTTGTAACGAATGTCTATCATGTTTGTTCTCTACAACTTTCTTTTATTAGGAATAGGTTCTTCCCTTGCTTCCCCTTCTTAGCAAGCTATGATGACAGATATAACTTCAAAAAAGAGGAGAGGTGAAGAACTTGGCTATGTTTACATGGCTATGGGGTATAGTGGTGCCCTAGCCATGTTAATTGCTGGTATAATTGCGGATATATTAGATTTCCGTATGGTATTTTTAATTAGCGGATCCATTTCCTTAATTTCCACACTACCTCTAATTAAATTACAAAAAACCCTCGGACATTGACGAAAACGTTGTCCTACTCTTACCTCTCAAAAAATAAAAAAGAAAAAAGAGGGTAAAAACTATTTCTCTATGAAAGCTTCATAGACTATGAACAAAGTTCCTAGTAAGGCAAAGAGCCATCCTAAGACTTCAAAGAGTTGAGCTAGTCCGTTCCATACTGATGTTCCCAAGTATCCACCCAAGGTTGTTGCTACTGGGAATGTTCCGGCGAAGAGGAAAAATACTCCTGCTAAGATTAACCAATTAAAGCCTTTCTTTGCAACATTTCTGAACTTCAGATACTCTGCGAATACTGCAGCTAAGAGGAATGCTATTCCTAAGTCAACTAGGCCGCCAAAGATTGGCATTCTCTCACCAATTTAAATTTAGAAAAATGCTTTAAAAGCTTGAATCAGATTTGTTAACAACTAATAGGTGAATATAGAATAAAAAATAAAAGAAAGGGGGGAACAGCTAGAATTCTTCGCTCTCTTCAGTCTCTTCCCATTCTTCTTCTTCCCATTCTTCTTCTCCTTCCTCTTCCTCTTCTTCCCATTCTTCTTCTGCCATCTTTTCACCTTTTTCGCTATACTAATAATGAGAAGGTATTTAAATATTTTTGATTGGAAGAGAAATGTTATTTGCGGGTGGCTAGGTCGGGCGGCTGGGCCTCGCCTGTAACGGCAAATGGTCCATAATGGCCGGACCGAAGCTCGAGGGCGGTACACACCCTCAGATTGTCCCAATTGCTTGACTATGAAATTTCGCCTCCATGGACCTAGCCACCTTCGAATCCCCCAGGGCAGGAATGCAGCAAGGGTAAGAAGGTGGCTGGGTGCTGTGGAGATACGGAATTGAGAAAAGCAATTGGAGAAGCAATCTGAGGGTGTGTATCCACCGAGAGCGTGCCACCCGCAATTTTTAATTGTTGATTTGGGAAAAAACTTATGAGAGAGAAGAGAAAGGAAATCAGCCTGATAGGAGCTGTTTTGTTAATTGCATTAGTTTTTGTTACTAGTAGATTTGTGTGGCCAAATGAGAGAAAAACTGTTGAAAACTTTCCAACTCTAAATTTAAGTGAAGAAAAGGTTGTTAAGATATATATACCTGCAGTTGATAGCGAAGGTCGAGGAATAGCTACAGTTCTAAAGGTTAGCATGAAGCCTGGAGATGGGAAAGTTTTAGTCGACATTAACAATATTTTGTTCTGGTTAGATACTCAGCAATCAATTCAAACTGCAAAAAAAGTTGCACAAGAAGTAACAAAAGCTGACCTTTCTAAAATTGATTTAATTTACTCTCTTGAAAATGTTAATGCTAGCGTTGTGGAAGGTCCTTCTGCTGGAGCAGCAATAGCTATTGCAACGATAGCCGTTATAAAAGGGAAAGAAATAAATTCTAAAGTTATGATTACAGGAACTATAAATCCGGACGGAACTATTGGTCCTGTAGGTGGAATAATTCCAAAGGCCCAAGCCGCTAAAGATGCTGGTGCTACAACATTCTTAGTACCAAGCGGTCAAGGAACACAAGTAAATTACATTCCTGAAGAGAAATGCGAACAAATAGGTTACTTTACATTTTGCACGACTACGTATAAAAGGAAAATCGAAAACGTGGGTAAAAGCGTGGGGATTGAAGTTGTAGAAGTAAAAAACATATGGGAGGCTATGAAATATTTCGGATTAAGCTAAGCCAAACCTCCAAAATCTCACATTTCTCAAAACAATTTTGTCAATAATTAAATCAACTAATAAATGAATGAGGAACGCTAAGAAAAATAAAAAAACAAGCTTGTTTTTAATATAGACAAATGGAAGAAGAAACATAAGAACAGAAATAGAAAGAAAGTTATGGAAAAGCTCAAAAGCTAACCTATATCTATTGCTATGCACGACCCATCTCAAGAACGTTTTAAAATTGTAGAATCTAGATTTCTTATAAAGAAGAAGATGATCTAAATCTGGAGCAAAAGATCCTATAAAGATTGTAAGCACTAATAGATTTTTATCATAATGATGAAAGGTAAAAGAAGAAAGAATGCAAAGAAGGATTGCCGCTACTGTATGAATAACCGTGTCAAGATACCTTTTTTCTTGTAACTCTTTTCTTACCTTCTCTATCATATTATCATCAAAATAATTGTTAGAGCAAAAAAGAAAGCCCAGCCTCCTAGTTTCCAGTGCAGCACTTTAGAGCCATCAAGAGGTGGGATTGGCAATAAATTGAAGAGAGCAAACCATTTATTAACATCTTTAAAAAAGCTAAAACCAAGGAAGAAAGAAGTATAAGCCAGAAATATGTTAACAAGCGGCCCAACTAATGCTATCTTTCCGACCTCTTCTAACGAGATTTTTAACCTTCTATACATCCAGCTTTTGAATTTGTAAGGATAAAGCACTGTGTAGCCTATTGCAGCAACTTTTACACCTGTAAATGCTAATAGGAAAGCTAAGATTGCTGAAGGAAAGTAGAAATGAAATCTAGCATAATAACCAAGTTTTGATGCAGCATATTTATGAGCTATTTCATGAAGTAAAAAAGCTGTAACAACAGCAAAAAAGCTTCTAGTCAGATTAGTAAAAACAAATTTGCTACCCTCGAAAGAAAATATGAAAGTCAAAACAAAAATAGCAAGAATGTACTCAAAAATCTCCCTCTTTTCAAGAAAAATACCGTTCATACACTTTACTTAAGATTCTTCTTTAAATTGTTTTATTCCTTCCTTTTGATAGATTCCTGAATAGGTTTTGGTTGTAGGAGAAGAAAGCTTGAAAAATACCATTTGAGCTATTCTCGCGTTTTTCTTTATCCTAATTCCATTTTCATTTAAAACAACAAGCAAACAATTGCTCTTTCCAGAATATCCTGGATCCCATAAGGAAGAAAAAATGGTAGCACCACTTCTTACTAAAGATGATCTAGGCCTCACAAAAGCGATCAAATCGTTTGGTATATTGACAATTTCGTTAAAACTGACTAGATAAATCCCTTCACTTAAGTCAATCCAATCATTAATGAATTCTATTTTTTTATAGTTTGGTAGCTTCCTTTCTTTATTTGTAAAATCTATTGAAGCGGAAGATGTTAACAAATAGATTTCATCTAAACTTAAGTCAAAGCTTGCTGGTTGTAGCTGGGTCTCTAAATCAATGAAGTTCTCAATAAGTCTTTCCTTCAAAATTCTTTCTTTTATTTCTTGGCTACTCAAAATCATAAACTAATTTTTGTTTCTCAAAATATTTATTGGGTCCGTAGTCTAGCGGTCAGGACGCCGCCCTCACACGGCGGAGAGCTGGGTTCGACTCCCAGCGGACCCAAGCTTGATAAAACCTGAAAATAGAAAATAATTTATAAGGGGCTGTAGTCTAACCAGGTAGGACGGCCGGCTCCAGCAATGGAGCTCTGATAGAATGAGGAAACCGGCTAATCTGGGTTCAAATCCCAGCAGCCCCAAACTTCAAGTTTTTAGAATGATTTTATAACCATCTCCTTAGATTGGATACAAAAAGAAGAAATTGATATCACTGCTATTTAGGAAATTAGAAGCATGAAAATAGCAAAATCACTAGAGTTCTTGATGAAAGATTATCACCTCTATTTTAATCCTTCGAAGCTTCATGACACAACGATAACCAAGAAAGAAAAACCAATCAAAATAAGCAAAGAAATTGGTTGTAGAAATTTGATGAAGAGGAAGATTCCTTCTCTTCTGAAAAGATAAATAGATAAATCAATCTCTTTAAAATTTCCATCCATACCTTCCTTTCAATGGTAGGAAAACAACAGGCAAAATAGCTTTTCGTTCTATTTCGTTTTCATTCCTCTTTATTCCTTTTACCAAATATTGCTCATGATAACCAATTATCGCTAAAATTGTTCCTCCAACTTTCAATTGCTCTACTAACGGCTTAGGAAAATCTGGAGCAGCAGCACTAACTAAAATTTTGTCGAAGGGCGCTTCTTCTGGTAAACCTAAAGTTCCATCTCCTAAAATTAACTTTACTTTGTTCGCATATCCTGCTTTTTTTAAATTTCTCAAAGCAAAGTTATATGTTTCTTCGTTGATCTCAATTCCAAAAACTCTATTTTTCTTCTTTATAATTTCATAAGCATATGCAAGAAAAATTCCGCTTCCTGCACCAACTTCTAAAAATTTTTCTCCTCTTTTCAAATCTAACTCTTCTAAACAAATAACATGCATATGAGGAGCGGAAATCGTTACTCCTCCTGGAATTGGAAGAGGAGTATCAACATAAGCTTGCTCTTTCAATTCCTCTGGGACAAAAAATTCCCTTTTAACTTTTCTGAATGCTTTTTCAACTTTTTTGCTCTTCAAATAACCCAAGCTTTTATATTCTTCGATAAGCCTCTCGACTTCTTCCATAAAATTTATTCTCAACGCTACAATAATTATAATGGATATTGTTGATAAGACCGTTAAAGAGATAAAAGAGCTGAAAATTCAAGGTGCTGAAAACATAGCAAGGGCAGCCATAGTTGCTTGGAGCAAGGCAAAAGACAAAAAGAAGGCTTTTGAAAAATTGGCTAAAGCGAGACCAACAGAACCAATGTTAAGAAATGCATTAAAATATTTAGAAAAATTTGGTGATGCCGAAGGCCTTTTGAAAAAGTTAGATGAAGATAGAAAAAAGATAGAAGAGATTGGTAGTAAAAAAATTCAAGATGGTTTCATAGTTTATACACATTGTCACTCTTCAACCGTAACTTCTATTTTGAAAAGAGCGTGGAAAGATGGGAAAAAGTTTGAAGTTCATGTAACAGAAACAAGACCTTTCTTCCAAGGAAGAATAACAGCAAAAGAGCTAGCTACAGAAGGCATTCCAGTTACAATTTTTGTCGATTCTGCAGCTAGATTGGCTTTGAAAAAAGCAAATATCATGATGATAGGATGTGATGCTATAACAGCTGAAGGAATAGTCATAAATAAAATTGGTAGTGAGCTTTTTGCTGAAGTTGCAAACAGATATGACGTTCCTGTTTATGTCGCTACTCATTCCTTAAAATTTGATCCTTTAACTTTCTTTGGTTTTGAAGTTGAAATAGAGAAAAGAGCTACCAAAGAAGTTTGGGATAGACCTCCAAGAGGGGTAAAAATTTCAAATTATGTTTTTGAAAAAATTAATCCAAAACTAATAACTGGAATAATTAGCGAGCTTGGCGTTCTAAAACCAGAAACTTTTATTCAAGAAGTTAAAAGAGTATATAGGTGGTTGATAGAATGAAGTACGAAGATTTTATTGACTTAAAGCATAAACCAAAAGATGAAATAGTAGCTTTGTTTAGGATTGAACCAGCAAAAGGCTTTAGCATGAAAGATGCTTCTTCCAGGGTTGCTAGCGAATCTTCATGTGGAACTTGGAGCAATTTAATACATGCTCCAAAAAGAATAGAAAAATTGAAAGCAAAAGTTTTTGAAATAAATGGAAATTTTGTTAAAATTTCCTATCCTATAGAACTTTTTGAAGAAGGTTCATTACCAAACTTACTTTCTGGAATAGCCGGAAATATTTTTGGAATGAAGGCTGTGAAAAATTTGAGATTGATGGATGTTGAATTTCCAAAAGAATATTTGAAATATTTCAGAGGAGCAACTTTTGGCTTTAAAGCTATTAAGGAGATTTTCAAAAAGAAAGAAGGACCAATCGTTGCTAGTGTTCCAAAACCGAAAGTTGGTTATACTAGCGAGGAACACGCAAAAATTGGATATTTGCTTTGGAGAAATGGGCTTGATTGTATTAAAGACGATGAAAATCTTTCGAGCCAAAAGTTCAACAGATTTGAAAAAAGAGTAAGACTTTTAGCTAAATATAGAGAGAAAGCTGAAAGAGAAACTGGTGAAGTAAAAGATGCTTTCATAAATGTTACAGCTCCTACTCTCAAAGAAATGGAAAGAAGAATAAAGTTGATACATGATTATGGATTTAGGTATTTCATGCTTGATGTTGTTGTTTCTGGATTTACAGCAGTTCAAACAGCAACGGAAATCGCTCATGATTTCAAAATGGCTATTCATGGTCATAGAGCAATGCATGCCGCATTTACAAGAAATGAAAAACATGGAATTTCTTTCTTGTTCTTGGCAAAGCTCATGAGAATTGCTGGTATTGATAATCTTCACATCGGGACTGTAATAGGAAAATTGGAAGGAAAGAAGGAAGAAGTATTAGCAACAAAAGAGCTTGTAACTCAAGAAGAAGTAGATGAAATTAAAAACTTAAGATTGCATCAAAAGTGGTATCACATAAAACCAATATTGCCTGTAGCATCAGGTGGGCTTCATCCTGGAATTCTTCCAGAACTTTTTGATATATATGGAACAACAAACATTATCATTCAAGTGGGTGGTGGCATATACGGTCATCCTCTTGGAATAGAAGCAGGTGCCAGAGCGGTAATGCAAGCTATAGAGGCATATAAAAATGGAATCTCGCTAGAAGAGCATGCCAAAAAATACAAAGAATTAAAGGTTGCACTAAAGGTATGGGGAAGAAGGAAACCAAAATAAGAAACTAGTCGGAAAAAAGTCGCGAAGGTTTAAGTACTATTAAATTCGAATACAAAATTAATAATGGAAAAAAATAAGAAACTACCCTCGGTTAAAGTTCTTTTTCTTATATTGAGTTTTGTGATTATTTTAAACATTTTCCTCTATTTTAGAAGGCCGAAAATCCAAAATTTAGGAATCGTGGAGATTGGGAGCTTTGAAAATATCAACCTTTCAAAAGAGGAAAACGCTACTTTTAGACCTACCGAAATAATATTCAATTGCAGTAAAGATAAAGACTGCGACTGGTTAATAACAAATTGCTGTAAAGAAGATGCTGGAGCTGAGTGGCAATGTTTGAATAAGAATTCTTATATTGATTGTAAAAGTAAGCTTGTTCTTTGCCCAAACATTTCTATACCAAAACCGAAAGTAGAATGCAAATGCATAAACGGCACTTGTAACGCGAGCAAATAAACTTTTTAATCAAAATACAAATTAGTAAATGCTCTTAAAAGCGAAAAATTTGAAAACTTTTGCAGAAGGTAAAAAGATAGTAATCATTAATGAAGCCGATTTACACAATTTTGGGACAAGAATTCCAACCAGATTGAAAATTTCATATAAAGACAAAACAATAACAGCAATACCAAATGTAACTGAAACCCTTGTGGAAAAGGGCTACATTGGTTTATATGAAGAAGTTTCTTCTGTATTAAAAGTAAAAGATGGGGAAGAGTTAGACGTAGATCTAGCTCCATTTCCAGAATCTCTAACTTACATAAAAAAGAAATTGAAAGGCAAGAAGCTTGAATACGAGGAATTTTATAAGATTGTCAAAGATGTTATCGATGGTAATCTAACGGAAGCTGAAATAGCGGGTTTTGTTGTTGGCTTACATGTTTTTGGTTTAGATTTGAATGAAGCAGCAAGCTTAACTATAGCAATGGTCGAAACTGGAGAAAAATTAGAGCTTACTAAAAAGGTAGTTCTAGATAAACATTCTATTGGTGGAGGAATTGGTGATAAGACAAGTATGCTTTTAGTTCCAATAATTGCCTCCTTAGGTTATGCAATCCCAAAAACTTCTTCAAGAGCAATAACTTCTCCTGCAGGAACAGCCGATAAAGTGGAAACAATCATGCCAGTTAATTTAAGTATAGAAGAAATGAAAAGAGTGGTGGAAAAAACAAATGGTTGTTTGGTTTGGGGAGGGGCTTTACATTTGGCCCCAGCTGATGACATTTTTATCAAAGTCGAATATCCACTTGAAATCGATCCATTATTATTCCCTTCAATAATGGCAAAGAAGAAAGCAGTTGGTGCAACTCATTTAGTTATAGATATACCAACCGGAAGGGGAGCAAAAATTAAAACAATAGGAGACGCTCAAATCCTTGCAAAAGATTTTATAACATTGGGAAGTTTACTCAACATCAAAGTCAATGCAGCAATAACTTATGGAGAACAACCGATTGGCTATTCCATTGGTGCTGGTTTGGAAGCTAAAGAGGCTTTGGAAATTTTGATGAGAAGGAAAGTTGTGGAAGATCAAATAGATAAGGTGACAAGCATTGCTGGAATATTATTAGAAATGGTTGGAAAAAAGAATGGAAAAGAGCTTGCTATGAAAATTTTAGAAAGCGGAGAAGCAGAAAAGAAGTTTAGAGAAATAATAGAAGCTCAGGGTGGAAATCCAAGCATTAAACCAGAAGACATTCCAATTGGTAAATATACTTATGATTTTGTTGCTGAAGAAGATGGTTTTGTTATATGGATGGATAATGGTGGTTTTGCTTCTTTAGCTAGAGCTGCTGGTTCTCCAATTTTCAAAGGAGCTGGAGTTTTATTATACAAAAAGGTTGGAGATGTTGTCAAAAAAGGAGAAAAAGTTTTCACAATTTATGCTGAAAGCGAGAGTAAACTAGAAGATGCTTTGAAGGTTTTGAAAGAAGAAACGATAATCGGAATTGGTAAGAAGAGAAAAATGTTGATTGAAAGAATAGAAGATAGTCAAATAGCAAAAAAGAGGTTCATCTTAGAAAGATAAAAAAGATAAATCAGCTAAAATAGCTTCCTATAATTCTAAATTTATCAGCCACTTTTTCAAACAAACTTTTCTTCTCAGAATATTCTACTCCACTTATAAAAGCTGCAAGCTTTACAAGTTCTTTGCTCGCTCTATTGTTTGGATTCAAAAGAAATATTGGCTGTTTTAATGCAGTGCTCCTATAAACATCTTTATCATATGGTATTGTTGCTATTACTTTCAAACCAGTCAATTGTTCTATCTCTTCTTTTCTCATTTCATAGCTAGCTCCAGTTGCCATATTAACAACAATTCCTATTGGTTTTACTCCAATCTCTCTCAAAACTTCCTGAGCCCTAACAATATCCAAAACAGAAGAAACAATTGGTGTTGTAACAAGCAAGACTTCTCTTGAAGATTTTAAAGAAGCTAATGCTTCTCTTCCTAAGCCTGGAGCTGAATCTAAAATTAGAAAATCGTTTGTTGGCTCTAAAGATGATATAACGTTTGGCAACTTCAAGAGATCTGAACCTTCAAGCTCTGTAACTGAAAGAGAAGCAGGAACAACTTGCATTCCACTTGAGTGAATATAAATTGCTTCACTGATTTGATAATCTCCTCTCAAAACTTTATTCAAAGTTATTGGCGAATAATAAATTCCAAGATACAATGCCAAATGAGAAGATGTTAAATTACAATCTATAAGAGTGACTTTCTTTTGAAACTTAGATGCAAGTATGGCTCCTAAATTAGCTGTTATTGTTGTTTTACCAACTCCTCCTTTTGATGAAAAAACAGATATTATTCTTGCCATTTTCTCCTCAATTAATAGTTTATTGCAATAAATTTATCTTTTATTTTTATGGAGTTTTTAAGGTCAAAATATAAAATCAAAGAATGAACCATCAATTGAAAACTGGTTTAAGCTTTGGTTTAACTTCAGCTATAATTACAACTCTTGGTTTAATGATTGGTTTAATTTCTGGAACAGAATCAAAAATAGTTGTTATAGGTGGTATACTAACAATTGCTATAGCAGATGCTTTTTCAGATGCTTTAGGAATTCATTTGTCTGAGGAATCTGAAGGTAAACATACGAGAAAAGAAATTTGGGAAGCTTCTTTGGCAACTTTCTTTTTTAAAGCAATCTTTGGTCTTTCTTTTTTACCAGCGGTATTAATTTTCCCTCTTTCATTAGCTGCAGTCATAAATGTCGCCTATGGTCTTTCTCTACTTTCACTACTTAGCTACTTTTTGGCAAAATGGGAAAGAGAAGTTGCATGGAAAGTTATTTTAGAACATTTGATCGTAGCTATTGTGGTTATAATTTTGGCAAATTGGATTGGCATTTTTATAAAAAACTACTTTGGTTGAGATTCTTGTTGTTCTTCCTCTTTCTTTCCTCCGCCAAATAAACCAAAGAATCCACCGAACTTTTTCTTTCTTAAAAATGGTAATCCGGTTTTTGGATTTTCAACAACTTCATAACCAGCTGGCAAATCCCAAAGAGCATCTGTTGGATCTTCAGAAAAATAATAAATGATTGCTCTTCCCCTTGCTTTCATGTGTAAATAGTATTTTTTTCCATTTTTTGCCTTGTAAACATAAGGACCAAAAAGTCCCATATAATTTATTCTAGCTAGAATTAAAGATTATTCAGTTGTTTGGCTCTCGCTCTCCAATTCTCTCAATAGTTTTGGTCTCTTCTTTTTCCTTTTTCTGTAAAGAATAATGAATAGAACGATTGTCAAAATTACTATAAGAATTATTGCTATTATAAAATAATTCAAGTAGGCCTTCGGTGCTACAATCATCAGAACTTCTATCTCTATTAAAGCATCTGCTATCAATTTGCTCGCTTCATTCAATTCATATAAACTCTCATCGAACTGTTTGTTTGATAGATAATCTTTAGATTTTTTCAAGTGTATTTCAGCCAAAATTAAAGTAGAATTTATCTTTGAAACATCTATTCCTCTAATTTCTAAAGCACTAATCCTTGTTCTGGCTTGAGAAAGCATATACTCAACGCTCAAAATTTTTTCGTAAATGTCTTGAGTCAAATCAATTGGCTTTGAAGATACATTCAAATAAAATTCCTTTGATGCTCTTGTCTCGTTTGAAGATGCTTCAAACAAAAGCTGATAAACACCAACTTGAAAATCTTTTGGTATTTTTATGTTAAGCAAGAATGTAACGTTTTCTCCGGGAGAAAGTTGCTTTATGTAAAGTGGAGAAATTGAAACCTCTAAAGATTTCGGATAAGAAAGATATGGTCTTATTTCATAAGCGTCTCTCTCACCACTATTAATTAAAGTTACTGGAATTAAAACGAAGGAGTCCTGATAAGCATCTGTTATGTTTTTTATTTGGATTGAAAGTTTCGGTGGTACTAAGAAAACTGGGGTTGGTATATATTGAGGCACCTTTTCTGGAGGCAATATTACTGGCTGAAGTATCGGAGTTATAATTACATCAAATCTCCCCCAGGTTTCAGTTGTTTTACCATCGTATGTAGACTTTGCTTGTATGAAATAAGTTCCAGTAGAGTTTGGGACAAAAACGAGGAAAAATGCAGTTCTATCTCCTGGCAAAAGATTTCTTGGAGAATCATAATATTCTGCAATCGGTCTTAAACTTATGTTGTAAAAATAAATTCTTACCATTAGCTCTTCATAAATACTAACTGAGCCTGTATTGACGACTTCAGCAGTTATGTTCTCTTTTTCACTAATATCTATTATCGGCTTGTAGTTCAACAATATTTTTGCTTCCTTTTTTGGTTCAATAGAAACGCTAACCGTTGGAGATACAAAATAGCCAGAATATCTTGAGAATAGAAGAATAGATACTAAGAGTAAGATGAAAATCAAGATATATCTTTCCATTAAAAATTTTCGTTAAAAAGCGTTAAATTCTTTGATATTTTCTGTTTTACCTCAAATCATCTCAAGAATACTTGAAGATAAGAATTGAGATAAAAATTATTAGAACTATCAAAAAGATAAAAATGAGCATCTGAGTATTGTCTTGCTGTTTATTAGTTTCACTTTGACTTTCTTTAGTGATTATTGCATGCTGGGATTCTTGAAGATTGGTTTCTTTCTCTTGATTTCCTAGCACTTCTATAGAAAATTTGAAGACTCTCTCATCTACAAAAGTTATATCTTTTGTTGGAACATCTTTTCTAGCATGTAAAATAACACTAAAGTTTCCTACAGATTTTGGAGTTACGAAAACTCTAACTTTTGTTACGTTGTATGGCTTTCCTCCGACTAAAATCTCTCCCTCTCTTTTGAAAGGATTCAAATATAGAGGGTTTGGCAATATATTGACCAAAAAATTCTCATTGCTATCAGCATAAAAATTTATCTTTTCTGAAACATCAGACCAGAATAAAATTTCAAAAGTGACTGTTTCTCCAACTTTTGTTTTTGCATAGCTTGAAATAGGCAAACTTCCATATGCAAAAGCTGCGTGAAATACTAAAATGAAAAATACTACCAATGAAAAAATTTTATGGAGATGTGCCACTCAAAACACCCAAGATATATATTTTTGATGTGTATGTTCCAGCGTAGATTGGAGGAATATCAATCCAATAATAGGTAGTGTAATTTCCAAAGCCCTTGTTGAAAAAGAGAAGCTGATAAGTGTTCAATAGTCTATATGAAGATGAGTAAGAATTTGTTGTGTTGCTAAACGTCATGTTGCTTATTTTCAAGTAAGTATTAGTTTGTGAATTGTAAAGATCATCTCCTTTTATGTAAAAATCTAAGTTGCAGCTTCCTGGATTAACTGTTATGTTGTATAAAAGTTGCGAATTTCCTGGAGCAGGATTTCCTTGAGTTGATGGATTTAAAACTCCAAAATCTATTGAATTCCAAGTTAACGTAAAATCTATTGAGCATGGTAAGATTTTAATGGTTGCGTTTTCTGTAGTGTTTTGATTAATATATGAAAAATTGGAACTAAAATTAACTGCAATCTTCCATGCAGTATAAACATCGCCAGTAGCATTAACAAGCCAGCTTAAAGTACAATTTTGATCTTCTAGCAATTCTCCGCAAGTTTTTGTTGCAGAAGCTGGAGTTTCATTAATGAAAAATGGTTTATCACCATAAGTAGTGTTTATTGGAGTGTCTGGATAGCTTGATGTTAGGTTGTACAAAACTGTACCATTGACAATTCCACAATCACCATTTCTGCAAGTTACAGTTGCATTAACCCAAAAAGTTTGGTTTTGAACTATGTAATTAGTGGTTGTTACATCTGGAGAAATAAGCTTAACTTCTAGATATCCAACAGAATAAAACAAGTAGAATTGAACGTATTCTTCTTTCAATGTAGTTGAAATATTGCTTATAGTTGTGTTTAATCTTACCCTTATTTTTCCGTCTGAAGAAATGAATTTAGAAGGATTGGAAGTTGTGTTACACCAAATATCATAATAAACGTTTGGAGAAGCAGAAATGTTTTGACAAGCTACCCAATTAGAGTTTACAAAATCGTAAATTGACATGTTGAAAGTTTTGCTATTAGTTGATGTAAAGTTTATTAAAACGCTTATGTTTCTTAAAGTTCCTATGTAGCTAACTGTTGCGTTGTGTTCTACTGAAAGCTGATATTTGGTAAAATTTAGAAAAACATTATCATACTGAGCTTGAACATAATTAGATGTTCCTTTTGCGGCTGCTACTAACCTTGACTTCAGCTGAATAACATAAGTTCCAGCCAGAGTGAAATTAGCTGGGTTAATATTAATTGTCCTTCTTGTCCATGTAGGCACGGCAGCTGAAAATGTAATAGTGTCCAATACTGAACTACTTCCATCAGGTCTGTAAAGTATTATGTTTATTTGGTTTCCAGTACCAAAAGAATTTCCAAGAATTTGGTAATCCCAGCTCAATGTAACAACTGAAGGTGAGCCATCATAATAGAAACTTTGATTTGTGTAAAATGTTATATCGGCTGCTTTTGCAGCTGAACTTGTTGCTTTATGGAAGTATGAGGGTGCTGGATTTCCTCCAGTAACGTTATAACCATAAGCAGCTGTTCCTTGAGTTACAGTTGCTGAAGTTACCCAAGCATCTGGAGGAGTAGTATCTCCCCCCATTGTTGAATTTCTTAATGGAGCTAATGTTATAGCAGCTTCATCAACATCCCAAGTTAGACCATCTCCATTAACATTCAAGTAAGAATTAATTGTTGCTTGGTCAATTGTTGAAGCAATACCAGTAATGTTAGTTGTTTGAGTTTGATTGAAACTTGAAACTGAAATTGTTTGAGCCAAAGAAATTTGAAAAATAAAAAAAGAAAAAAGAAACAAAAGAAAAAAATCTCTCACCATCTTCTCAACCCAAAGATTTTTAGTATTTTATCAATCATCTTTTCTTTCTCATAAGGAATTCCAGCGATTTTTGCAGCTAATTGTTTAAAAGTTTCAGAAACATTCTTGTCAAAAAGAAAAGCTGGAGTTCTTAAGCTCAAGCTTTTTAGAAAAGTTTCGCTTTCTTTAATCTCTGCTAAAACTGGCAAACCAGAATATCTTTCTACTTCCTCTCTCCTCATCTCATAGCTTTTTCCTTTAACTCTATTCAAAATAATTCCAAGAACTATAGGTTTTTCTGGCAAATTGTTAATCAATTTGTAAGTTTTTGCCACATCAAAAACCGAAACAAAATCTGGAGTTGCGACAAAAATTGCTTCTTGACAGCTATTCAAAGATATCATTGCTTCTCTTCCTAAACCTGGAGCTGAATCAATTATAACAAACTCAAAATTATTTAGGTTTTCCTCTATAACATTCTTCAAATTACCATCTATGCTAACAACATCGCTCAAACTCAATGAAGTTGGTACTATTGATAATCCTGATGAATGTCTATAAATTATATCATTAAAACTGCATTCGTTCTTTAAGAAATTGTTTAGAGTTTTCTCTGCTTGCAAAATGTTGAAATAGAGTGAAACATGTGGAGTTGTAAAGTTAAAATCGAGCAAAACAGTTGGTCTTCCAAAACTTTGTAAAGCTAAAGCTAAATTTGAAGCTATTGTTGTTTTTCCAACTCCTCCTTTTGTGGATAGTATGCCTATAACTCTCATCTTATCTAACCTCCAATTTGCTAAATATGTCATCGTAGTTAACTCTTCTTTCCCTACTCTTTTTCACTCTTTTCAAAAAGAAAGCAAGAGAAAAGGAAATTGCTGCAAAAATTATTAAATAAGAGTAACGAGAGTCTATATTGATTTGTGGTAATTTTACAACAAAACCAGATTGTGGTTGGGATTTTTCTGTTTTTATTAAAGTCAAACCAAAGTTTTTGCTTGCTTCTAATTCTTTTGATACAACCTTAATCTTTGGTGAATAAGTTGCAACTGAAGCATTTTCTGGAATGAAAATTATTAATGTAAAATTCTTTCTTTCTCCAACTGAGATTTTATCTAAGTAATCTTGAGTTATAATATAGTTAAAAGGCAAGTCTTCAAAATAAATTTGCAAATTTGTTAAATCTGCTTGACCAGTGTTAAGTATTGAAAATTCGAGAGTTGTGTTTGCTCCTACTTCAGCTTTTACCAACTCTGGAAAAGATATGAAAATCTCTTTTTTCTTTTCTGCAGAAAATGTGAAATAATTTGAAGCATTCAGATATGGATTTTTATAAGCAGAAACGCTAACATTAAAGTTTCCCTCTCTATCAACCAAATATTCGTAAGTAAATATTCCATTTGCATCGGTTTTACCGTTGATGACTTTTCCTTTAAAGTTTAGAGTTATTGAAGCGTTTTCAACAGCATCGCCATCTTCGTCTTCAACTAAACAACTTATTGAAGCTGTTTCATTTATGTAAAATGAGTTTTTGTTTATTGAACAAGCAACTTTTAGAGAAACCTCCCTTCCAACAACAAAAGCTGAAAGATGGTCTAAATTCAGTGAAACCTTCGAGTTTATTTTATCTAAAGTAAAATCTAAAATTTTCCAATTTGAATTGCAAGAATTACTAGCAAAATTCCAATTGCTACAATAGAAAACTTTCATACTGTCTTCATCTTCTACGTTCATCTTACTATATCTCAAATCTAAACTAACTGAAGAATAATCTCCAGAAAACTCGAAAATGTAGAAACCATAAACTCTCAAACCTTTGATTGGAACGGAATCTTTATAGACATAATTTATCAAGCCATCTGTGTCTCTAAAGTAAAAGTTTTTGAAGTAGAGAGTTGCTTGAGGGAATTCGACTTTTAAGTCATAATAGCCAGGAGGTAAAGCGATCTCATAGTCTCCGCTCGAATTTGTTGTAGTGGATAAAACTGAATTTCCATCTTTGAATAGTGTAAATCTTGTGAAGATTGCTTTCTTTGAATCATCTAAAAGCTTTCCAGTTATCTTTGAAACATAGTATACTTTAGTTGAATCGCTATAGTTTCCATATCTAACAGTTAGAGTATGTTCTCCTGGAGAAAGAGATGGAGCTAAAATGTTAATTGCATTTCCGGAAATTGAAACTATTTTTGCTTGCGTATTATCAATAAAAACTGCTAAAGAATTTAAATCAAATTGTTGAATAGAAGTGTTAAGGTATACAAGCAAAGTGGCATTTGGATACAAGTATCTGGACGAAATTGAGTCTATACTTATTTTCTTTGTTACATAAACACTCTGGATTACTGGTATGGTTAGATCTTTATATGAAAGTGTAATGCTAATTTTATGAGTTCCCTGAGGCAATTGTCCCAAATAAATATCGTTCGAATTCAGGTTTGAATTATAGATGGGTAACACTTTTATTTGATTATTGTCTATCTTTACACTCAAAATATTACTACTTACATCTACAGGCACTCCATTTTCCTCAAAATATATTCTGGCTACTACATCTGAATCTTCGTAAATTGTATTAGAAGTAGTGACACGATCAAAAACATTAGTACGAATTGACAAATAACTTACATTTAAATTGGTTTCATCGGAACTATTTCCATTCCTACATGAGAAGTCTGAATGTAGATAATAACTGGCTTGCTCAGAAATTACTTCTTTCCTTAAAATATTTTTTGTTTCTATTACAAGCTTTCCATTACTAATAAAATAGTTCAATGAAATTTTATTGTAACCTTCATCTGTTGAAACATTTAAATAAGATGAGATGATGTTACATTGTTCAGAATTATTATAGACACCTACGTTCAAAACTTCTGGCAAATACATTAGATTTCCATTTATGTCTATTATCCAGATTTTGTTGGATGGTGTAAAGTTTACGCTTATGTCTGCAAGAGTTGGCATAGGCAAAAAGAATGGTATTAAAGCCAAAAAGAAAATCAACCAAAGTCCTTTTTTAGTTTTTTCCTTAGCGACATAAACTTTAGCTTTTCCAACCTTAAAAACGTCAACCTTACCTTGCTCTCTCAGAGCTTCTAGATAGCCAGCAAGAATGTACCTTTTAACATTCAATCTCCTAGAAAGTTCAGAAATGGATAAAATCTCTTTGCTTAAAATTTCAAGAAGCTTATCTTCTATTTTTTGTTGAGATTCATCCATTTTTCAATATTGTTTCCATAATTTAAAAACATTATTTCAATATTGAAAAAATAAATTTTCAGTATATAAACAAAATTGATACAATATGGAAAATTTGATTGTTGACACACGCTTTCTAGACAATTGCTCGCTTATTGTCGAGATAACCAAATTCTAAAAATATCCAAAATGTAGAAAAACCAATACTCTAATCCAACCTTCTTTTCAAGCTTTACTTCATTCATCGAAAAATACTTTCCATCTATACTAGCTACAACAAAACTTATGTTTCTCTCGCTTGTTATCTCCCCTTCAAAATTTATCTTGACGAAGTTTTTTCCAGTTTTTAGTCTTCCAACATAACTCTCAATAATCAAATTCTCCGGATATTGTAAAGGCATGATAACAACTTCTTCACTAACATTAGAATAGACTTCCAAAACAATAAAATCAGAATAAACTCTTGCTTTGTTTATAGAAAACCAGCCTCCTTCGTGAAATGCTTTTTCTTTTGGTTCTATTTCTCTCTCAAAAATCTTGTTGCAAAAATAAATTTTCATTTTTGTTTCATTAGAAGGCAGAAAGTACAAGATAACTCTCTTCAAGTCTCCTGGAGCTTCAGAAATCTTTGAACTCCAAACTCTATTTTCTCCTTCTATCAAAACTCTAAATGTATAGGGAAGGCTGCCAGAATTGTAAATTTCTGCATCTATTTTTGGCAAACCTTCTAAAGAAACATTCAAACTTTTTATCTCAATAGAACAAACATCTCTTACATCAACATTAACCATCAAAGATTTTCCAACAGTAAAAACGAAAAGAATAATCAAAAAAAGCAGCAAAAGCTTCTTCACTTTAGATCACCAAAAATTCCATACAAAGAATATATAAAGTCGTACTTTGGTATTTTTACTTCAACTCTAATCTCTCCTTCAAAGAAGCCAGAAATTGTTTCATTAGTGAAGAAATAAACATCTATTCTTTTCTTTTCATTTGGATTGAGCCAGAATGAATCTTCGCTAAACTTTACTTTCTTAGAAATGTTTCCAATTGAATACAACTCTACTCTCACTTTCTTGTCTCTTAAATTTTGTAAATCGATAAATCTTCTTGCATAACTTCCTCCTCCTGGAATTTCACCAAAATTCAAATTCCAAGGATCTGTAACAACCCCAAGAGTATAGTTTTCCCCAGGTTTTACCTCAATAACCTTAGCAGCAGAATAATATCGTGTAATCTCATAATCAAAAAAGATTCTACTTTTTTTCTCTATCGTATAATTTTTTACAAAAGCTTGCTTTTCCTCTTTTGGAAAGAAGATTATGAAAAACAAAAGTATAGCAAAGAGCGGCATAAATAACAAATTTATCAGCTTTTTATCTTTTCTAGCTCTTTTCATAAATCCACCTTGCTACTAGAATTATTACTATTGCCAAGATGATATAAATTAGAAACGTTAAGTCAATTGGTTTTTGAGTTTGAATTGGTTTTTTCACAAAATTTATAACCATTTTCTTCTCAAGTTTATCGCTAGTATAATCAACAGTTATTTTTGAGTCAAGATTTCCCTCTAATGGCTCACTTACAAAAGCAACAATTTCTTTTAGTTCATTTGGTCTCACAGTTTCCCTAGCAGAAGAAAAAGAATAAGTTTTATTGTTGTAATAAATCTCTCCGCTAGCAATAACTTTCATCGTTACTGTTCCTGTATTTTTAAAGAAAATTCTAACTTTGTTTCCCTCTCCCAAAGCATCTATAATTTCTCCACTTCTTATCGCTTCTCCCGGAACTCTAAAGATAACGTTTACTTTTGTAACAGCAATTATCCCAACACCAACTTGGCCACCAGCTTGACCAGTAAATTCTGGCTCTGGTTGAATGCCAAAAGAATGATATCCTGGTTCTGCATTATTTGGAATGGAAAGAAGGAAACTTATTTCCCTCCAGTTAGTTATCTTGCCAATTGGGGTTTGTAATGGTTGTGTTTGTGGTTTTAGAGGAACTGGATTTGAAAAATACTTAATCCAACTTGAAACATCTTCTTCAGAATAATTGGCAATAATGCTAGAATTGTAAGCTCTTACGAAATCTAAGTTGTCTGGATATTGAATAAGATGTACTAACATTTCTTCGTTTGAGGGAGAAACAATGTAAAATTTTACATTTTTTGTCTCCCCTCTATTCACATCTCCTAAATCTATTATTGGTGGAGAAACACCAACTGTGTATTGTTGAGATAAGGAAATTTTAGAGAAGAACAAGCTAGCGATAAAAACAAACAATATCAAAATTCCTTTCTTCATAATATCTTTTCTGAGCGGATAATTAAAACGAATCGCTAAATTTAAAATAAAGTCAAATGAAACAAGGGTTCTAAGATTTTTTCTTCAGTTTCTCTACCAGTTCTTTCATTTTTACTTCTTCAATTACTTTCTCTTTTGGGAAAAGAATTCTATATGCACCTATTTTTCTTTGGGTAATTTTTCCTTCACCAAGAAGTTCATGAATGTAAATGCTCGCTGTTATTCTACTAACACCAGCTTTTTTCGCAACTTCCTGAATTGTTAACCCTTCTGGATTTTCTTTTATTATCCTGTAAATTTTTTCTTTTGTTTCTTCCGAGCTTTTTGCCATATTTTTATTTGTTTCATGAGTATTTAACATTAACGTTTAACATTAATTGTTAACTCCAAAATATACATTATAGTTAAACATTAACGTTTATAAATGCAGATAACCAATAATTTTTATGAGAAACATGCCACTGAAAACACTTCTGCCAATAATCTTTGCTACAGTTTTTCTAGTAATGCCATTAGTTCCAGCAATAGCTGCTGAAACGTCAGCAAACATAACAGTTAATGTAACAGTAGCTGCAGTAGCTGAAATAACAGTAGTTCCGAATTATCTGAATTGGACCAACATATATCCAGGATCCGCTGGTGTTGTTCAAGGTGTTGATGTAAAAAACACTGGTTCATTAAACGTGTCTAACATTTACATCTATGCAAGTACTTTAGATGATGAAACGACAAGACCCTATGGAACTGGTGATCCAAGCAAATACAGTGCTGCTGGAGTTATTGTAGTAAAAGGAGATCCTGATAATCTTCCAAAGTTTGTAGGAAGAATAGAGTGGAACTGGACAGATGCTATTAGTGGAGCTGACTTTAGTGGTGTAACTAATGTAAAGGCTTGGGGTTTCTACAAAAACACAAGCTTTGAATATGTATGGGCTGCAGGTGCTGATACAACAACCAATAGATGTAATGATACAGGCGCAAAATTTGCAATATCAGATATACCAGATGATGGAAGTACAGTAGCAAGAACACCAACAATAACTGGAATTTCTAGAAGCGGAGGAGATGCAAACTTCGGTTACTTTAGCGTTACTGGAAGAGCAGCTTTTGGTGGTGAGCCAGTATGTGTAGCTGTAGCATCAGATTGTAGTAAGATTTACATTTACAGATATGATAAGAGACCTGGTTTTGGAAGTTGCGGAAATTCAGCATATTTGACAACAAGAACATTAGTACCTGGAGATATCTATAGAATAACATACATAAGTGCATATGTTCCAAAAGGAATTCCAGCAGGCCAATTAAAGTTAGGAACGCTAACAGTTGTTGCTTCTTACTAATTTCTTTTTTATTTTTTAGAAAACTTTATGCAACTATTTTGATAATAATCTACAACTTCTTTTCTATTTTTTCTAATTTTTCCTCTAAACTCTTCTTCATTGCTCTATAAGCGGCTTCTGATATTAGCCCTTCTTCTCTACTTTTCTCCAAAGCTCTCAAAGCTCTCAAAACATTTTCTTTTTCTGCTAGTATTTCTTCCTTGCTTGGTTTCTTTCTAATTTGTTCTGCAAGCTTTACAGCTGGTAAGAATGTTGGTAATCTTATTTTTTCTCCCTCTTTCTTCTTCTTTCTCAAAATCAAAACTGTACTAGCTATTGCTAATATTGATATCGCTATTGCAGCTATTAACCAAAATGGTATTACAAAAGCTCTAGCTTTTACTGTAAGCTTAGATAGCAAATCTCTTGCCCTCTCCAAAAGTATTTTAGCATTCTCAACATTCTTCATCGCACCTTCATAATTCTCTTTACTCAAATTGTCTCTAGCCTTAATAATTTCATCTCTTATTGAGTTTATCATGTCCTTAACAACACTAACATCCTTTCCTTCTTTCTCAGCAATTTTTGTATCAATAACTAGCTGAGCTAACTCATATTCTAACTTAGAAATCTCTTCTTCCAATAATTCTCTAATGCTTCTATAGATTATTATGTTGATTTGTTTACTATCAGAAATTAGATTAGAAGACGCAACTAAAGTTGCTACGTAATTACCAATGCTTACTTCTTTTGGAACATTGAAAGTTATAGCAAAAACTGCAGTTGCGTTTGGAACTAGAGAATAATAATTAGAAGGAGTTATGTTAAACCAACTTACCGGAAAACCTACTAACATCAAACTAACATTAGACAAATCCAGAGAACCGGTGTTTCTAACAGTTACCAACTCTGTTTTTATTGAATTTCTTGCTAATGAAATATTAGGATTGAATTTCTCAATCAATATTGAAGCTGTCAAATTAGCTGTTGGTATTGGCAATGGGGTAGGAAGTATAATTTGACCAGTTGGTATTGGAACTTGTTGTATTGGTCTTGTAACTTGAGTAACATTTCTTGCAACAACTAAGAAAGTCGCATTAGCTAAAATTGGTGGTTGAACATAATCATAAGTCATTTTAACATTTATGAAGTAAGTTCCTAGTGGCTGATCACTAAATATGTAAGCCGTCCTCAAGAATGTTTTGTTTGCTAGAGATGGAGTATAAACTGCTTCAGAAGAATAGAAGTAATTTCTACCATCAACAGAAGAAACCCAGTATTCAATGAAAACATCTTGTGAGACCTCTCCCATGTTTATAACCAAAATGTTGAATGGTAGTTCTTCCCCTTGAGCGACTTCATATTGCAATGGAATGACTTTAAGGTCGTATGGTCCTCCCATTGCCACTCTAAATGAAGTTAACCTCATTGTATTGAAGTCTCCTTTTGAAACGTTCAAAACTGCCAAATACATTCCACTTGGTGTATTAACAGGCATTGCGTATCTGTAAGAATAAAACCCAATTGATTCTCTATTCATTTGTGCTAGACTAACTGAAAGATAAACATTCCCAGCTGGGTCATAAACTGTCAAGTTCATGGAATCCGGATCTACAGGCTTTCCTTCTCCATTGTAAACCAAAATTCCGAATTTCATGATATTGTTTGGATACCAAACAACAGAAGTTGAAATATCAGCAAACAAACCAGTAACTGTTATGCTTCTCAACAAAACAGAAAAGTTATAACTAGCATTCTTTGTTGTTATAATATCTCCTAGCTCTAAAACTGCATTAGCAATCAAAGTATAGTTGCCAACAATAGAATCTGATGGCAAATAAAAGCTAGGAGGTGGCAATATTGTTCCATCATCGTTTGTAGTGTAATTTTGACTTTTAAAAATCAAAACTCCTTGAGGATTGTAAATTTCAAAAGAAACTTTAACATCTTTTATTGGATTTCCTTCAAAATCTCTTGCCAAAAAGTAAATTGAACCTGTATCTCCTTGGTAATATTTATCAGAAAATGTTGATACTATAGCAACAAAACTCCTTCTTACCTTGAAGGAAGACGTATTGTTTCCTATATTACCTACATTGTCTTCAGCAGTAACAGTTACATTATAAATTCCAACATCATATGTGCTTCCTCCACTAACAAATGGATAGTCTGCATAGAAAATGCTAACATTGCCATCTGAAGTCAAAAACGCCATTTGAGAAGTATATATACTTCCGTTTGGCTGTAGAACTGACACATTAACCGATTTGATTCCAGTTCCGCTTTTATCAGTAACATTAGCAAAAATCCTTACATTTCGAGTTTGTTCTATTTCATCTTTATCAAAATAAATTTGGATTTCTGGAGGAGAATAAGGCAAAAGAGTAACATAGAATGTCTTATTTTTAGGATTAGCATCATCTTCTAAAGCTGAAATTGTAAAGGTTGAGTTGTAAACTCCTTCTGGAACACCAGTAACATTGTAAAATATAGAAACTTTTTTGGTTTTATTTGCCTCAATTACAAAACTTGTTTCATTGACTTTAGTGTAATTACCGTATTCTGGAGAAATTGAAAAAGTTATGTTTGCGTTACCCAAGTTATACACATTTAGTTCGCAGGCTATTCCTTCAGTAGGAAATTCAGATTTTTTACACTCTATTGGATAAATATCCCAAGTTCTATTTTCGCTAACATTAATTATTACAAGCAAAGTATCGTAGTTTTTTGAATTGTCTGAAGTTACATTTATTAAACTCTGATAGCTTCCTGCTAGATAGTTGAATGGAATGCTAACGTTCAAAGCAACGCTATAATTTGTGCCCGCTTCTAAAGATGAAATTAAGTTTGGTGTGAAAATAAAATTAAAGTCGTCGCATTTTCCTTCAACACAAGAAAATCTTATGTTGTATAACCTATCGTTACCGATAGAAAGAACTGTAAAGTTTCCTATGTAAGAATTTTTACTTGGTTCAACTTTTTTGCTCAAATTGTTTTCAAATACATCTAACAAAGGATTTGATAAGACTGCTACTTGAATAGTTGTAGAATTAGAGGAAACGCTATTGTCTAAGTTCTTCCAATATACATAAACAAAAACATTGTAAGTACCAGTTGGGGTTTTCGCTGGTATGCTAACATTAAATGATTTAATGCACGTTTCTCCACTTCTCAAATCGCCACAGCTTTCTAAGGAAGAGTTTGAAGACCAGCCTGATGGCAAACTCAAAGTTATGTTAACATCTCTTGCGCTTGTATTAAGAATGTTTTTCACAGTCGAGCTAAAAACAAATGAATCTCCGGAATATTGGGTAATTGTTGATGTTATAAAGCTATATCTGTCTAAATCGATTGAAACATTCGTTTTTGGATCTAATACTACCGTTAAATTGAATGTATCGTATGAGTAATTTGTAGAAGCATTTATCGTTAGCTTGTATGATCCTGCTGGATAACCTAATGGTATTTGAGATGTTATACTAACATTAATCTTTTGTCCTTGTGGTAAACTTGAAATTGAAGAAGGGCTAAATGATATGTTGAAATCTTGACAAATGCTTTCAATGCATGAAATCTGAATATTTTCTAGAGGATAGTTTCCTTCTGATGAAATTGTGAAGTTTGTTAGAAATGTCAACAAACCATCTTTAGCTTTTGTTGTTATAGATTGTTCTAAGATGTTGAGTATAGGATTTGGCAAAATTGTTACATTGATTTGAGTTTCGTTTGTAGAAATTGTTCCATCTGGATTTCCCCATCTAATTGTTATATTAACACTAAAGTTTCCTATTGTGTTTTGAGGAGCAGTTATAGTGAAATATTTATAGCAAAATTCTCCCAGACCAATATTGCCACAAGAATTTGGTTCAGATGGATAACTCCACCCGCTAGGGACTTCAAAGCTTATGTTTGCTGAATATGCAATTCCATAACCAATGTTAGATGCATTTACATAAAACCCAAAAGTTTCACCATAATAGTAAGAAACGTTAGCTAAAACTACTGAAGATGGAATAGGTTCTATTTTAACTTGAGTTTTTGCAGCCTGAGAAAAGAAAGTATCTTGACCAATACCATAATTTCCGTCTTTACTTGCATTACAAACTAGAATATAGTTTCCATATGGAGGTGAGGTAAAATTCACCAAGTAAGTTCCATTCCCATAATCTGTGAAATTAGTAGTATAATAGCTACCATAAGAACAATTTATAAAAGCTCCTGGAATGAATGAATCGTTTCTGTAATTTTTAACATTCACAATAGCAAAATTAGTTAAACCTT
>JAJHRL010000019.1 GCA_020832825.1 Candidatus Aenigmatarchaeota archaeon | reverse complement strand
TCACCTAACAATTTTAAAGAGAGAAAATACAAAATAACCCCAACGATAGATGAAAGCGCTAGTGTTGGGAACCAACTGATTTTAAAGTATAGATTGAAAATGAGACCAGAAATTACCAAAGCTGTTACTCCTATTACAAATGCTTTGTCTTCTTTTGAGAGCATGGATAATATTAGCAATTTTATTTATAAGTTTTTCAGTAATTAGCTTCAGAGACATTATTTAATTATCCTTAATTTTTGTTCCCACTAATAGGTGTTGGTGGCTCTTGTTTTCTAATAAGAGCGAGTCTTGTCAAAAAGATTAGACTTTTAGATGAGATACATTTTTATGGACCTGATGATATAGACATGTTAAAAGAAGGACAAAAGTAATAGTTTTTGATAATTTAAGTAATGGTCAAAAAGATAACATTAATACCAATGCGATTTTCATTAAAGAAGATATAAGAAACTATAAAAGCTTAGAGAAGATAAAGGAGAAAATAGACATCATTTTCCATTTGGCAGCATTAACTGATGTAAGAGAATCTATTGAAAAACCAAACTTATATTTCCAAAATAATGTCGTTGGTTCGTTCAATATTTTGGAGTTCTGCAGAAGGCATGATATAGAAAAAATAGTTTTTACATCATCTGCAGCAGTTTATGCTGAATCTTTATCCCCATTAAAAGAGGATGAAACACCCAAACCTTCATCGCCGTATGGCATTCAAAAACTAATCGTAGAAAATCTTATTAAAAACTATAATGAAACCTATGGAATCTCATTTACTATTTTCAGACTTTTCAATGTATATGGTCCTAGGGCACGAAAAGGGGTGATTAAAAACCTAATAGATTGCTTAAAGAATAACAAGCCATTTCATTTATATGGCAATGGAAATCAAGTTCGTGATTTCATTTACATAAGAGATGTTATTAAGATATTGTTGATGCATCATAAGTTTAAAAACGAAATAGTAAACGTTGGTACAGGAAAACCAACTTCAATTAATCAACTTATCAACTACGTTCAAGATATGACAAAAATAAAACTTAATAAAACTTAAAATTATATATCATCCCTCTATAAAAGGTGAGATTAAAAAAAGTGTTGCAGATATAAGCAAATTAAAGAAGAAAATAAAATTCAAACCAATAGATATTAAATCTGGGATAGAATTTTATCTCAAAGAGGGAAAAAAATACTATGAGAATTTTAATGGTGTATCCAGTTTCCGAAGTTGGTGGTGTAGAAACCTGGATAAGAGAAGTAAGTAGAATATTAGAATCAAGAGGTCATGAAGTTATAATTTCTGAGCCAAAGGGATTTTTCAAATCTTATCGGCAGAAAAAAATGTACATATGGTTTAAATATAAGCCACCTAAAGATGTGGATGTAATTCATCTACACGAGTTTTCATTGCATTCATTAACATCTGGTAAATCAATAGTTTCAACTTACCATGGCTCGTCATGGGGAAGGTTTATATTACTAGGGGGAAAATCTGCATTAATTTCCGGTTTTTTGGAAAAATTAAGATACTTACTTTCTGATATTAACGTTGTTGTTTCAAGAGAAGCACAAAGATGGCTACCCAACTCAATTTACATACCAAATGGAGTAGATCCTGAGAAATTTAAACCCATGAAGAAATTAAGAAAAGGAAATGGAAGAATAAAAATTATATGGAGTGGCAGGGTTTCAACAGAAAAAGGATACTATATTATTAATGAGTTGAAAAAATATTTTGATGTAATTGAGTGCTTAAGTGTGCCTCACAACAAAATGCCATTTTTTTATAATTCTTCAGATGTTTTTGTCTTGCCTAGCTTCTATGAGGGTATGCCACTTACTGTTCTTGAAGCAATGGCATGTGGTTTACCTGTTGTTGCTTTTCGAGTAGGTGGTCTACCAGACTGTGTGTTTGATGATATAAATGGCTATCTTGTTGAGCCTGGAAATATAAAAGAACTTATAGAAAAGATAAAGTTGGCTTATGAAAACAAAGAAAGATTAGGAAAAAATGGAAGAATATTAGTTGAAAAAATATTCAACTGGAATTATGTAGTTGATAGGTATATAGAATTATACGAAAAGGTTGCGAGAAGATGAAATTTTCTGTTATTATACCAACATGTGAAGGTAGAGAGAAAGAAATAAGAAGGCTCATTAATTATCTACTCAAGATGAGGAAAGAAATTTTTGAAATCATTGTAGTTATAGACAAAAGTGAGGAAACTAGAAAATACCTTACAAATCTTAGAAAGAAGTACAAAATTTTGAAAATTTTATTTTCGAAAGAAAGAAGAGGAAGGTGTAAAGCAAAAAATGAAGGTGCAAAAAAGGCTAGAGGAGATATTTTGCTTTTTTTGGATGATGATGTAAGAACTTTAAGCAAAAATTATCTTGATGTGTTAGAAAGAGATTTTAATATTCATATAATAGGTGCTGTTTCTGGTAGAGAAATTAAAGAAAGAAAAGCTCAAAAATTAAAGAAATTAATTTCATCAAGAATAGGTATTATAACATCTCTAGGAGAAGTTATATCAAATTTTGATACCAACATTGAAGAACCAAAAATCGTCAAGGCTTTGCCTGGATGCAACTTTGCAGTTAGAAAGGACGTTTTTGAAAAAGTTGGTGGGTTTGACGAAAACTATGACATAGGTACTGCTTATAGAGAAGAGACAGACTTACAAGTAAGAATATCAAAGTTTGGATACAAACTGCTCTTTGATCCGAGAATATCTGTAATTCACGGAGAAAAAGAATCCCCGGAAGGAATTAAAAAATGGTTCAAATGGTATTATATACTAAATACTTACTTTTTCCTTAAAAACTTCAATCCTTCACCACTAAAATTTTGCCTTTTCATTTACAAAGAATTCTTAGGATGTTTGGCAAGAACTATAATTTACAAGACACTATACCCGATTCTATATTTCCCTAACATTATAAATGGAATAATCTATTTCAAGAAAAAACAATACTCAATGAAGAATTTTAGTTAAATTATACAAAATTCCTTTAACATATTCTCTAAAAGGTCTGTAGTCGTATAGAGGAATTAACAGAAGAAGATCTAGAATTAAGAATATTACAACGATTGATTTCAGTTTTCTCTGAGCTATACCACTAATATAATAAGCAGAAGGCAAAATTGTTGGTAAAACGTATCTAAATCTATCTGCAAAAGTTCCTCCTATATGGAAAACTAAATAGAAGAAAATAAAGCCTACAAAAATTAAATCTATAATTCTGTTTTTACCAAATTGTTTTATCAAAGCATATAGGAGAAAAACGAATAGCAATCCTTGTATCATAAATGGTGTAATTAAATAGTATAAGTATGGTGCCTCTGGTGTTGCTTTCAAATGAGCAATTAAGTAGAGCTCAATTCCCTTCAGGATAACTGGAGCAAAAAGTATAAGCAAAATAAACTGAATTAAAATGTTCTTTTTGTCTTTCTTCAGAGTTAAATCAATAAAATTAATAAGCTTTTGTTTCCATTTTCTTTGATTTTAGATAAACAAAAATTACAACAAATGTAAAAAACATAGCATCTGTTAAATACATTGAAGAAAGTTTCAAGAATAAAGGATTGAAAACGATAAGAGAAGTGAAAAGCAAGCTATTCTTAGAAATGACTTTATCTTTTATGAATGGTAAGATGAAAACAACAAACGAAGAAAATATTGCAACAAAAATTCTTCCAATTAATAATGAAGGAAAAAGATGCGATAAAAATTTTAAGAGAAAAGCCCTTTCAGGAATAGCACTGGTTTTATTTTTAAATTCGATGTATTCTCTTTCATCAAAGGAAGAGTAAGGAGATGTAGAAAGAATCAGCTTAATAATTAGTTGCACCGCAAACAAAACTATTATCCATTTTTTAATGCTGACATTCATAACTATTTATGAAAAACAAATTATTAATTTCAGTAATAATAACAGCGTTTAAAGAAGAAAAAACCATTGGAGAAGCTATAAAGCAAATAATTTCTCAACTACCAAAAAATTCTGAAGTTCTTGTAATAGCTCCTGATGAGCCAACTTTATCAGTAGCTAAAAAATTTAGTGAAAAGGATAAAAGAATAAAAATTTTGAAAGATCCTGGCAAAGGAAAGCCAACAGCATTAAATTTGGGTTTTAAAAAAGCAAAAGGGAAAGTTCTAATATTAACAGATGGAGATGTTATAGTTGGAAAAAATTCAATTAAATTTCTCTTGAAACATTTTGAAAATCCGAAAGTTGGTGCTGTTTCTGGAAAAGTCATTTATCAAATTTCAAAAAATTCTTTGTTTTATGAATGGGCAAAGCTAAGCGAAAAAGTTTTTGATAAAATAAGAAAAATACAAGATAAGAAAAATGAACTTTGGCATCCAACTGGTTATTTGTATGCTATAAGAAATGGTTTGATAAAAGAAATTCCTTCGAATGTTTTGTCTGATGATGCCTTAATTGGTTATATGATAAAATCTAAAGGATATTTGATAAAGTATGAGCCGAAAGCTAAAGTTTATGTTAAATTTCCAACATCAATTTCAGATTTCATAAAGCAAAAATCCAGAACAAGAGCCGGTTTTTTACAAATTAAAAAATGGTTTGGGTTTGAAGGAAGGAAAATTTCAAGTGAAATTTCCATTGGAATAAAAGATTTGTTTAGAGTTTATGGAATTAGAAAATTTCACAAAATGATTATCGTTAGCTTCGTTTATCTAATTTCTTGGCTTAGAGCTTATTGGTTAATTTTTAGAAGAAAATCTTTTGAAAAAATTTGGGAAAGAATAGAAACAACAAAATAATTAAACTACACTCAAATAGATAAAAATGAGAATAGCTGTGTTTCACGATTTCCTTATTGAAAAGGGTGGCGGAGAAAGAGTTGTTTTTGCAATTCTAAAATCATTTGGCAAAAATGTTAAAATATTTTCTTCCCTCTATATTCCATCAAAAACATATGAAAATCTCCCATCAAAAAATATAATCTCAGTTGACCCCCTTATTTCAACGATGCTCTCTAAGTTTAGTCTTATAAAATCATTATTCACTATATTTTACTTCGGAAATCTTCTAAAAAAATACAAGCAGTATATAGAAAAAAAATTCGATATTGCTATATTTTCTGGCTTTTATTCAATTTGTCTAGCACCATTTTTAAACATTCCAAAAATCTACTACATAAATTCTGAACCCTTTCAAGAAGCCATGAAAAGGAAAAAGTATAGCATAATTAGCAAACTTTTCGGAAAGTTAGTGAAAGTTTATAGTAGGATTGAAAGAAAATGTCTCAATTCCATGGATTTAATAATAGCTAATTCCAACTATACAAGAAGATTGTATCAATCATACGGTTTCAAAGTCGATAAAGTTATCTATCCTCCTGTAGATACGAAAAGATTTAAAAAGTGCTGTAAAAATGTAGGAAACTACTTTTTATTTGTTGGAAGATTACTACCTCATAAAAGACCAGAGATTCCACTTAGGGTATTTGCAAAAATTAAAAATGAGAAACTCATTATTGTAGGAGATGGACCACTAAAAAAGCTAGTCGAATATTATTCCAAAAAGTTCACAAACATATCTTATGTAGGAAGTGCATCTGATCGAAAATTAAAAGAATTATACGGTGGATGTAAAGCTGTAATATATCTCACAGAAAAAGAACCGTTTGGAATTGTACCAATTGAAGCTAACAGTTGTGGAAAACCTGCCATAGTTTCAAATGAAGGTGGTCTTCCCGAAACTATAATAAATGGAAGAACAGGACTTGTGCTAAAACCTGACTATGAAAAAAATCTGTTAAAAGTGTTGAAAAATTTTAATAAATACAAATTTTCTCCAGAAGCTTGTAAGAAAAATGCTAAAAAATTTGACACTAACAGGTTTGTAAGAATTATAATGCGTGTGATATTTAAAATAAAGAAATGACATATTGATTAAGGAAAAATTTCCTAGAACTATATCGCATTTTCTCCATCTACGATCTTCTGGTAGTTTTCTATTATCTGTGGAATAATATTCTTCCATAAAAATTTTGGTTGTACCATTTTTATGTTTTCCTGAAATTCATTGTATCTACTATTTACAACAAGGATAGCTTCTGCAAAAGATTCAACTTCATTTTCTGCATACGCTCCAATTTTAAGCTGAGTGATATCCTCAGGCAATACTGTAGAAACAACTGGCTTACAATATTTTATACCATCGAGCAAAACTCCGGAATTAGAAATTAGAAGGTAGGGTAGAAGAAGTATGTCTGTTCTTTTCATTATCTTTTCTTTTTCTTCTGAAGATAGAAATCTAGGAATGAGTGTTACTCTATCTTTAACATTATATTCCTTTGCCCATTTTTCAATTTCATTCACCAATTCTGTTTCTTTCGGTTGACCAGCGATAATTAGCCTAAAATTATCTGGGAGATGAGAAAGAGAAGCTATTGCTAATTTATAATCTTTTGTTCTCCTAATGAAGCCAAAAATAGTTAGAGTAGTAATATCTCTTCTTGCTCCTGCTAATTTTCTCACATTTTCGATACCCTGAGGTATGACAACAAAATTCTTCTTTATTTTTCTTACTTGCTCGTATTCATAGAGTGTGAATACTCTTCCTATCTTAAGATTATTAAGTAAAAATTCTTTTGTAAGAGAATAATATCTACCTCCTATTTCCCCTATCAATTTATTTCTTGTAGTTGTGATTAAATAGCGTTCCACATCTTCTAAACGATAGAGAGAATGAAAAGAAAGGAAAAGCTTATCTTTAAGATGAGAAAGCAAAGGAAAGATATAGACTCCTAAAAGTTTGGTTGGAGCATATAAGGAATGATCCCACTCTATATCAACAACATCTGGTCCTATTTTTCTAAGGAGAGGTAATAACTTAGAGGTATAAAAAGGATATCCTTCATTTATAACTTTATAAATTTTTAATTTTTTCGAAGCAAGTTCAGTATCGGAATTTGTATGGGTAAGTAGGTGTATCTCTTCTATACTTTGATATTTTAAAAGATGAGAAAGAAACTCGAATGTATATATACCAATTCCACAATTCTTTCTAAAGCTACTTATTATGGCAACTCGCATTAAAGAAATAGAAAGCATTAAAAATAAACCTTATTGAGGAATCTTAAAAGTAAATTATAACAATCTTATGGCAATTAAACTCTTTCCTTCTAACAATTCATATTAATGAAATTCAGAGATACATTACTGCTTTTCCTTCCTCTTTTCTTCTTTATTGTCGGTTTAACTTCTCATGCATATGCCTATCTTTTTATTGACGAGTTTAACTATCACAATGTAAAAGAAATGGAAGAAGCTGGATGGTACATTTCTGACGAAAATTACATTAACTTGACTGGCTACTCAATAATTCTTAAAAATGACTGTAGCAGAACAACTTGGCCCAGATTTACTTTCACACACAATATTACTTCATCACATTGGATAGCTGAATCAAAAGGAAGATGGATAAATGGAGATTATGGTAGTCTGCATATTATAGTGCGTACGACCACTGGTGAATACTCCTGGTGGGGAGATGGATACTCTAAAGTTTTCATTTTTTCTTTGAATGGAAAAGAAATAATAAGAAAAGATGGATACCTGCCATCCAAAAATGAATGGTATGTTTTTAAACTTGTAAGAGATAATGAAAAAATATTAGGATTTTTCAATAATTCACTTATATTTAACATTTCGCTTCCTCAAGAAAGCATCACAGGAATAGGAGTTAACTCAGCGTGGTGTAGTGAGACAGAGTATACAAAAGTTTCTTTCCTCTCTGAAGGTATGCAAATTTTTTCTCCTCTCAACAAAACCTATTTCACCACTTTACCCTATACACAAATTCCTCTAAACATTTCCCTTCATTCCCTAAACGAAACTTTCTACTTGCAAATTTTCATTGATAACAATCTTTTCCTAAATCAAACATTCTACGAAGAAGCAATAATAGACGAAGAATTAAACCAATCAATTGGTTTTCATTGTGTTTCAATTTATACAAACGCAACAAATGTAGAAAACCAAACGATTTGCTATTCAATAGTTAGAGTTTTAGAAAAACCCCTTTTCATTGTTGATAAAGATTGGAAAAATATTGTTTCCTTAGCACCTTTAAAACAACCAGTTTTAGTTTTTGATAACAACGAAAAACAAATAAATCATTTTATTGAACTCTTCAAACCACAACAAATCTTTCTTCTAGGAAACATTAGCTTAAACATCAAAAATTATTCAACAATAAAAATTTCAAGAGAAGATTTGATTCAATTTTTCGAAAACAAAAAGGGAGTTTATGCTGACTCTATAGAAAAATACATTTATGCTTCTCAAATAGCTTCTTTACTAAACTTGCCAATAGTTTTCGAAAAAGAAAATTCAGTTTTAGATTTTTCTCAAAACTCAACAGAAGAAATAGAAGATTTTTACTTAAAGCTAGCAAAAGAAAAAGGAATCAACATTAATTACATCATACTATCAAAGCCAATTGCTTACTCTTCAATAATTTCTTCCTTGAGAAATGGCTTTATAGTTTTAACAAATTCAAACAATGCAAGCGAGATAAAACAAATTTTAAAGCAAAAAGTTTCAAAGTTAAATTCTTTTGGTTTTCTTTTTAACAACTCTCAAAACATTCTAAGAGGAAATTATTTGCTTCTAATTGGCTCACCAAGCTTTGAAGTTGAAGATCCTGTAGAACAACAAAAATTTTTAGGAATTATTCAAGCAGAAGATAAAGAAGATGGAGATAAATTCATTTCAGACATTCCTTATGCTGACATAAACGACGATACTTATCTAGATTTTGCAATTGGAAGATTGCCAGAAGATGAAAGCTTATCTTCTCTAATTTTCTCAAGAGGCTATTTAGATACTAGCAAAAAAGCTTTGGTAGCAAGCGAATATTTGTACAACGACTACTTCTCAATTTTAGTCTATGGTGGAGGAGGAATGTTAAACGCAAGAAACGTTGCTGAAATTTTGGAGAAAAAAGGATATGATGTTAACAGATTAGTAGAACAAAGAACAAACCACAAAGCTTTCTTAAGCCAATTAAAAACTAGTGAAATCACAAAGTTCATTTTAACTTATGAAGGTTTGAAGAAAGTTTTAGAAAAGTATGTCTCTGAAAGTTTATCAACACTTTTAGCAAATGTTCTGCTTTTCTTAAAAGGTTCTCAGATTGCAAGCGAAGCTTTGCAAACTTATTTTGAATACGATTGGAGCACTTTTGGAGAAAATTATGAAGATGCTTTATACTACTTATCTCAAAAGGAAGCAAAAAATGAAAGCATTACTTTAAACGATATTATTAAAATTGTTGGAATGCTTTGGCCTAATCCTTGGCCAGAATTAACGAAAGAAAATTTAATCGAAGAAATGCCAAAGGCTTCGATAATTTACTATGAAGGCTTGGGAAATGGAAGCTTATGGATTTTGCCGAATAACTTTAAAGAAAGTGGAGATATACTGGAGTACAAATTTTGGACTCAACAAATTACAAACTATCAATATAATGGAAGTAAAGTTTTTCTTCCAGAAGACATTCCTTTGATAAACGCAAGAATTGTTTGGGATAATTCAGATTTTTCGGCTTTAGGAAAAATGAAAGATAAATTTTTAGAAAATGGAGCAGCAAGTTTTATTGGAGCTTCAGCTTTAAACTACGCTCCTTTTAGCGGAGAAATTGACTCAAGATTTTTCTCAAGTGAAAACACTATTGGTAAGTCTTTAGTTTATGCGCTAAACTCTTTTCGCTCAGACTGGTTCACTTGGGATCCTTTTGACACAACAAAACCAGGAATAAAAAAGAAATCTTTACTAGAATTTTTCTTGTTCGGAGATCCTTCATTGCCAAAAGAAGGAAAAGTTGAGCTAGAATATCAGAAAATATTATTTGATTGTAAGGAAAATTGTGAGCTAAAAGTTTTCATTCCCTTCAATTATACTTTCAAAAATGGAACGCTTGAATACGAATCTAGAGAAAACCTAGTTGAAGAAGACGAACCAATAACTCCAATAAAAAGGTTTGTTTATTATTTGCCAGAAAATGTTTCGATTAGTGAGGAAAATATTACAATAAATTTTGATGAAGAGAGAATTGAAAACATAAGCTTGCCAAAAGTTAAATTGCTCTCTCATTCAAATTCCTCTCTAGAAACAAACAAAACAAAATCAACTACAAGCAAAAAATACAAAGTTAGGGTGAACAAAACAATTGACAATAGAAAAGAAGTCGAAGCTATCATTCCAACTATAACTTATGATGAAGAAAATA
>JAJHRL010000018.1 GCA_020832825.1 Candidatus Aenigmatarchaeota archaeon | reverse complement strand
GTTTAATAACAAAATACCGAAAAATATAATTCTTGAAGAAATGAAAAAGTTGGGATATAGTGAGGAAGAAATTAACAAGGCTCTGGATGTAATTGCATATAGCGGTTTAATTTACTTTCCTGACAAAAACACTATTTCAATAGTAGAATGAAAGAGGAGAAAAATTTAAGCAAAGAGGAATATATGAAAAAAGTAGAGCAAGATTTATTAAGGATGGATAGAGATTTTTTAAATCGGGTTTGCGATAAACTAGTTGAAATTTTAATAAATGCATTTGATCCGCGCGATTTGTATTATGTTTTAATTGATAGTATAGAAGAGGAAGAAATCGCGGAGGAAATTTTTAGTAGAATTGTAAAACTCGCAAAAGATGGAGTTAAGCAAAATGTTAAAGAAGTAATTTAAACTTTAATGTTAACCATAAAGCTTAAATAGTTTTAAATTAATTATGGTAAGAGAACAAGTATACAGGCAGAAGAAATACGAAGCAAAGCTAACTGGCGATGTAGTAAAGGCTCGCTTTGACGCGCTCAAGGAGGTAATGGCAGAGCAAACCTCGGCAAGGTTTGGGGAACTTGCAAGTATTGAAGATGCAGTAAAAAAGGAAATACTAGAACCCGCCGGAGTTCCAAGCATTCAGATACCTTTCTACCTCAATGTCGCAAGAGAGCTTTACAGTAAGAGCAGAACATTCACAGGAGAAACATTAAAGAATGAAGCACATGCAATAGCAAACAAGTGGGTTGGAAGAGGACTACAGAAGGAATTAGTTAACAAAATTTTACAAAAATTCGGAGTTCCTCCACTACCATAGTAAAGTAACAAATTAGCAATTTAGAAAAAGAATTTTTTACTTATTTTTTTAATTTATTGTTTTTGTAATAATTCATATTATTATTATAATATGTATTATGACAAATGGACAAACTCAAGAAGAGTTAACTCTTGAAAAGTTAAGTAAATTATCAAATCAAGAAATTAATAATCTAATTGGTCAAACACTTTACAGTATTGCACTAGTAAGTAGTTCGATTAATTGTAATTGCGAGACTTGCAAATTAGCCAGAAGGCTTGGTTTATTACTAGCCGAACAACTTAAAAGAGTTCCGCAAGTTTAACACTTTCAAGTTTTAATTTCTATTATGGGAGCTAAAATAATAGTAGTTGAAAGAATGGAAACCCCAACAAATCAAATAATGATATCATATAAAATAATCGATAATGGTTTTACTAGTCCGGTCGGTCACATTTGGATACCGAAAGATCAATATAGCCCAGAAAGAGAAAAAACCGAATTGGAAAAAGTTTTAAGGGAATACCTTGAAATGAAAGCTAAAGGTTTGGTATGAATCAACTAGAGTATTCATTAGAAAAAATAATAAGAATTCAGAACGAATCAATTAGAGTTTTTATTATTTCATATAGTAGTGAAATAATAAAAGATGTAAGCAAAGGAGGTTGGCGCGATCCTCTTGGGCAAATTGGTAATTGGATAGTTACACAAATAAGCAATATAATAAATACTATAGTTAAACCCGCGCTAGACACAATAACAAACACATTTTTAAAACCAATCTGGGACATTTTGCAAGGTATTGGTAAAACAATAATGGACTCGATCGGTTCGGTTCTAGCGGGGCTATTTAACATGATTGCGCAGGGTTTTGCGGGGCTTATTAATTTTATTGCACAAGGAATTAGCAATATAATAAATGCACTTATTAATGCATTTAAATGGTTAATTGAAAAAATAACCGAACCTTTTAAAAAATTATTCGAACTAGTTTCTTCTCACTCACCAATGTCTCTTGAAGAAGTTCCGACCAAAATAGCAAACATTTTCACCGGTGTGCTTTTAATCGGAGGGCCAGCATATCTTTTATTGGATTTGGCGAGCGGTAAAATTTTTAACACAGGTTTTAATTTTAGTGGAGTAAAAAAATTTTTTACTGACATATGGAAGGCAATAATTCCAATCGGCGCGATTTTCGGAGCTTTTGCAATGGTTGGGTTGGTGCCATGGATACAAAGGTATGTAAGGGCATCATTTAGGCCTTACTTACCGAGCATGCATGAAATAACTTTCATGTATTACAATAAACACATTAGTGCGGAAGATACTAAAAAACTTCTTAGTCAGCATGGTGTGCCAGATGCATACATTACCGCAATGTTAGAATACAATACATATAAATTAAGTTTTCAAGACATTTACACACTAAAAAATATTGGATTAATAACTGATGCACATGCAAAAAAGTTAATTACAATGCATAATATTCCTGAGAGTTTGACAGATGCGATTTTAACATTACAACAACCTAGGTTTAGCTGGGATGTTATTTATTTCTTGTGGAGAAATAAATACATTACAAAAGAGGAAAGAAATTATTGGTTCAAGCTCACAGGAGTGCCCGAGAAACTTATTGAAGGTATTGCGGATTATATTGATTACACTCCACAACCTCACCAACTTTTAAGATTTGCCGAGTTCATAGATTTTGATCTTGATTTTATTAAAAGTAGTTTAGCACAGAAAAATGTGCCAGAGAGCGAAATACCTTATTACATTAGAGCATTCATTAATGCAAGTTTGAGAAGAATACACAGCGAAATTTATGCTGAGTTAGAAAAATGCATTTATAGCGGAATTCCGAGTAAAGATAAGTTTGAGGAATTTCTCAGAAAAGTCGGAGTTAAAGACTTTTTAATTCCTTACTATTTAATTTTATATGACATTGTTTTACTAAGAGTGCAAGTAAAGGCTTGGGTCGATGTGTATAGAACTCAACTCTACTATGATCTAATAAAGCCCGAGGAGTTCGTGGATAAATGCATAAAACTCGGTGTTAATAAAGAGTTAGCTGTCGCATGGGCAACCGAGATTGAAGCAAGAAAAAAACGCTTGTGGGTTCCTTCTGGCTAATGTTTAATAAAATATATACATTTTTGTAAAGAGATGGTAAGAAGATCACAAAGGTATAAGAAAAGAAGGTTTATAAAATATAGGAAAAAATTGCAAATTCAAGTTATCGAGCATCACTATGCCCAGCTAAAAGAATTAAGTGCGGTGTTATGGTCTCAAATAGTGACTGACATGGTGCGCATTGAGTTACAAACATTACAAATTTTGGAAAAACTAAATGTGCCAAGTGAGCAATATAAGTATTATCTCGGCGCGGCAAAAGCTGCCGCTTCGGAAACTTTGCAATTCACAAGCGAAACATTAGAGAAGTTGTTTGAAGAACTCGAAGCAATTTATGAAGCGCGCGGACTTGATCCAGAAGTTTTAAAAATTGTAATTCCCGCATCGATTACCTTTTGGGACTTTCGGTATGGTTATACTAAAATGGATTTTGCATATTTTAATGTGGATTTTACAAATTTGTTTAAGGAATTTCCGCAAATATTTAACTTGAGTGATTTTGATATTTGGAATATCAATTTAGTTGATTGGTTGAAAGATATTTATCAAAACTTAGGATTAACAACAAAGTGGTGTATTTGTGATTATAGTTATTGTGATGATTGTTATTTGAAGGAGTGAAATTTTATTATGCCTCCCGAAGAAGAAAATGAAGAAAAAGAGGAGGAAGTTGTTGAGTGGGAAAAACCTCCTTATTTTCTCCCAGGTCAATTGATTGAGTACCGATTAATTAACATTTACGCCAAGGACTTGGAATATCTAAAAAATGAAATTGATAAATTAAAGGAAGATGTTGAAAAAATTAAACAACACTTAGGAATTTCTTGATTGTTTGGTTTTTTTAATTATGGTAGAGTTTAAACAACCTCCAACTTGGAGGCCGGGGGATTTAGTAACAAGCGAAAAATTGAACATTTATAGTAACAATGACTTGTATTTTTACGAACTAATACAAGCTGGTGGAGAAGGAATTTTTAAAAAAGTTGTAGATATTACATTAGATACAAACACTAACCCGATAGTTGTTGATCTAAGCACAACAATCGGAAAACTAAATGCTGGCAAGCTTTATTATTGTTTTCTTTATGGAAAGTGGGGCGATGCTGGTGCTGGTGCGATAAGAATATTTTTTAATAACTATGATACAACTGACTACTATAGCAAAACTTATATAAGATATGCATGGAATAATTTCGAAGTAAGAACTGAGAAAGATTGCGATATTTGTAATTATCAAGCGCAAAGAAGTTTTTTCATTCCTTTCAAAATTTTTACTCAATATGACTATAGATATAACACATTTGTATATGTAGATTTTCATGTGATGGGTTTTTACTTTCAACCGGAATATGGCCCAATGATATACTCAACAATAGTTTGGTTTTCACAAAGCGAGGAAATACACACAATAAAGCTGTGGAGCTCCGGGCCAGAGTTTGGAGCTGGCACAAAATTTACAATTTGGGAAAGCGCATTTATATAAAATATTAAATATGAATAATTCCATCTATGATAAAGAATATCAAATAAATGAGAGAAAAATTAAGTGGAATCCTTCACAGTGGATTAGGAACTATTTGGATGGCATACATGAGCACAAAGTAAAAACCAAGTTTGCGGAAAAGCTTGAGAAGATAATTGAGCGAGGAATTCAAGAAAATATTAAATTAGATTTTGTGCAAGATCAAGTAAGAGAAATTTTAAATAAGCATGGTGTTATGCTTGATATGTACATTTACTATATCGCATATGCGGAAGAAATTTTATATAAAGTGCAAAAACTTGAATGGGAAGTTGATCGCATTAGAGAATATCAAATAATAAGAAGAAAATGGGAAAGCCGAGGATTAAATCCAGAGATTTTAAACGAAATCGATAAAGTTGTAGGTTTGGGGATGGGAAAGGTTCACATTCCTTAATTAAAAATGGTTCGAGAGGAAAGATATAGAATAAAAAAATGGGATAAAAGTTTAGACCCAGATGTTATTAAAAAGATTTGGGAAAATATTAAAGACATTGCAAAAGAAATAACTGAGAAGGGTTTAACTCAAGAGACTCAAGTTGATTTATTGGTGAAAGATGTTTTAAAGGATTTTAATGTTCCCGGCATGTATCATTCATATTATATAATATTTGGAAGACAATTGCAAAACATCTTAAAAAAATTCTCGGGTCAAACATTACAAAATTATGCGAACTTGATTGCATCATATTGGTACTGGCAAGGTTTAAGCGAAGAAGTTTTAAAAGCAATTGCGCAAAGATTTAACCTAAGTGTGCGAATTATTAAAGAAATTGGTAAAGAAGTAGAATATATTACAAATTATTATTTAATAATTTTTGAAAAATTAAAAAGCATTGTGCAATTTAATGCATTTTTTAATTTTGCTAGAGAAAAAATTTTTAAAGCAAACTTAAGAGCAAACTACAAAGTTTTATTTAGTTTGTGCAGATGCAAACAACAAACTTTTAGCACTTTTTTAGTTTGTAAAGCAATAAAAAACTTTGCAAAACAAAAAGTGTTAAAGCCAAGCATTTTTACATCATATCGAGCATATTTAAAAACACGCGTTGGAAAACGAGTTTAATTTTAACTAATAAAAATTATGGAAGAACAAACTAATAAGCTAAAGCATAAATTTCATATTAATATATATAAGATTAATACCGAAACAAATGAAAAACAATTAATTCACAGCCAGGAAGCTAATACTCTAGTGCGCAATTTTTTTGACATCTTAGTTGGAATGCTTATTAACCAACCTAGAAGTGTTAAAGATCTACAAGGTAATACTTACAATGTTGATTTTAGTGTTGATTTTAACAAGAGTGGTTTAATCGGAATTTGCGGAACTTCCTCAAATGCGGAAAGTTTTGAAGATTACACTTTAGAAAATTATGTTACTAGTTTTGAAACAATCGGGCCAGAAATATATGAAGTAACACAAGGTTATGCGATTAAAATAACTTTTAACTTTTCTTTCAATAGGCCAATAACAATAAATGAGGTTGGAATTTACAAAACTTTAAAAGAAATTGGTGGAAATAATGTTAATGTGTTAATTGTTAGGAATGTGCTTTCTACCGAAATAGATGTTAAGCCGGGACTTTACTTAAGTGTTGAGTATTATCTCGAGTTTACAACTTAAATTTTAATTATGGTTAGAGAATCAACATTAAGAAGTAAGAAATGGGATAAAAAAGTTGATGCTGACATTGTAAGACAGAGATTTAGCGCTTTGAAAGATGTGATGCATGAACAAATTAAAAACTATTTTGCAAATGTTTCACATTTCGAAGACAGTGTTAAAAAATTGCTTGAATCAAAAGGAGTAAGTGTGACACAAATACCTTTTTACCTCGCATATGCAAGAGAAATATTTAGCTTAATGTTTTATTCATTTACAAGTGAAACCTTGAAGAATGAAGAGCTCGCAATAAGGTCAAAGTGGGTTAACCGCGGTTTGGACAATGATACATTAATGCAAATTAGCAAATTGCTTGGAATTGAACCAAAACCATTGCCCGCACCGATTGAACTATTTAAGATAATTAATGATTTTGAAACCACGGAAGATTTAAATAAAGTACATATTACAGTTCCAGAAAATGTGACATACTATTTAACTAGTGAAAAAGTTTTTAATGGCAATAAGAGTTTGAAGTTTGATATTAGTAGTTATATTGAAGAAGGTGCTGAGTTAATTCTAACATATGATAATTATATTGGAATAATTTTTGATATTGATTTACATAAGTTTAAAAGTGTTTGGATACATTTCACAACAGATTTTGGCTTTAGAATAATATTATCTGCAAGAGGTTTAGATAAAAACAACAATGAAGTTTTTTATACAGATTTTAAAGGAGTACCGAGCGAAATCGCCAACTTTTGGGTTTCTACATACATAAGGAAACAAGACATACCAAACTGGGATTTAGTCAAAAAACTTGAGATAATTATAACAGGTAGGTATCAGGGTAATATATTTATCGATTCAATACTTGCTCAAATAGTATAATTTTTTTATGGCACTTGTTGAAAAAACTTATTTTGTGCAAGATTATGTTAACTTTCGCGATAAAGTCCTAAAACTTAGTTTTGCAATTAAGAAAATTGTAATTTTTGTTTATATCGGTTTTGTGCCGGAACAAAATAAATATAAAGTAGTGTTAAGGGCCGAACCGGAATTAGTCCAACAAATCGAAAATTTAATTAGGGATGGGCAATTAAAATAAATTTGTCTTATTTGTTAGACAAAAATTATTTATTTTGTTTGTTTTGTTGTACAATCTTATCAAAATCAATGAAGTTTATGCCATTTTGTAAACACACAATTAAGTACTCAAAACATTTATTAGCTTCTTCTTCACTTTCAAATAATAAAGTTAGTTCATTTTCTTCACCAAACCAAAAAAACAGCTCGGCTCCATCTATTGTTATCTCTTTTACCTCTTTTAGATTTATTAATTTTTGCTCAAACTTTACCCATGTCATATTTTTTATTTTTTATTTATTTGCTTTATAGATTTTTGTGATTAACTTTTTTGTTAATTAAAAATTAAAGCGAGCGCACTACAAAACATTTTATTAAGGCGCGCGCGCACTCTAATATATTGTCAAACAAACTTTGCATTATTTCATTGTTTTATAAACTGTTTACATAACTTAATTATTTCGCGCTGAATAACTCAATTCGGCCGCGCTGCCGCACACACAGCACCGCGCCGGCCGCGAAACCCAAGCAAACCGCACACACTTTATTAAACAAGCTGTTTGTCCGCGAAATAAAACATTTGCTAAATAATATATTTGGTAAAAATTTTGCTTGCATATTAAGGCGCGCGCGCACTCTAATAAAAACTTTTGTTGTGCGCTTATCCAAATAAAAAATTAAAAAAATGTTTAAAATTTTCTAATAATTAATTTTCCGACTTTCTCTTATTTTTCTTATTATTTTCCATATAGTCTAATCTGTGTCGAATTCCCAAAAGCGCTAAACCTATACCAATTAATTGCACTCCACTAACATGCTCACCAATTGCTAATAAATATATTCCTACTAGTATAGTTATCGCAGCTCCTAAATATCCCTTCCATCCTCTCGGTATTTCAACCTCCATAATTCTATTATGGAAGAAGAAAAAAATAAGAAAAATGATCCTCCTGAGATAAATATTTACCAACTAATAAATACATTGTTTATTAAAATAAGCTCGATCGAGAGCCAGCTCAATTATATCAAAAGTGATGTTAAGTTTTTGAAAAGACTTATAATAACAATATTAACAATCTTGTCAGCAATTTTGTTCAAAATCTTGGCTTGATGGGGAGGGGGGGACTTTCTCACATTTCATAAAAAACCCCTCCCCCCCAAAAAAAGAAGATTGATATTAAGAAGAGCAAAATGGTGCGCTTTATTTTTTCTTTTTTTTATTTTTTATTTTTTCAGATGGGGGGGTGAGGCTTGATTTTGCTCTTTTTTATTTTTATTTATTTATTTTTATTCATTATAACAGTGTTATAGCGAATATAAATAAATAAATAAAAATAAAAAAGAACGAAATTAAGCCTTCCCCCCCTCTCCGAAAAAAAAGAAAATAGAAAAAAAATAAGAAGAATAACAAAAAAACCGAAAAGCTTAAATATAAAATATGAAAAATAATAATATGGTGTTTGAAAAAGTACCAAAAAGCAGGAGGGTAATATACCAACTAATAGAAAGAATAAAGAATGAACTAATGGAAAAGAATGAAATAGAAATAAAAATAAGAGATATAGTTATAGAGTTTGATGTAAGCACTTCAACCGCATACAACATATTGTTAAGATTGCAGAGGTATCTTTACCAAACTTTAGGAAATACTATAAGGGTTATCGATGTAACTGGAGGTTTAGTAATACAAAAAATAAAAACTAATGAAAATTTAAAAAGTGAGTTGGATAAGGAAAAGGAAAAAATAGAAGAGTATAAAAAAGCTTTAGGTCTTTAAGGTATGGAAGAGAAAGAGTTTATAATAAATAAAATAATTGAGGAAGTATTAGAAAAAATTAGCAATGAGGATAAGGTAGTAATAAATTTTAAGGATATAGTTGGAAATTTTGAGGTAGGATTTACAACCGCATACACAATAATGGCAATATTAGAAAAGAAAATTCCTAAAATTCTAGGTAATGGAATAAAAGTTTTTAGAAGAAGGGGAAAGTTAATAATACTTAAAGAAGAGGAAAAGACAGAAGAAGGATATGGTGTATAATAGTACTATATACTATTTAGGTAGTAGTATGTGGGTATGTACTAAAAGGTAGTAAAACATGGATGTGTTTTATACTTTCAAATTGCATGATGTGAAAGTTGAGCAAAATAAAATTTTAATTACTTTTGTACTAGAGTTTTCGCGCGAAAGAGAAGAAAGCAAAAAACTAGAGTTAAGTGAAGAAGAAGTAAAAGAAATAAAAGAAGAAATTGAGGAGAAACCAATGCAAAAAAGAGAAGAAACTTTTAAAAAATTTTCCGAAACTTCACAAAAAAGCGAGAAAAAAATAAGTTTGCACCGCTTTAGATTCTTAACTTTCTCACTAATGAATTTGCTTAACAAAAAGAAAGAAGAGTTTAATAACAAAATACCGAAAAATATAATTCTTGAAGAAATGAAAAAGTTGGGATATAGTGAGGAAGAAATTAACAAGGCTCTGGATGTAATTGCATATAGCGGTTTAATTTACTTTCCTGACAAAGAAACAATTAGTGTTATTGAGTAATGAGTGAACAATTTACAAATAAAAAAGAGTATGAAGAAAAAATTAAATTAGATTTACTTAAGATGGATAGAGATTTTTTAAATCGGGTTTGCGATAAACTAGTTGAAATTTTAATAAATGGTTTTGATCCGCATGATCTTTATTATATAATATTTGATAGTATAGAAGAGGAAGAAATTGCAGAGGAAATTTTTGCAAGAATTGTAAGGTTTGCACAAAAAGGAATTAAGCAAAATGTTAAAGAAGTAATTTAAACTTTAATGTTAACCATAAAGCTTAAATATACATAGTTTAATTATGGTAAGAGAACAAGTATACAGGCAGAAAAAATACGAAGCAAAGCTAACTGGCGATGTAGTAAAGGCTCGTTTCGATGCACTAAAGGAAGTAATGGCAGAGCAAACTAGCGCAAGGTTCGGGGAACTTGCAAGTATTGAAGATGCAGTAAAAAAGGAAATTTTAGAACCAGCCGGAGTTCCAAGCATTCAGATACCTTTCTACCTCAATGTTGCGAGAGAACTTTACAGTAAGAGCAGAACATTCACAGGAGAAACATTAAAGAGTGAGGCACATGCAATAGCAAACAAGTGGATCGGTAGAGGATTAAACAAAGATTTAGTAAACAGAATTTTGCAAAAGTTTGGAGTTCCACCATTACCATAGTAAAGTAATAAAGTAAGTAACACAAACAAGAATTTTTTACTTATCTTTTTATTTTATTGTTTTTGTAATAATTCATATTATAATAATTATATGAATTATGGCAGATGTGCAAACTTCTCAAACTCAAAGCGAAGAGCTAACTCTTGAAAAGTTAAGCAAACTATCAAATCAAGAAATAAACAACATGATCGGACAAACTTTATATTCAATTGCACTAGTGAGTAGTACACTAAATTGCAATTGCGAAGTTTGCAAATTAGCCAGAAGGCTTGGTTTATTACTAGCCGAACAACTTAAGAGAGTTCCACAAGTTTAAACATTGCAAATTTAAAAAATTATTATGGCTGCCAGGATAATAGTAGTTGAAAGAATGGAAACCGCAACCGGTGAAATAATGGTATCTTATAAAATAATCGACAATGGTTTTATTAGCCCAGTCGGTCAT
>JAJHRL010000017.1 GCA_020832825.1 Candidatus Aenigmatarchaeota archaeon | reverse complement strand
ACAGATTTGTTACATTTACTCTAAAAATCGTTTGTCCATAACAACCTTGCAAGCATTGTTCTATTGGTTGACCATTCTCATAAACTTTAACAAAATATTGAGGATTATCAATCAACATTTGAATGAATCTGCTAGGATAATTATCCGCATAACCTCTGTTCAAAGGATCTATGCTGCTTTTCTGAATCCAAAGATACTCAATTTGATTTTCTTTCAAAACTTTCAGCGTATAATTTAAATCGTTGCTCAGCAAAATATCAGCTAAAGCTGGGCCCATGTTTCTATCGCTACACCAAGCTCCATTATGCCCCCAAATCGTTGAAATTGTTGCATTTGGTAAAGTATTTTCTTTCACCCATTTACAAGCTTCAAAAAAGCTTGGGTCCCAAACTTTTACTTTGTATAGAGTATCTAACCTAGCTTTAGCAACTGAAAATGAAAATACAACAACTGCTAACAAGATTAAATAACCTAAATATTTGAAGTACTTTTCTACAAATTCAAAAAGTTCTTTGTAGAAGTAAGCAGCAACAAAAGCAACTAATGAAGCAAAACCTAAAGTATATCTTGCAGCGTCTTCAGCTCTTCCTCTTCCAATTTCAGCTAACAATATTGCAAATATTAAAAATGTTATAAAAATCAAAATAGAAGTTTTATCTCTTTTGAAGTAGAATAAAATCAAGCCAGTAATGAATGGTAGAATTGTGAAGAAAGTATTTGCATAAGCGAATTCAAGATAATTCATTAAACCGATTGAAAATGCAGAAGCTTCTGTTCCAATTGGAATAGCTTGCCCAACAAAATTGTACTTTTCTTCGAATTTATCTAACTTACATTGCGAGTTGTCAAAAAGCTTACCAATATATGGTATTGAAAAGCAAAGTGGAGTCTTATAAGTAAGAATATTTCTAACGAGATAGCCGGATGGAATTAAAATGAGCAAAATGAAGAATGGCAAATAGAGTTTTATTGTTGACAAGTATTTCTTTTCTGATAAAAATTCATACAAAAAGTAAAGTGAATAAATAGCATACAAAGTTAAAGCAAATTGGTTTGTTAATAAAGCTAATGAAGCAAAAATAGCAGACAAAAGAAAGAATCTTTTATTTCCTTCTTTAATGAAAACTAAAAAACTTAGGAAAGAGGCTGTTACAAAAAAGAGAAGCAAATCAGCATAGTAAAACAAAACAGTGTAAGTCAAAACGCTTTGGAAGCTTATCAAAAGCAAGGAAGCAAAGAAAGCTGTAATTTCATCGCTAATTCTTTTTACTAAAGCAAATGTTAACAAACCTAAGAAGAAAGTTATAATTAGAGTTATAGTTTTGGCAATAATTTCATTTATTCCAAAAATAAAGAAAAAACTTGCTAGCAAGAAATTCCAGAGAGGCGGCCTATAAAATCCATCTCTTATCAAAACGCTTCCTTCAAAGGGAATATATTTTGGATATTCTAAATTTCTAGCAATATATCTTGCCATGCTTGTGTGAAAACCTTCATCTCCAAAAGAAATGTTTGTTGGCAAAACAACTTTTAGCTCAAAATAAAAATAAACCAAAGATATGAGTATCAACAGAATTAACAAAGGGGATTTTATTGTAATTTCAATTTCTTTTTCAATTTTCGATCCATGTTTGTTTTCAGTTTCCATAAACTCTATATTATATTCTAGTAAATAAATTAAACCAAAATAAAACAAAAGTTTAAATTTAAAAAATCAATGAAGGAAATGGAGAAAATAAGCATTATAGGAAGTGGAGTAGTAGGAACGATAATGGGAGAAGGTTTTTCAAAGGTTGGCTTTCCAGTTGTTTTTCATGATATAGATGAAAGAAAAGTAAACGCGCTAATAGAGAAAGGTTATAGAGCTACACTAAATTTAGAAGAGGCAGTTCTAAATTCTGACATTTCTTTTATTTGCGTTCCCACACCTCTTTCAGAAAAAAGGAGCCCACATGGCTATAGAAAAATGGATTTAAGTTTTGTTGAAAAAGCAGTCAGAGAAGTAGCAAAGGCTTTAACTAAAAAGAGAGAATTGCATGTAATTGTTATAAAAAGTACAGTTTTGCCTACTACAGTTGAAGAAGTTGTAATTCCAATTTTAAATGAGTATAAAATAACAAATGCAGAAGTTTGTGTAAATCCCGAATTTTTAACAGAGATTGCAAGGACTTGGACTAACGATGAGCAATTCATAAAAGGATTTTTCAATGAAGACAGGTATGTGATTGGAGAAGCTCATCCAAATTCTAAAGGAGGAGATATCCTAGAAAACATTTACAAAAAAGTTAATGAATACTCAAAAAAGAACACACCAATTGAAAGAGTAAGTTGGAGAGAAGCGGCTTGGATAAAATTAGTAGCAAATTGTGCTTTAGCTTCTAGGATTTCCTATTTTAACAACCTTTTTGAAGCGGCTTTGAAGTTAAATATAGACCCGCATAAAACAGCAAAGATTGTTGGTATGGATAAGAGAATTGGTCCTTATGGAACTATTCACGGGAAAGCTTTTGGTGGTAAGTGCTTACCGAAAGATTTAGAAGCATTTCTAGCATTTTTAGATGAGAAAGCTTATGTACCAGAAATGTTAGATGCTACTCTAAAAGTAAATAATTACATGAAGGAAAAGTATGGTGTGAGGGAATGAAGGCTTATATTCTTGCTGCAGGAGAAGCAACAAGGTTAAGACCTCTTTCTTATGGCACTCCTAAACTATTAGCACAAGTAGGAGCAAGACCAATTTTAGAATGGATATTGGACCGATTAGGAAAATCTAAAAAAATAGAGGAAGCAGTTGTTATAATAAAAGCAGGAGATGTACATGAAAAGGCACTAGAAAACTACATTTCTCATAGGGTTGAATATTTTAGCAACAATTTGAAAGTTAGTATAGAGCATGCATTAGGCTGGGAAACAGGAGGAGATTTAAGCTTGGCTTTGAGAAATCAGGAAAACAAAGGATTATTAAACAAAAATGAAGATTTTTTGGTAGTTTATGGTGATATAATTTCGGATGTCGACATAGAAAGGTTGTTGAATGTACATGAAAAAGCTAAAAAGAAGTTAGGAAGTTTGTGTACAATAACTCTTTTTGAAGTTCCTGTAGAAGAAGCAAGTAGATTTGGAGTTGCCGATGGAGTAAAAATAGAAGAAGACCTTTATAAGATAACAAAATTTGTGGAAAAACCTGCAAAAGAAATGCTACCTTCACAAGGAAAGGTTATGGTAAACGCAGGTTATACTGTTGTTAGCAATGAGATTTTTTCTAACTTTGATGAATTTCTCCCAGCAAGGAAGGTTAAATTAGAAAGTTATCTTTTTTCCAATTTAGCAGCCAAAGAGAAGTTAGCAGGTTATTTGAGTGAAATAAAGATGTGGATGGACATTGGAACAATTCAAGCATTGGAGGAAGCCAATAGAAAAATTTATAGGGGAGAGGGAGTCATTCCACCCCCACCTATTAATAAGAGGTGAACGAATGTACAATTTCTCAGAGGACATTAGAAACGTAATTAAAGAAATATCAGAATTCAAAGACAAAGTTGAGGGAAAGAGGGTATTAATAACTGGTGGTGCCGGTTTTATAGGAAGTTGGATTTGTGATGTTTTGCATGAATTAAAAGCAGACGTTTTTTGCTTAGATAATTTACTTACTGGTTCAAAGGAGAATATAAAACATCTTTTAAACAAAAAGAGGTTTAAATTCATAAAAGCAGATGTTTGTAAATATTCTACATCTCAAAAATTTGATTTTATAATTCATGCAGCAAGTATAGCTTCTCCCCTTATTTACCAAAGACATCCTATAGAAACCTTAGATGCTAATTTAATAGGAACAAGAAATATGTTAGAGTTGGCAAGAAAAAGTGATGCCACTTTTCTATTTACAAGCACTAGTGAAGTTTATGGAAATGCAGAAGTAATTCCAACTCCCGAAAATTATTATGGGTATGTAAATTCTTTTGGCCCAAGATGTATGTATGATGAGGGAAAAAGAGCAGCAGAAGCTTATTGTTATTCCTATTTTCAAACATACAAATTACCAATAAGGATTGCAAGAATTTTCAACACTTATGGTCCAAGATTAGACGTTTCTAATACAGGATATGGAAGAGTTGTAGTAAAATTCATCACACAAGCACTAAAAAACGAACCATTAACAATTTATGGCGATGGTACTCAAACCAGAAGTTTTTGTTATATAACAGATACAGTAAGCGGGTTGTTAAAGTTGCTTTTAAAGAAAAATATTGATGGTAATGTTGTAAACATTGGAAATGATGAAGAAGTCAAAATTATAGATTTAGCACATATAATTTTGAAAATAACTAATTCTAAATCTCAAATAGTTTTTCAACCAGCATTGAAAGACGATCCTTTGAGAAGAAGACCAGATTTGACCAAGGCGAAAAAATTGATTGGATATTCTCCAAAAATCTCGTTAGAGGATGGTCTAAGAAAAACAATAGAATGGTGGAAAGAGAAACTAAAACTTTTATAATAGCTTTCACTACTCTTGTTTATGAAACCAATTTATGATGCTTGGTTAATTCAAATTGAAATTACAAACGCTTGCAATATAGGTTGTGCTAATTGTACAAGGTTAGTTGGGCACCACAGAAAGCCTTATTTCATGGATTTGGATTTTATAGAAAAAGCTATAGATTCTTTAGAGGGGTTTAAAGGTGGAATAGGAATAATGGGTGGGGAACCGACATTACATCCTCAATTTGAGGAAATATGTAAATTAATTCAAAGGAAAGGATTAACTCATAAGGCTGGTTTATGGACTTCTGGCTATAAATGGAATGAATACAAGAAAATAATAAAAGAAACTTTTAAGCTAGGTGTATATTTTAACGATCATTCTGACCCAAGGCAAAGGCATAAGCCAATTTTAGTTGCAATCAGCGAGGTTGTAAAGGATAAAAAGTTAATGTGGAAGTTAATAGATAATTGTTGGGTTCAAGAGACTTGGTCGCCTTCCATAAATCCAAAGGGAGGATTTTTTTGTGAGGTCGCCGCAGCTTTGGACTTAACTTTTAATGGGCCAGGAGGATATCCAATAGAACCAGGGTGGTGGAATAAAACTCCAGAAGAATTTAGAGACCAAGTTGAAAGATATTGTCCTATGTGCGGAGCAGCACTACCATTTACTTGTCCCTCTAATAAAGAGGCTTATGATTATGTTTTGCCAAAGAATTACCAAAGGTTATTGAAAATAAAGTCGCCAAAAGCTTTATGTAGAAGAGTAAAAATTTTCGATAGAAAAATGAGTAAAAAAGAAATACTAAGGGTCATGAAAAACTGGAAACCATACGAATATCTTGGTGGTGGTAAAAGGAAAAAAGACTTAACATTGGAAGACGTACTGATAATAAAACAAATACCACCGCTTCGTATCCTAGAGGCAATTATAAGAAACCCAATAGAGGCTATTTCTACTTCAGTTAAATATCCAAAAGACGTTTTAAATTATACTGTTTATGGAATTAAAAAGAAAATAAAAAGGTTAATTTCGTTTGGCGGGAAGTGTTAGGTGAATTTGCTGTATGGAGAAAAAAGTATGTGTTGTAATTAATAATTGGAATGGAGGAAATCTTCTTTTAAAATGTATTTCTTCGATTCTGAATGTTACAGAATATCTAAATTACAAAGTAATAGTAGTTGATGACGGATCGATTGATGGAAGTGGAGAAGAAGTTAAAAGAAAATTTAAAAATGTTAAAGTAATTTTTCTAAAAGAACACAAAGGAGCAAGTTTTACAAGAAACGTGGGGATTGAATATTGTCTAAAAAACGAGAAAGCAGATTATGTAATTTTTTTAGACAATGACGTTAAAATTGAAGATAAAAATTGGATAAAAAAACTCGTTTCTATAATGGAAAAAGAGAAAGAAATAGGAATATTAGCTCCAATTATATATACTCCAGAACACTATCAAACTTTTACTAAGAAAACAATTGAATACACAAAATATGTTCCATCAGCTTGCATTATTGTTAGGAAAGATGTTTTTAAAAAAATAGGAGGGTTTGATATCAATTTTCTTTTTGTGGGAAATGAAGATCCAGATTTTTGTAATAGAGTAAGAGTCTCAAATTTTAAGATAGCGGTGACCAATAGAACAAAAGTATTTCATAACACGAGCACTAAGAAAAGAAAATCAATCTTTTGGTCTTTCGTCTCTACTTACAATTATGTACGTTACATTCTTCTTAACTTAAGAGAAAATAACGTTTTTGAAATATTTTCTTTAATAGTTATAAGAAAAAATTTTTCAAGAGGCTACAATCCTTCCAATTTAATTATTGTATCTGATTGGTGGAAAAGATTAATTCTTTTCCCTTTAGCTTTTTTATTAAATCTAATTAGAATCAGAGAGATACTAAAGCTAAGAAGAGAGAGAAATCAATTTCATTTTTTAAGCGAGAAAATTAAGAAATTGTAATGAAAGATTTTGTAAGGGAAGAAATTCAATCCCTGATAATATTGTTTTTAATTATTTACATAGGCTTTTATATAAGAAGTATTTATGTTCCTAATATCGTTGCAGATTACGATCCTTGGTACTATTATAGACTTTCAGTTAACGTTTTAGAATCCAATTACAATCCACCAAAATGGGATATTCTTGGTTTTTATCCCCCTGGCAGACCTTATGAGAAGCATTTAGGTGTTGAGTATACATTAGTAACCTTTTACAAAATAATCAGTAATTTCGTTAAAATGACATTCATGCAATTCTTCATAATAGCTCCAGCAATAATTTCTGGTTTGTCAGCAATCCCAGCATATATTGCAACTCGCTACTTGACAAAAAGTAAAATTTCTGGATTGTTTTCTGCATTTTTTGCAGTGTTAGCTCCATCTTTCATTGGTTATTCGGTTGCTGGCTATATGGATAGTAAAGCTTTTGTCGTTTTCTATTCTTTTCTATCCATTTTCTCTTTGATGTTTGCAATGAAAAGAAAAGATTGGATTGGGTATTTAACTGCAATTATCGTTAACTTACTTTTTATCTACACTTGGTCTGGAGGAGGTTGGTATCCATTAATCGCGTTTCTATTTTTCATTCCAGCGGTTCTAATATTCAGGATTTTTGAAGATATCATTCACAATAGGTCTTTGAAAGTGAATTTTAAACCATTAATAGAAGAAGCAAAGTCTTTAGTTATTCCATTTTTGATTATTATAATCACAATAAATGCTATAACACAAATTTGGCTTAAAGAGAACATATTAAATTCAATCTTAGCTGCTTTGGGTTTTGCTGGTTTTGTTCCTACTTTGTTAGTAAATATTTCAGTTGCGGAACTTCAAAGTATAAACATCTTCTCTTTAGAAGGTTTTCAAAGAGTTGCTAGTAGCGTCGGCTTCTTACCAACAGTCTTAACTCTTTTTGGTTTGCCGCTTTTAATACTTTTCAAAATTTGGAGAAAAGAAAAAATAGCTTTTGAAGAAATTTTCCTATTCCTATTCGCTTTAGTTACATTCTACATGATTTTGCACGGAGTAAGATTTGCTTTGATTTTCTCTGTTGCGACTTCTTTGTCAGCAGGGTATGTCATTGGAAACTTTTATAACTATTTGAAATCTTATAAAAACCAGTTCTTAATTGCTATTTTCTTTGGTATAATTTTGTTCTATTTTCTCGATTTGTTTTCAAAAGCTTATGTTTTTGGAGAGCAATACTCAAGAGGTTATGGTATAAGCGAAAATTGGAAAAGTGCTCTAGATTGGTTAAAACAGCACGGCAATACAACAACTTTGGTTGCGACTTGGTGGGATCCAGGTCATATAATAGCTGGTTACACTGGTTTGAAAGTTCATGCAGATGGTGCTCATTGTGGTCCAGGAGTTTGTATTCCTTACGATCACAACATAAGAATTCAAGATATGGGAAGAATTTTCTCTACTAGCAACGAAGAAGAGGCTTATAGCATTTTGAAAAAATATACTTACTTAACAAAAGAACAATGCGATGAAATCAAGAAAAAGTATGGCAACACGATTTATGACAACATTCTGAAAGAAGATCCGTGTAAGACAAACATTACAAAAATTTACTTCATCGCTAGCAACGATTTGATTGGTAAATATTATTGGCTAACTTACTTTGGAACTGGTACAGGAAGGCAATATGTTGTTTTGCCTCTAACAGGAAGAGATAATCAAGGCAATCTAGTTTATGGAAATGGAATTCTAACTCTAGCTTTCAAAGAAGATAAAATAATTCCGATTTTAAACATACCATCTCAAGGAATTTTCAACACGGTTGTTAGAAAATTAGTTTTTGTGTATCAAGGAAATCAACTTACATTTGACTATTCCAACGCCACGAACAAAATAGATGGTCTAGTTTTTAGCGATGGCAGTACAGCAATCTACATGGATCCTCAAACAGCTAATTCAATGCTTACAAAACTTTACTTTTTCAATGGCGAAGGCTTAAAATACTTTAAACTCGTTTACAGCAACCCAGAAGTAAAAATCTTCGAAGTGAATTTCTAAAGAAAAAATAAAAAAGAGAAATTTTACTCTAAACCATTCTTTGTAATTCTTTCTGCTCCATTCAAATAAGGTCTCAAAACTTTTGGTATTACTATGCTTCCATCTTCCTGCTGATAATTCTCCATTATTGCAATAATTGCTCTTTCTGTCGCAACTAATGTTGAATTCAATGTATGAACATATTTTATCTCATTTCCCTCTCTAAATCTTATATTAGCTCTTCTTGCTTGATAATCTGTACAATTACTGCATGAAACAACTTCTCTATACTTTCCTTGACCTGGTAACCAAGCTTCTATATCATATTTTTTAGCTGCAATTGGCCCTATATCTCCGGTGCAAATATTTACAACTCTATACGGAATTCCTAAACTTTGGAAGAATTCTTCAGCATTCTTTAACAAAACTTCATGCCAATGCCAACTTTCTTCTGGTTTACAGAAAATAAACTGTTCTACTTTTTCAAATTGATGTACTCTGAAAATTCCTTTTGTATCTTTACCATGAGTGCCTGCTTCTTTTCTAAAGCAAGGTGAAATTCCTGCATATAGCAATGGCAAATCTTTACCATCAAGAATTTCATTCATGTGATAAGCTAGTAGAGCATGCTCTGCTGTTCCAATCAAATATAAATCTTCTCCTTCAATCTTGTAAATCATGTCTTGAAAATCTTGGAAAGCTATTGCTCCCTCTAAAGCTTCTCTTCTAATCATGTATGGTGGCTGAAATAGTTTGAAGCCCCTCTTCTTTATGAAATCCAATCCATACTTTATCAACGCCCAGTTCAATTCTACTAAAGCGTTTTTCAAATAATAGAATCTAGCTCCTGCAACTTTGGCTGCTCTTTCTATGTCCATCAAATCTAAAGGCAGCCCCAAATCTTGATGGTCTTTGGGCTTAAAGTTGAACTTTGGAATTTCACCCCAAGTTTTTATTACAACATTATCATTTTCATCTTTTCCAATTGGCACACTTTCATGCAGAATATTTGGCAAAGTCATCAGAATTTCTTTTATTCTTTTTTCTTTTGTTTCCACTTTTTGCTCAAGCTCCTTTATTTTTTCTGGCAAGGTTTTTGCTCTTTCTAGCAATTCTGTAACATCTTTACCCTCTTTCTTCAGCTTCGCGATTTTTTCACTTAACTCATTTCTTTCTCTCCTTAGCTCATTCAACTCTGCTATCTCTTTCCTCCAAAGTTTATCTAGCTCTATTACTTCTTCTAAAAGTTTGATTTTTTCTAGGTCGTTCCTTTTTTCCAGATCTTTTCTTACTATTTCAGGATTTTTTCTGATGAGATTTATGTCTAACATTTAACAACACCTCCTTTGGAGAAATGTCACTAATCGAAAACCAAAAACAAAAAATCTACTCGAAAATAAAGGATTGTGGTCTAACCACCATATTCCTTATTTGCGGAAGAGTTTAAAAATTTTAAGAGAAGAGACAATATTTTAAATGTTGAGGAGAACTACAAAGAAAATTAAAGAAAAATCCATTAAGTTACTTTCAATTGCAATAATATTGATAGGAATTTTAGTTCTATTTATGAATGCGATAGTTTGGCAATCTATAGATACTTTTGACTTAGCAAAAAGGATAAATCTCTTATCATTCTTGCTTGGATTTCTCTACTTGCTTTTTGGTGTTGTGCTTTTAAAGGCAAAGTTTTAGTTTATTCCACTTTTATCTCTTTCCCTTTCTTTTTCTCTTTCTTTGGCAGGAAGATTTCAAGCACACCATCCTTCATCCTAGCTTTTGCTTTCTCTGGTTCAATCTCAGTCGGCAAGCTTATTACCCTTCTTACATTTCCGTATCTTCTTTCAATTCTGTAAAACTTCTCCCCTTTTTCTTCTCTCTTTTCCTTACGTTTCGCTTCTATTGTTAGTGTATTTTCAGTTGCATTTACTGATACATCTTCTTTAGAAAAACCTGGAAGATCTGCTCTAACTATTATTTCATTTTCGGTTTCGCTGATATCTACAGGAAAGGTTTCTGCCTCCTCTAAACTTTCTAGAGGAGCAAAAGATCTTATTAATTTTTCTATTCTTTTTCTCATTCTCAAGAGCTCTTCAAAAATATCTTCCTCAAACATAAAAAGAATTAGCTAAGCTCTTTAATAACTTTTGCATCTACTATTTCTCCTTTTCCGCCGGTTGGCTTTAACAATATCGCTCCACAATTTAAGCACTTAACTACGGTAGAAGGCTTATCGAAAACTATTTGCTGATGCTTACATTTCTTACACATTACCCTTAAAAACTTACTTCTCGGCATTTCGATAATCTTCTTCATATTCTCTACCTTTCTTTCTCTACCAATTCAAATTTTTTAACTCTCCA
>JAJHRL010000003.1 GCA_020832825.1 Candidatus Aenigmatarchaeota archaeon | reverse complement strand
TGCTAAGAAATGAAATTAAAAAGGCTGAAGAGGCAATACTTCAACTTTCTTCTGCAGAAAGCAAATGTCCTGTTTGTGAGACAAGACTAACGGAAGATAAAAAGAAGAGGATTATAGAGAAAAAGCAGAAGGAAATAGAAGAGGGAAAAAAAGAGGTAGAAAAATTGATAAAAAAAGAAGCTGAAATGAGAAAGGAAATAGAAGAAATTAAAGCGAAGTTAAAAGAAATCGAGAAGATGAAAGTTTTAATTGGAGACAAAGAGAGACTTTTGAGAGAGCTAGAATTCAGTAAGAGTGCTTTAAAAATTAATGAAGACAACAAAGCAAGCGTTATCAAAGAGATTGAAAGTTTGAGGAATGAAATAAAGGAGAAAGAGGAATTATTAAGAAGGGTTTTGGAGGAAAAATCTAATTTTGAAACAATCAGGCAAAGGATTATAGATTTGGAGAATTTGATTGAAAGAAGGAAAGAATATGAAAGAAGGAAGGAAGAGATTGAGAGGAAAATTTCAGAATTAACAAAGTTGCTCGAAGGAAAGAATGTGGATGAAATGGAAAAAAGGCTTGTAGAATTAATTAGCGTAGAAAGAGAGATTGCAACTGAGATTAAGGGAATGGAAGAAATTGTGAGAAGGGAAACGAAGAGAAAAGAAGAGATAGAGAAAAATTTGGAGTTCATGGAAAAAGAAAGAACACAAGTTGAGAAGTTAAATAAGATTTTGGTTGACTTAAAAGTTCTTAAACAGGCGTTGGAAATGACTCAAGTTAAAATTAGGGAGGATTTTGTTGAAACGGTCAATCATTACATGGCAAGCATATGGTCAAACCTTTACCCTTACGGCGACTATGTTTCTCTTGCCTTAAAAATTGAAGAAGGAGACTATGTTCTGCAATTGCAGGAAAGAAGCGGAAAATGGGTAAATGTAGAGGGAATAGCTTCTGGGGGGGAAAGAAGCTTAGCTTGTTTAGCTTTGAGAATTGCTTTTTCTTTGGCCTTGGCCCCTCAATTAAGAATTTTAATTCTAGATGAACCAACTCATAACTTAGACCAAAAGGCTGTAGAAGAATTAGCAAAAGTTTTGAGAGAGAATGTTTCTGAATTTATGGATCAAGTTTTTATTATAACTCATGATGAAAGATTGCAAGAAGCAGTTACAGGAAAAGCATATAAATTGGAAAGAGATAAAAGTGCGGATGGTTATGCTCAGATTATAGAGATTACTTAAACAAATTAAAGATTTAATGTAAAAATCTAAAAGAAAAAATTGCCCTGGTAGCTCAACGGTAGAGCACCCGCCTTGTATCGCTAGTTTGATTGATGATAGCAAGCTAGCGGGGGGTTGAGGGTTCAAATCCCTCCCAGGGCTATTATCTGCAACTTTAAAAATGTTCTCTAAAATTTCATATGGTAGAGATTTTAGAAAATCTTAAGAAAGAGGTAGAAAAAACTCAAGTTGTTATTCTTGCTGGCGGTTCCGCAAAAAGAATGGGAAAAATAGATAAACCAAAAGCATTACTCGAATTGAGGGAAGGATGGACACTATTAGACAATGAGTTAGATTTCTTTGCTAAATGTGGATTTAAAAATTTTGTTTTAGTTCTTGGTCATATGCATGAACAAATAGAAGAGCATGTGGAAAAAATGGGTTATAAGAAGAGATTTAGCGTGGAAATTTCGGTTGATCCAACAACGGAGAATTGGGGAAAAGGAAAAGCTTTGAAATATGCACTTGATCAAGGAAAAATAAAAAAGGAAAGGTTTATAATTTCTTTTCCAGATGATCTGAAGTTCGATTCTCTACTACCATTAAAGCTCTTTCTTCAACATCTTTCTTTTGTTAATAAATATGGCTCACTAGGTACGATAACTTTAGTAAATGGAATAGAGTTTCCATTCGGTGTTGCTAAATTGAATGGAGAGGGAAAGGTTATTTCTTTCGTTGAGAAACCATTAGTAGATACCTTAACTAACATTGGTCTCTATATGTTTGAAAAAGAGGTCCTTGATTTAATAAGAGAAGAGATAGAAATTACTCTACCAAAACCAATTGAGTTTGAAGATGTTATTATACCTCGGCTTGCCTCTCAAGGAAAACTTTACAGTCTAGTTGTTCCGCCAGATGTTTGGCTACCGATCAATGATATGAAAAGTTATGAAAAGGCCTTAAAGATCTTTCGGTCAGAAAAGCATGAAGCTAGTAATTTATCCTCAAAATTTTAATTTTGTTGAATTGTTTTTTAAAGAGTAATTTCATGTGTTTCAAAAATAACTGAGGTTAGTGAAAAAGAAATTATTGAAATAATGTGCAATAGTAGTGCAGGAGTTCTCAAGCGATTTACTTCAAAAGAAAGAAGGTTTATCAAAGGAGAGTGTGATAGAATTCTTAATGCATTTAAACAAACGAAAGGATATAACCCCATATCTATTCAGCTTAGTGGAGTCGGTAAACATACTGATTTAATAATGGAATAATAATTAGCTTTGTTCAATGTTTTTCCTTTCTTCTTTCAAAGCTCTAGAGAGCTCATGAATAAGCTTTCTTACATATTCTCTCAATTGCTCTACTTCATTTCCTTTTAACTTCTCCAATTTCTTTTCATCTATAACTTCTTTCTTCAATTCTTCAATTCTTTTCCAAATGTCAAAGTAATATCCTTCAATTCTTTTTGAATCTATGAAGTCTCTTTTAAAAGCATCTCTTATACTAATTCCTAGATGTTTTTCCAATTCATCTATTTGCATGTTTTCTGGCAACTTATGTAAGGCTTTTATGGCCGTTGCTGCAGCTTTAATCATAACCTCATGCGTTCTTTCAAGAATCTTCTCTTTCTTTCTTATCTCAAGCGCATTAAGCAAGTTAAACATTTTTTCAACATATTTTTCCGCTCTTTCAATCCATTGATCTACAAATTCTCCTTTAACATCCAAAAGTTTTTTATGTTCTATGTCTTTTCTTATTTGAACAATTTCTTTCAACCATTTTGCATATTCTTCTTCTAAAAGACCAGGCTTAACGAGATATTCCATTACTTCGTCATACAACTTACTTGGTACAGGTGGTTCCAAACCCATGAACATTAGAACAGCTTGGGTTGAGTTTACCATAGCGTAATAGCAATCTTCGGCAAGCATTAACAATTTTACAGTTTTTGCCCTAGCTAACTTTTTTGGAGCATCTTCCATATAATTCTCTATTGCTTCCCTCGTCCCCTGAATCTTTCCAAGTTTAAGTAGTCTTTTCCATGGCATGAAGAAGCCAGAATCAAAAAGAGGTTCCCCCTCTTTGATGAAATTGTAAACTATGGGATGACCAGATTTTGCATAATCAACAAACTCAGTTAAAGTGTAAGATGGTTGAATTGATAGTCTATCTGAAATACTTTTTGCTATTTTTTCCAAATCATCATCTATCGCTTCTAATTTTTGTTCGCTTAACTCTTCTAGCGTATCATCTAATATTACTATTATGTCTATATCACTTTCTGGCTTAAATTCTCCTCTAGCAAGCGAGCCCATCAAGACAATAGATTTTATCAGGTTGCCATATTTTTCTAATGCCCTCTTTGCAAACTCTCTTGCCTCTTGCATTCTTTTCTCTCTTTCATTCACTTTTTACACCTCCAATATTTCTTGAGGAAGCAATTTCTTCATTCTTTCAACTATTTCTTGTGTTAATTTCAAAGTTTTTTGAACATACTCTCCATCAACTTCCTTGACAATTTGATGGTCTACATCTTTCCATAGCTTATCAATCTCTTTCCACTTTTCTAGGATCTCTTTCTCTATTTTACCTTCTTCTATCATTTTTTCCAAATACTTAGGAATGTCTTTTGGATCCGGCTGAGTTTTATAATAGTACATAACAACAGCTTGTATCATATCGCTCGCGCAATACCTCAAATCAAAAACCAGGTTTTTCAAATCTCCTTTTATCCTTTCTAGTCTTATTTCCGAGGTTTTTTGCTTTAATTTAATGACTTCTTCACTAGGAGGAAGTAATCCAAGTTGAAGCATGCGCTGTACAGGTTTTACAAATCCTGTATCGTAAAGAACTAGGCCATATCTTAGGAAATTCACCAATTCTGGTGAACCTGCCCTAACCCACTGCCAGAATTCAGTTAGATATGTAGTTTGTACATGTAAATCCTTCAGACTTTCTGCCATGCTTACTATCTCTTCTTTCACTCTTTCTAGATCTACAGATGTCTTTGAAAGAGTATCATCGAGTATTATCCATACGTCAGCATCTGAAGTTGGCTTAAGGTCGCCTCTCGCAACGGAGCCAAATATTAAAACAGATTTAACTATTTCTCCAAATTTTTTTCTAACTTCATTCATTAGCTTCACACTTTTTTCGATTAAGAAATTTTTCCTTTCCTCTATTTCGTCTTTCTTTACAAGCTTAACATTTTCTAATTCTTTTTCCAGCTTTTCAATCATTTTTTAATATGTTTTCAAACTTTAAAGCTTATCTTATCTCTTCTTTCTTCCATTCTTCAGGTCTTTTCCCTTTCTCTATGGCTTTACTTCCTAAGAATGTGTATTCTTCCTCAGGAACTTGCAACAAACCTTTTAGCGGATCGAAGAAATGCTCTCTAATAATAGCAAGCTGTCTTTCTTCAGCAAGTATCTCTTTCGGGGAAATACCATAAAATTCTGGTGGAAGCTTTTCTGGTTCCACGTTTTTCTCTAGATATTCAACAATAATTCTTAGTGCAGCAGCCGATTGACCTATAAATTGAGCTGGAGTTTGTCCTCTGGCTCCGCCTCTCTCAAAAATAAAAATTCCTTCATTTTCTCCCACTCCAAATCCAAGTTTTCTAAGTTCGTATGCATATTTGTAAATCCAAAATTGTGCCTCACTACCAATATCTATCGGTTCATGAGCAGGATGATAAGGTTTAGGAGCACCGACATGGAAAACGAGAAGAAACTTTCCTAAGTCGCTTGCTTCGCTCTTAAGACTTTTTATCTCGTTCATTGGGTCTAAGTTATTGTGCAAATAGTGCTCCTGATCAAAAACCATTCCTATGTACACATCTTTAGCAATTTTTTCTGCAGCTTTAACCATTTTGTAGATGTCAACAGCGTGGATAAGCCTTTGTAATCCTTCTTCCCCAGCCGCTTTAAGTTCAGGATTTTCAAAAAGTATCATGAATTTTCTTTTCTCCTTTCCTACTTTTTCTGAGATAAGATTGTTTAATATTGCAAGTTTCTCGAATGGTGTTTTCTTTAGGAAATTCTCCTCTATTTCTTTCAATTTGTCTTTTGGTAGAATTCTTTCCAACTGTCTCTTCTCCTCTGCTATAAATTCTTCCTTATTTCTTTCTGTGAAATGACCAAGAATGTATCTTGCTGCAACTAAAGCTACTATTTGTGGAGGTAATCTTACCTCTCCCTTTTCAATATTTAAGAATTTTACTTCCTTTCCCATCAAATCTTCTTCAAGTTTTTCCCATCCATTTTCTGTTGAATAGTTAGGAAAGAAAAGATTCCATAGAGGCTCGTTCGGATTATTCCTTTCCTCGAAAAGATATCTTGCTACTATAAGATATGCTATGTCTTCATAGGTTATTGCGCCTTCTGCAAACCTAAGTTTTGTAATCTCTCTGAAAAACTCCCATGCATGCCTATGAGTTTCTACTTCCTTTTCTAACTCTTCCTTAAGAGATTCGCCTTCTTTCATAACCTCTTCTCCTATTTTTTCATAAATCTTCTTTTTTATGTCTTCAACAGATACAAAACCGAGACCGCTCTCCTTTCCAATTAAAAAGTAAAGCAAATTGCTTTTTTCAACCCATTCCTTTAATTTTTTATTTCTATTGATGAATTCTATCCAATTAACATCTCCAAATGGTGTTACAGTCATTTGCCCAGCATATCTATATCTTTCAACAATCATAGCTATTGTCAATGTATTAGAAGCATGAAAAACGATGTATTTTGGAATGTATTCTCTATAATCTCCTTCTATCCAGAATTTCAAATAGATTGTATCTAAATATTGATGAAGCCTCCTATGACTATGCTTCCAAAAAACTTCAAGGGCGCTTTCAAGAGCCATCATTTCTCCAATCTCCCCATGCATACCCCAATCTACTTGCAGAGTATCCACAAGTCTCTTTATTTTTTTGATAACCTCTGGTTCTTGAAACTCCGCTATGCTCTCAAAATCAACTTGAACGAAGTTTACACCATAAGTTGCAACAGAACCTATCTTACTCGCTATACCCAATAATTCCTCACTTCTTGCAATACTCCACCATCCGCTCGAAACACCAATTTTATAGCTCATATTTTAACCTCCGCAGAGGCCCCTGGAACTTGGAAAGAAGAGTCAAGAAAACTTTTGATTTGCTTAAACACTTCTCCAGAGAATTTAAAGTAATGTTTTGCTAATCGATAAGCTACATTAAATTCGTAAGGTCCATACGATCTTAAGAATGTTAGTTGAATTCCAAAATAGTCCATGATTTTCTTCAGAAAATCCAACACACCAGCTTTCTTTTCTTTCTCTTTTGTTTCCGTTGTTTTTTTAACTTCTCCATAAATATAGGGAAACTCCTCCTTTAACATTTCTTCAACTTTTTTCACTTTCCCTTCCTTATCTATTCCAAATTCTCCTAGTAGTTGGCCTATGTAATTCTCTAATATTTTCTCTCTTGCCATTACCTCCAGAATGTGCCCAATTATTATGTTTTGAGTCTTAACATATGTTCTTAAATTTTCTATAGCCAGACTTTCAAGCTGGGTACCATCTGGCAGGAGCAGACATGTTCTTCTCATTGGAATCTCAACAAATACGAAATACGGACTAAAAGGCCAAATTACACCGCCAGATCCTTCAGGTAGTTTGCGGTATCTCTCTAAAAGTCTTTTTCTTGCTTCAAAAAGGTCTTCCGTAGTAATTTTTACTCCAAACTTTTTATATTCCGAATCTTCATTTATTTTTCTCACTATTTCTCTTACAATACCATCAATAGAAGGCTCTATTGGCAAAGCCTCTACCATTCCATTCTCATCGACATACTTCTTACCTTTCTCTTTTTGAATTTTTTTTATCTCCTCTATTTCCTCATCAGTAAAACCGGCTTGTTTTGCAGGTACTTTGTCAAATTGCTGCCTGCTCGCTTTCCATTTTTCCTCTGGTGCAAACGGTTTCCAGGCCCACACAGTCATAGTATCTATAGAAAAAGCCTGAGCCTCTGGTCTAAAAACGTGAACATACATTCTCCCCCTCTTTTCAGGAAAGCTAAGCATGTCATTTATCATCTTATATCTTGCTGCAATTGGTTTTAGCATCTCTTTATATTCTCTTACAGAGTTTTCCCTTGCCACAGCCAGCTCTTTTAACCTTTCGTACCTCTGTTTAACCGTATTCTTAAACATTTCCAACCAACTCCAGAATAGCTTATTCTTTGTAGCTAGTACAACTTTTTCAGCATAGGAAACATCTAATTTTATTTCTTCTGGTTTGCTTTCATTATCAAGCTTCATAAAATCTGAGATTATAGTTGGCCATCTTGAAGCAATAGAGCGAAGGGCTATAGGAACATTTGGTAAATCTGTATGCACGTCAACTTGATCTATGAAAATGGATCTTAATGTTTGTAAGGCCTTTATCTTCTTATTTTTCGCCTCTTCAATTTTCTTTTCATCTTTTTCTTTCTTTAAAATATTTTCTGCTTCTTCAATTTCGTTGAAAAGCCTTACATATTCTTTGTACTTTCTTAGATCATGTAAAATTAGCTCAAGATCCGCATAAGCTTGAGCAATGCTTGTTAAACCAGTTTTAATCTGCTGGGCCAGTCTTTCTTTCTCTCCTAACACGATTTCATAGTAATTCTTATTTACTGGAGAAACGAATATGCTCTCTTCAACTTTGAAGGTTTGAAACCCCCATGTTCCAAGCCAAACCATCAGACTGTAGTAAACTTTAGTACATCCTCCTAACGGAGCACTATAAACCAAAGTTTCATTTTGATCATTGGGATTTGAATTTACTCCTTCCCCAGGTCTCATCTTCGGAGGAAAATCTGCAGGATAACGCGGATACTCAATCATAACTAATTTTTATTTGTGAATATTAACTTTTGAGAAGAAAAATTCCAGCAAAAGTTAGTATTGCTCCAATTAAGGCAGCAGTTTTGGCCATTTCTTCAGGTTGATATCTGTCTAAAAATGGAAAAAAAATTATCATGGAAAGACCAATCAAGATTAACATAAATCCAACAATTTTCTGCATTTTTTCACCTCAAAAAGTAAACACAACAGAGGAAAATATTTACCAAAATTGTTTGAGTTGTATAATGTGGTTGCTCCATAAATAATATTAATGTAGCATCAAAAAATATTTATGCCAATATTTGCGAGAACAAAGTTGGTAATTCATGAGGATTGTTTGGAAGTGCCTGGGTCTCCTTTTCCAGGCAAGAAGTTTATAACTTTAGAATATTCCGGTCCAAATCCTCAAGCAGCATACTATCAAACAAAAAAGATTCTATCTCAAATAACCAAAGTTCCGGAAACCGAAATAATAGAAAGAGATTTTAGTTGGATGAGAGAAGGAATGGAAGAAAAATTCTCTGTAAGGTTTGATGTAATAAAAGATATGGATAGGTTTAGCTACATTCAAATAAGTGTAACGATGAAAGGAAAAATAAGGCCAAGTAAGGAAGTAGGAAAGGAAGGAGATCTTTCTATTACTATTGAGGGTATGCTAAGAACAGAGTATCCACAAGATACACTTTGGCAAAGAAGTTTGCTTTACGAACTTTTTAGGACGTTTTATCATAAATTCATATATGAAGAAGCTAGAATGAAGTATAAACGAGAGTGTGCAAATCTCATGATGCAGTTACATTCCTCGATTAAAGAGTTTCTAAATACGCTACCTAGGAGATAATATGCCAGTATGGATTTTAGAAGACGATTGTTTGGCTCCAGAGAGACATGTCAAAATTGTATATAAAGGACCAAATCCATTCCAAGCTTATCAATCCGCTTATAGCCTTCTTCGTGCAGCTATTGAGATCGATCCTGCAGATTATCAGGAAAGGGAATTTGTGTGGAGTATAGCTTCTGACCCAAGAGGATTTCATGCAAGAATAATTGTTGAGAAAAGAATGGATGCAAGAAGCACTATTTATTTTGAAATAGTAATGGACGGAAATCAACCTACAGATCCATCTAAAGATGGAACGCTTACTATCCTTATTGGAGGTAAACTTAAAACTGAATTTAAGCTGATTACACCATTTCAACAGTCATCGTTTTATAAAACTCTTCTCTGGCTCTACAATTTCTTTTTTTACTTTAGAGTAAGGAGACAGTATATAAAAATGTGTAGCGAGATGATCGAGAAGATTCTACGAGCTTATAAATCTTTGCTTAAGTTAGAATAGCTTTTAAGTTAGAGAAGCAAAATCAAGAATGTTTAAGATTAGAAACCCGTTTAGAAAGGAGAAGAAGGAAGAGCCCGTTTTTCCGCCTATCCAACAACTGCAGCAAGTAAAAAATGTAGAAGCACCAACTCAAGAGAAACAAAAACCAGAAATGGAAATCTTGATGGCAAAGATAGACGCTTTAAAACTTCAATATGAGTTGCTAGCGGAGAAAATCTCAAGTATAGAGAAGATGGTAAGAGAGATTTATCAAATGGCAAAAGAAGAAGCTTGAAGCATTTAAATATAAAATTTAACAACCATTATGCCAATAACGGCTCGACTCCTAAAAGAGCTTTTAACAGCACCGCATGAGACGCTAGCGAAAGTAGCGAAGGAAAAAAATGCAAACGAGGCGTTAGTAATGCTAGTAATTGACTGGATTTTTCTTAGTTTAGCTCTAGGATTACCTTCACAGAATTTTTCGCTAATACCTCTAGTCCTTACCGGAGGAATAATAGGAACTTTAGTGGTTGCCTTCTTTACCCAAACCATTCTAACAACACTTGGAGGTAAAGGAGATTTTACAGGTGCTTTAATAGCTTTCGTCTATCCTTTCTTTGGAGTAGCTTTCTCTTCGCTATTGATTTCGGTAATCTTCAGATGGCAAGAAAAGGTTGCAGTAGCTCTAGGAGCTTTACTTTTTACCCTTTATTTCGCAATTGCTTTTGCTGGGGCGTTTAGAGTTTTAAAGGAAAGTTTCAAGCTAGATATAGTTACAATTTGGGTAGCAGTAAGCTTACTCATGCTAGCAGTTGGTGCAACCTTTTACTTAACACTGGCAATTTACATCTCTAGATCAGTTTCACTTTCTTCACTACTTCAACTCTTCAGTTCATTCAGAACTACATCACTACCCCTTTAAACTTTATTTTTATTTTTTTTTTTAATTAATTGAAGGAAATGATAGAAATTGGATTAGTTGGCAAACCGAATGCGGGGAAATCCTCCTTTTTGAAGGCTGCAACACTACAAGATGTTAAAATATCACCAGTTCCTTTTACTACACTTAAACCAAATATAGCTATAGCATATGTAACTAAAGAATGCGTATGTAAGGAGTTCAACGTAAAGTGTAACCCAAAACAGGGAGCTTGTATAAATGGTATAAGATTTATTCCAATAGAATTATGGGATCTGCCAGGAATAGTTCCTGGAGCACATGAAGGAAAAGGATTAGGTTTAAGGTTTTTAGATGAGGCAAGAAAAACGAAGGCTTTAATTCATGTTGTAGACTTTTCTGGTTTGACGGATGAAGAAGGAAAACCGACTGAAAACTATGATGTTGAGAAGGATATAGAATTTGTTGAGAATGAGATAAATGCGTGGTTTAGAAGTATTATAGAGAGGGGAATTGAAAAATATAAATCAAGGTTGAAAAATCTCTCCAAAGAGGAATTAATTACCATTCTAATGAAGCAACTAAGTGGGTTGGAAGTGGAAAGGAAAGAGATAGAAAGAGCTCTAGAGATTTGTGGAATAGAAAATCTAGAAGATTTTGCTAGGTGTCTGAGGGAAATTTCAAAGCCTATAATTATTGTTGCGAATAAGGTAGACTTGGAAAGTGCACAAAAAAACTACGAGAGACTAAAGGATAGGTACAAAAACATAATCCCAGCTAGTGCTGAGGCTGAGATTGCTTTAAGACTAGCTGCTGCTAAAGGATTAATAGACTACTTTCCAGGAAGCGAAAATTTTGTCATTAAAGGCAACCTAACCTATGAGCAACAAAAAGCGTTGGAATTAATAAAGGAAAATGTACTCAAAAAGTTTGGATCAACAGGGATTCAAAAAGCATTAAACTTTACAGTTTTCGAAGTGCTAGGTTACATAGTTGTCTATCCTGTTGCCAATAAAGATAGGCTCTCTGATACGAAAGGAAATATTTTACCTGATGCTTTATTAGTTAGAAAAGGAACAACACTTAAAGAGCTTGCATTTTCTATACATACAGAAATTGGGGAAAAATTTATTTGTGGCATTGATGCTAGAACTAAGATGAGGCTTTCATCTGAGTATGAGCTTAAAGATGGGGATGTAATTGAGATTGTTCATAGAGCGTGAAGTTTGATTAAGGAGCTATCGTGAATAAAAAGGTTTTGGTTTCTAAATATTCGCAACTTACTTCAAGAGAGGAAGGCACACTGTCAAAATTTCTGTTTTCTAGATATGAAAATGTATAGTTGCATGGTATCTCTATCTTTTTCGATGGTTTTGCTAAAAACTCGAAAGAACCTACAAGCTTATTGTTTTCATATTTACATACTAAATTTGCATTGCTGCTGCCTTTAATTTTCATATCTTTTACGCATCTTCCACCTCCTACATCTTCGATAACTATCTTAAATGTAGCAACTTCGTTCTTTCCTTTTTCGAAAATAAACCTTTTAGGATCAAACAAGAAAGAAATAACAAGAGGCGCTTTCTCGTTTTTTCCTAAACTTTTTATTCCCAAATTTTCAACACCACCATACCACTTTAAAGCCTCTTTCCTAGCAACATTTATAGTGAAATTTTTTGAAATTTTTGAAGTGTATAAAATTTTCAGAACTACAGGAATGTTCTTCATTTGCGTATATACTCTTTCAACTTTAACATTTGCCAAGAAGTAAGTTACATTTTTTCTCGGTAAAATTGAGGAAAAACTTCTCAAAGTAGTAGTTTCATTTAAAGGATTATAGGAGAAACTAAACAATTCAGGAGCAGCCTCTACCCATATTCTTACGTTCTCTAGTGAAATGTCATAAGGGTTACCGATTGTGAAATTTAAGTTGAAAAAACTGTTTGACTTCAAAGTTGTATTTCCATTGAACTTTGCTACTATACTTGCAATTTGACGGGAGGATTTGGAAGAAGGAGTAAACATAGCAAAAATAAGTACTACGAAAACAGTAGCGAGGCCAATAATTACTAGAAGAGTTATAGGAGAGCTCTTTTTCTCCTCGCTTGTTTGCCCACTGTTCATTTCTATTTTTATCTCCCATACTAATAAGAATGAAGTAGTGGGCTCGGTGGGATTTGAACCCACGACCCCCCGCTTTCCTAGGAGCATCGCCATATAAGGCGGGTGCTCCACCAGGCTAAGCTACGAGCCCAATATTAATTTTTTGGATTAGCATTTAAAATTCAATCTAAAGTTTAAAACCCTACAAAAAAATGAGGAATATGACCAATAAGCTTGAGATATTGAGAATCTTCCAAAAAGAGCCAGAGAAATACTGGAAAGTTGAATTGTTTGAAAGAGAAGGGTTTGAAAGAAAGCAGTGCAAAAATTGTGGAAAATATTTTTGGAGTCTAACTAATCAAGAAACTTGTAATGACTCATCCTGTAGATCTTACGATTTTATTGGTGATCCGCCAACGAAAAAGAGAATGGAGTATTTTGAGGCTTGGGAACGTATAAAAGACTTTTTTGTTAAGAGAGGTCATACTTTCTTGAATGCCTATCCAATATTATGTAGGTGGTGGCCCTCTCTCTATTTTACAGATGCAGGAATTGTAAATTTTTATAGGATTGATGAGAATGGTAACTTGAATTTTGAAGCTCCCGCAAATCCAACTATTATGCTTCAACCATGCCTTAGATTTAACGACATACAAAATGTTGGAGTAAATGGTAGATCTTATACCTCATTTTTGATGGTTCAGCAAACATCTCTTTTCGACGGGAAAAGCGGATATTGGAAAAATGAAGCTATTGAATTAGATTTTGAGTTTTTAACAAAAATTCTTGGAATACCAAAAGAAGAAATAGTTTTTATTGAAGATATTTGGCTTAGTCCAGTCGCATTTGGTCCGTCTCTGGAGTATCATGTAAGAGGTCTTGAGCTCGGAAATACTGTTTTTACTCAATTTGAGGGGACTCCTGAAAAGTACAGGGAAATGGAAGTTAAAGTAATAGACATGGGTGCAGGTTTAGAAAGACTAACATGGATAACACACGGAACTCCCACAAGCTATGATGTAGTTTTTAAACCGATAATCGAGAAATTGAAGAAAGTGATTGGAATAAATTATGATGAGAACCTTTTTCTCAAGTATGCTAAAATTTCTGGAAGGATAAATGTAGATGAAATAGAGGATATGATTTCCGCTAAGAAAAAAATAGCAACTCGGCTTGGTATATCATTAGAAGAGTTAGAAAAAAATATTGAACCATTACAAGCTCTTTATTCTATAGTAGATCATTCGAGGGCATTGCTTTTTGCTTTATCGGATGGCGCAGTAATAAGCAATGTTGGCGGTGGTTATAACTTGAGAGTTATTTTGAGAAGAGCACTAAGCCTTATAGATAGATTCAAATGGGATATTAATGTTTTAGACATAATGAATTGGCATGTTGATTATCTAAAAAAACTTTTTCCAAAACTTGAAGAGAGCAGAGAGTATGTAGAGAAAGCTATCAAAATCGAGATGGAAAGATATAAAAAATCTAGGGAAAAAATGAAGAAGATAGTTGAAATTTTACTCAAAGAGAATAGAACCCCAAGCGAAGAGGAATTGATTACGCTTTATGATTCCTATGGAATAAATCCCGAACTTCTCGTTGAAGCAGGCTTAAGGATAAACATTCCTCCAAAATTTTATAGCAAGGTTACAGAAAGACATAAGGGAGGAAAGTTAAAAGAACATGAATTAAAGTTTGATGTAAGCAGTTTACCACCAACTGAGATATTATACTATCAAAAACCAGAAGTTTTTGAATTTAACGCTAAAGTTTTAAAAGTGTTTGAAGGCAATTGGGTCGCGCTTGATAAAACTGCTTTTTATCCAGAGTCTGGTGGTCAGCTCCATGACGTTGGTGAAATTAATGGAATTAAGGTCTTAGACGTGAAAAAAATCAGAAAAGTGATTTTACATAAATTGGAAGAACCTATTGAAGAAGGCAAAATTGTTCACTGTGTAGTTGATAGAAAAAGAAGGGAAATTTTAAAGAAACATCATACGGCAACCCACATACTTAACGCGGCAGCTAGGTTAATCTTAGGTAAACATGTATTTCAGCATTCTGCCTTCAAAGGTATAGATAAAGCAAGGCTAGATATAACTCACTATGATGCTTTAAGTGAAGAAGAATTGGAAAAAATTGAAAGTTTGGCTAATCAAATTGTTGAAAGAGACTTAATAGTTAAAACTGAGATTTTGTCAAGACAAGAAGCCGAACAAAAATACGGATTTGGAATATATCAAGGAGGAGCTGTTTCAGAAAGAATGTTGAGAATAGTATCTATAAATGAAATAGATCATGAGGCATGCGGAGGCACGCATTGCGATTCAACAGGGGAAGTAGGATTCATAAAAATAATTAGGTCAAAGAGAATTCAAGATGGTGTTGTTAGAATAGAATTTTGTAGCGGGGAAATTGCTTTGAATTATTTGAAGGAAAAAGAGAGAATATTGAAGGAAGTAGCTGAAAAACTTGGTGTTGAAGAAGAAAAGGTTGTTGAAGCGAGTAAAAAATTGTTTGAGGAATGGAAGAAAGAAAGGAAAAGGTTGAGAAAATGAGAGACGAATTTGAAGAATTGAAAAAGAAATACAGAATTCTAAAAGAGGCGGCAAAAATTTTTAGAGTCGAAGACAAAGATTTACCAAGAGTTATTGAGAGATTCAAGAAAGAGTTAGAAGAAATGAAGAAGACTAACCAATGTAGCTAAGCTCTTCTTTCTTCTCCGTTGGTGGTAGATGAGAGCGCAAGAGTTGCGATTGCATAGCCTCTACTCTTCTCATGAATTCTTTCATTTCTTTTATTCTTTTCTCAAGCTTAGTGGTGTCAATCTTTAAGTTAAGAATATCAGAGAGCACCTTGAGAACAGCCTCTGCGCTTTTTGGATCGGGTAGAAAGGGCATTCCTGATGTTTCTCCCAATAAACAGGTTGCAGGGATGTCGTAATATTTCGCAAGGGCGACAAAAAGACCGGCTGCACCTACTATGCTCCCAACTCTTTGGCTTGTGTCAAAAACTATATTGTATTTTTGGTATTTCTTTTCGAGAGAAACATCGTTAACTGCCCCCACCACTTTTGGTCTTTCTGTTGGTATGCCAATGTTGAGTCCGCCTAGTGCGAATATTTCTTTAACGCCGAGCTGTTTTAAAAATCTTAAAACTTCTTCCACTATTTCATAATGTCCTTCCGGATCTGCACTTTGGCTATCTCCAATCATTATTATTAAATCATTTTGATTCTTGTTCTTTGCCTTCCAATAAAAAAATTCTGCTTTAATCATCTCAACTTGAGAGCCTCTTGGAATAACAGCAATGGGCATGAAATGTGAAGAAATAAGCTCAGCGAACTTTTTAGCTTTTAATTCCTCCACAAGATAGCCGGCAGCGACTCTTCCTACATTTCCAACTCCAGGTAATCCTTCTATAAAGATTGGATCCTTTAGTTTTGGTTTTTCAAAAACTATAATCTTAGTTGTCATATAATTAAGATTTTGTCTTACATATTTATAGCTTTAATACATTGCAAAACTCCATACTTCCTTCTCTTTGGCTCTTTCTCTTTCTTCCCATTGTTTTATCTCTTCTGAAGCTTTTTTGATCTTCTCAATAACTTTCTCTAACTTGTTGTTGTTAGGAATACCGCATGTATTTCCTACTCCAACAACCATTATTACATTTTCTTTGCTTTCTCTAATGTTTTCTTCTATTTTTTTCTTCACCTCAAATGCAGCGTTTAATATTTCTTCCTTCATAGGATAGAATGCTTCTTCTTGACTCATTTTTATTACATAGCTATCTAACGTTACCCCTCTCTTCGTTGCAATTTCTTCTATTATTGCTTTTTCTACTCCAATACCGCCTATAGCAACTCCCACACCTTCAGCTATTTCTCCCGTTTTTTCACTTTCCAACTTAACTGCAGCATCTACTGTTATGATTTTTTCAACTTTGAAGATTTTAACCAATTTTTCAACAACTCTTCCAATCTTACCTATTCTAGCTCCAGGTCCTTTGGCTTTAACGACTATTACTTTTTTTCCATTAATTCTTTCTAAAGTATATACGACGTCATCAATTTCCCTTGATCTATTACTCATCATTAAAGCAGCAACAAGTGCTCCTACTGAGTCTCCAATTGGTTGACCAGCACTAAAGGCTTCGATAGCTTTGTAGAGAGATTTAGAATATCTCTCTATTAGAGGCAATTGTATTTGAATGAGCAATCCTAATTGATAACTTTTTGTCTTTTCTATCAACTTGATATAATGTTTTACGGTTTTCGAAAGTTGGTGTAATGCTATTTGGGCTGAAAGTGCCGAGATAAAATTCCATTTTTCCTCTTCATTTAGATTCTTTGCCACTTTATCCGCAAAGTATCTGAATTTAAATTCTTCTTGATTGATTAGATGTTCCAGTTTCTTTATTATTCCAAAAGGATCTAAGGAGACAGGTGTTATGACGAAGAAGTCGAGGAAAGTTTTAATTTTACTTTCTTCTTCCTTACCTCCTCCAATTCTATCCAAAAGCTTTTTTCTACTCTTCTCATTTAATTCATCTAAAAGTTGGGAAGTTTTGAAAAACCTGCCCAAGAGTTGGTATAAAAGCAGACGCGGATAAAAAAACATCATAAAGAAGAAGATTACTAACCAAAAAATGTTAAAAATGTCGTATTGAAGTTGAAAGAGAGGAACTCTCATACTTTCATTTACTGATAGTAATGTAAATATAAATAGTTTTTTTACAAAATAAAGTTATGAAATGGAAGATTCTATTATTTATCTTTCTCTTACTACTCCTTGCTGTTTTTCTTCGTTTGAAGCCCCTAGAATCCCCCTTTGTAAAGCTACCATCTTTTCCATCCGTGACCGGTTTTTTCTCAACTCTTTTTTCTTCTCAGAAACCAGTCAACTTTAACCTTTATCTAGATGAAGATATGAAAGAGAAGCAGATCCTTCGTTTGCTCAACGGCACTCTTGTTATTGACGGGCTTTGCGTAACTCCTATAGCAATAGGAAAACTCCTCATTCAACTACCTTCTTTAGATTGCAAAGTAGAGGCTCAAGTTTCTAAAGGTGAAGTGAAAATGGAGGGGAAGAATATATCGGTAGAGGCTCATACTTACTCTCTAAAGATTAACAACGTGCTTTACCAAACAGGAGAGAAAACAACATTTAAAGCAATTGTTAATTACTTTTCCGCTCCTATCTTCATACAGTCCATGGTGATCGAAAACTTTAAAGGAAAATTGGAGAAACTCTTAAACGGACAAATTTCAACAGTTATTAACTTTCCTCCATGTGCTAAAGTTCAACTATTAGATTTTAGTGGAGAGATTCTAATTTCCAATCGAACACTATTAAAAGGAGTAGCTAGAGTAAACTATTGGTGTGAAAAATGATAAGAAGTAGGTATGAACCAGAAAACATAGCACTCTTTGTAGATGGACCTAACATGCTTAGAAAAGAATTCTCCATAAACCTAAAAGAGCTCAAAAAAAGAGTTTCTAGGTATGGTAGAATTGTAATAGCAAAAGTTTTCATCAATCAATTTGCACCAGAAAAGCTGATAGAGGCAATTATAAACGAAGGATTTGAACCAAAAGTAGTATTGGCAACAAAAGAAGATGAGGGAAACGATGTAGATGTGACTTTGGCAGTTGAAGCTATGGAGGCAATTCTAACAAAAGATATTCAAATAATTGCTTTAGCAACAAGAGATGCGGATTTCTTACCATTAATACAAAAAGCAAAGGAATATGGTAAAAAGGTTATAGTTTTTGGTGCTGAGCCAGGATTTTCTTCTAGCTTGAAGAATTCAGCTGATATAGTTGAAATTTTAACTTAACTTTTCTATCATCTTTATAACTTCCGAAATATTTGCTCTTCCTCTTACTTTAGAAAGCACTACTCCAATCAACTTCTTTTTATCAGCAACTTCTTTTCTTGTTTCTTCAATTATTTTTAGAATTTCTTCTTTTGTTAATGGAATTAATCCAAGTTCTTTTACTGCCTCTTCAACAGATTTACCCTCATTCATCTTTTTCAGTATGTCGTATGCAGCTTCCTTGAACACAAACCCTCTGTTTAATGCATCAAAAAATTCAATTAATCGTTCTTCTTTTAGTTTAATTTCTACTTTCTCTTTTCTTTCAATTTCTTTTAAGGTTGAAGAAAGAACACTTGCAATAACAGTTGGTTCAATTTTTGGAAATTTTCTTGCTAAATCTTCAAAAAAGAAAAAGTAATCTGTTTTCAACAAACTTTCTATCAAACTTTTTGATAGTTTGTACTCTTTTTCATATCTTTCTATTCGTTTGTTGAGTAGCTCAGGTATTTCTAAATTCTTCAAAATATCTTCAGTTTTTATTGGTTTTATGTCTGTTTCAGGATACATTCTTTCTGCTCCTGGTAAAGGTCTCATGAATTCTGTTGTACCGTCTTCCTTTGCTGCCCTAGTTTCTTTTTGGACTTTTTCACCTTTTTTTATCAATTCGAGTTGTCTCTCAACTTCTTTTTCTATAACTTTTGATATCAAACTAAGTTTCTGCACTCCCTTTATTTCAACTCTTTCACCACCGCTTATAGAAACATTAACATCTTGCCTTATTGCTCCGATTTGTTTTCTAATCTTTCTTGTAGAGGATGCTATCAAGAAAATTTGGTAAGCTATTTCTTCTATTTCTTTTGGCTCAAAACCTTCTATAACTCCAGTATCAATCTCTACTAAAGGAATTCCAAGTCTATTTAGTTTGTAATAAACATTTCCATTTTCTTCTCTGTCTATCGCAGCCGCATCTTCCTCCAAGCAAATTTGAGTTATTGGAATTTTCTTTCCTTTAAATTCAAAATAACCATCAAATCCTATTATCATTGTTCTTTGAAAACCAGAAGTGTTGCTCCCATCAATAACAGTTTTTCTCATCACAAAAATTTGTTCTGGTATTCTACAATTAAATAACTTTGCAATTTGTAGTGCAACTTTTAAAGCCTCTTCATTTGGATTGTGTGGAGGTTCTTCATCTAATTCAACAAGACAACTTTCATTTTTAAAAACTTCGTAAAAGAAAGTTCTATTTCTCAAATATTCAAATTGAGCAGCAACATCCACTTCTCCCAACTCGCTAGCAACTGGATGCAATTTTCTTTTAACAATTGCTATTGGTTCTTTTTCTTTCATGCTAGAAGAACAATCGCAGAAAAGTTTTTTGTCTACATCTAACTGGAAATGAATTTCTAAGCCAACTTTCAATCCTAACTCTTTATAATTCATACTCAATTCTCTCATTTATTTCTCCTGCAATATTTGTAAGCATCATCTTTTTTATTTCGTTCATATCTTTCGTATGTCCCAAGACAAACATTAATTTTACTAATGCTGTTTCAATTGTCCAATCGCAAAGACTTCCTATAACACCAGCTTTTTCTAAAATTCTTCCTGTAGAATAGACATTCAAATTCAATCTTCCATAAATTGTTTGAGGAGCAAAAACAATTGGAATGCCTTTTTCTATTAACTCTTTTATTACAGGTAGAAAATTCTTTGCTAATTTGTCATTTCCTGGATTTATTCCAATATGACCTAAACCAGTAGCAGCTATGACTATACCTTCATAAAATTTGCTCATTTCTCTCAAAAATTCTGGTTTTGACCCAGGATGAAAATAAAAAACTCCAACATTTGGATTAATATTAGTATCAAGCTTTAACTTTCTACTTTTGTCTCTTTTCTTAAAGTTTGCTGTGAGATACTCTATTCTTCTTTCAAAGTAATTGACCCTTGCTAGAGGAGAAATGTTTATTGACTTAAATGCATCTCTTCTACTAGTATGCATTTTTCTAACTTTAGTACCTCTATGAACAGCGCAATAATCATCATTTGAACTTTCATGCATGCAAACAACAACTTCTGCTATTTCTCCTTTAGCAGCAAACAAAATAGCAGAAACTAAATTTACTCTATTGTCACTACTTCCCCTGTCACTGCTTCTTTGGGCGCCTACTAAAACTACTGGTACTGGCAAGTCTTGTAACATAAAACTTAAAGCTGCGCTTGTATAATGCATTGTATCAGTTCCGTGCATTAAAACAACACCATCAACTCCACTTTCAATTTCTTTAGCAACTTCTTGAGCGATAATTTTCCAGTGTTCAGGTTGCATATCTTCGCTAAACAAATCAAAAAGTTTTCTTACTTTTATGTTTGCTATTTCTCCTATTTCAGGAAAAGCTTCTATTAATTCCTCTGGAGAAAATGATGGGAAAACAGCTCCAGTTTTATATTCAACTTTACTTGCTATTGTTCCCCCGCACGCTAAAATTGAAACAGTAGGTTTACTTGGATCGAATTCTTTATGCTTTTGTTTCTCTAATTTTTGTTCCTTCTTTTTCTCTATCAATTCAATTTTCAAATCGTCTCTAAATTTTATTCCTATATTATAGCCATTATTCATTTTGAGAACAATAACATCGTTCTCTACAAACTCTGTTCTTGGCATCAAAATTCCTTCTATAGAATCTACTCTTATTTTGTCTCCAATAGAAATACCTTTGTTCTTTAAAATCTCATAAATGTCCATTAAATTATTCTTGTTTCAAAAAATAAAAAAGAAAAAGAAAGAATTAGCCAATAACAAGAAAGCTCCACCAAGGTCTATTTACTTTTATTGTACTGCCATCAGTTGCTGATATCTCATAGTTTACACTAACATTTACTGGAATAATTCCTAGTAACCTTCCTCGTTTTGCTGCAGCTACTATGTAAACTGGCTTATTTTCCTTTCTTTCTAATTTCATTTCTCTTATTTGTTCTCTTATCCTGGCTCTAATTCTGTCTGGAGTTTCTCTAATTGTTTGATTCGTATCTGCATCTTCTATTGTATTGTTTTTAACTTTTAGTGGAATTATTGACTTAACAACAACACCCTCTACGCTTATTGTTACATAATCTCCAGGTTCTATTGTAATGTTTTTACCATTTACTGTTACTACAATTCTTGTTACATTGAATAATGTTTCGTTTTCCCACTTTACATGTCTTGCAACTACAACTTCTTTAATTTCTTCCATTCTTTCCATGTTTATTTCATGAATCTTTTGAACAAATTCTTTAACAAGTTCCTTTCTTTTTTCGTTGTATTCTTTAATCACTTGTGCAAGTTCTCTTCCTGTTAAGTTTTGAGATGTTATATTATTGAGTAGTTCTTCCCTTAAATTTTTCATCCCTTCTAAGAATTCGTCTACACCTTGTGCTTTCTTTACTGCCGATTCTAAAGCAATAAATGGAACAATTCTTGCTGGTCGTGGGAAACATTCTTTATTCCTTTCTCTTAATTCTACCAGTTGGTTGAGAAGTTCTTCCATTCTTGATTGGTTTTTCTCTTCTTTCATCTTCTCTACAAATTCTTTCATCTTCTCTCTTACTTCTCTACAAATGGTAATTTTAGTTGCGTTAATAGGATATTTTGGAAATCGACCAGGACCACAAACACATCTTCCTTCCACACACATTGGAGTATCCCCACCAATAACTGCAGGGCAAAAGATGTGTAAACAGTCTTCATCCCTTGAGCAGTTTTTGATTTTTATGAATTTTTCTTCTAAAATCTCCCAAACTTTTCCCTCTTCCTTTCTTAATCTTGCTTCTATTTCTGTCTCGTTGAACTCAAAAGGCGTAGCAGTTGCAGTAGTTTCTCTTCTTTCTAAAGATCTTTGCTGTGCTAGAGCTATCACTGGCAAAAGTAGAGCTATTATCAATATTAAAACTAAGACCGTTTTTTGCATACTTCTCACTAAACATGTTTTAAACTTTTGCATTAAAAAATCTCAAGATATTCAAAAATTATACTCTGCTTATAAATCCTGGTCTAGGAGAATATATGACGCCTTCTTGCTGCATTTTCCTCAAAATCTCTTCTATATCTTCAATTCCGCTCGATTTCGCCTTTTTCACTATTTCATCAAAAGGAATTTCCTTGCCGTAAGTCTTCTCTAACTCCTCTATCAATGAAATTACAGTTCTTATTTTACTCCTCTGCATTGCGGTGGCTCTTGCACCTTCTACTCTATCAATATCTATAGTACCAATTTGTGGTTCAAAGCCAAGTTGTCTTAGTGAAACGCTCATTAATCTTATAGCTCTTAGTGCATCTTCCCTACTTACTTCGTTTCTCAATTGAACTCTTGCTGAAGCTTCAGCCAATCTTACTAAGGCTTCATATTGTCTGAAAGTTATGGAAACTGGAGAACCTTCTACATACTTACTTCTTAGATTAAGAAAGAATTTTTTGATCTCTTCCGCTGCTTCAGGAGTTAATTTGGGATGACAATTCTTTCTGGCATATGCTACATACTTTCTAAAAAGTTCAGGTGGAATAGGAGGTTGTGCTGCTTCTCCTCCGAAATGTCGCGCTTGTAGGATGTGAGATACAATTTTTTCGTCAGTTTCTGGATTAGGTATGTCTCTTATTGCAAATTTCAAATCAAACCTGCTCAAAATTGTTTCAGGAACCTCAATTTGCTCTTTAATAGGTAGATAAGGATCAAATCTTCCGAATTTTGGATTTCCACCAGCCAGGATTGATGTTTTTGCAGGCAGTGTGGCAACTATATTTGCTTTGGCTATAGATATTTGTCCCATTTCCATTGCTTCATGCATAGCTATCATGTCTTGTTTTTCTATCTTTTCGAATTCGTCTATTGCGAGTAGAGATTTATTGCAGAGCACTAAAGCACCAGCTTCTAATACCCAACCGCCAAAAAGCTCTTCATCTCTTACTACAGTAGCTGTTATGCCAACACCTGTTATTCCTTTTCCACTAACATATCTCGCTCGAGGGATTAAAGTAGATGCAACCTTCATCAGCTGGCTCTTAGCTGTTGATGGATCTCCTATTAGTAGGATATGAATTTCTCCTCTTACTCTAGATTTATCTTTCTGAATATGTTCTTCTCCTCCAAAAAGTTGTAGAGCAATAGCCAATTTAATATCCTCCAGTCCATAAATGGTTGGTGCTATGGAAGCGACAAGTTTATCATAAATCTGAGGATCTTTAGCAAGCTCGATTATTTTCTTTTCATCTTCTTCTGTAATTTCTATTTCTTCCCACTCTGTTTCTACGCTCTCTACATGAATAGCATCTAAATATATTTCCATTTGCTTCGAAATGCCACCTTTTACTTTTCTTGGCAATTGCCTTAGTATACCAGTAACTTTTATTCTATTTCCAGGGTCGGTTTTAAACTGCATTTTAGGGGTAACTAGATCCTCTTTTAAGTAAACTATTAAATCTGAAGGTCTTTCCCCACTCGTTATTTCGAATGGCTCTTCTATTACAATCCATCTCGTATCATAAAACTTCTCACTAACTTGTTTAAATCCCTTCTTGTTTCCACAATTAGGACAAGCATCCGGACCTTTCAAGCTTCTAGCTTCTTGTTTAACTACGATTAGCTCGTTGCAGGAGGGACATTGAAAAGTTATTTCGTAAACTTCTGGCCGAACCTCACTTGCTCTTTTAACAATTCCATCAACAACTATTAACTTACCAATATGTTCTGCTCTTAAATTTCTTATTCTAACGTTCCTATCCTCAGGAAGATTAAAAAATCTCAAGTGAAATCTTTTATCGCTGAGAAGAGGATCTAATTCGCCTAAAGAGCTTTCAACAACAGTTAATAGTTCATCCGGATTTTCAAGTAGATAATCAGCAATTTCAATGTCATACTTCTCTAGTTCATGAAAGTCTATTTCTATAGAATTTCTCCCCTCATTCAACGCTACTAAAATTTTATCTTTATAGTAGTCTTCCAGAAATGTTAAAAATTTTTCCACTAGCTTTTCTTTCTCCATGTTGAAATTTAAAGAAACTTATTTAAAGTTTTTCATGAAAGTATGAAGATTTAAAAAAGAAGAAAAAAGCTACAATTTTTCGAAGGCTTTAATTTCTTTCAGTTTCTTATACACTCTTTCTATCGCTTTCTTAATTTCTTCAACCTTTCTAGTCCCCGTGCATACTATCTTTCCTGAACTAAAAAAGAGAAAGGCAACCTTTGGTTCATCCATTCTATAAACAACACCGGGAAACTGCTCCGGTTCATATTCTGTGTTTTCTAGCTCAAATGCGATTTTATCCAGGTTAATTCCTTCTTCAAACTTCGCTGATGCTACTATGTTCTGAATTTCTACCTTATAATTTGGAGGAATTTTCACGCCAGCCTTTCTAAGCTTCCTGAAAATTAGTCGAATTGCCTTTTTTAATTCTTGCATGCTCCTGGTTCCCGTGCATACTATCTTTCCTGAACTAAAAATAAGTGCTGCTGCTCTTGGTTCATCCATTCTATAAACAACACCGGGAAACTGCTCAGGTTCATATTCTGTGTTTTCGTCGAGTAACTTGTTTAGAGGAACCTTAACTCCGAGAGAAATAGATGCTACAATGTTTTCCACTTTAATATCGAAGTCTGTCATTTTTTTCACCATACGAATGTTGTTTTGCACGTTTTTATCTTTTTATCTTTAATTGCTATTAAAACTCTAGCAAAAAACTATTAAGCTTGAAAAGAGGTACTATGAAAACTCCTTGAAAGTTGTAAATTCCCTCATCGTAAAGTGTGAGGAGAACGGGAATAACTCTTTTATTTAGACCGATAAGAGACTGTTTGATAGCTTCAGCCCTTTCTATTTGTTTCTCAGCCGCTTTTCTTAATGCAGATAGTTTATATCTTCCTTTTCTCCACTGCTTGCAATCTACTACGAAAAGCAAATTTCCCTTCTCAGCTATTATATCGATTTCAAATCTTTTTGAGGTTTTAATTCTAAAGTTTTTCATTGTTCTAAAGTTATGTCTTTGGAAGATTTCTTCTACTTTCTCTTCAAACTCCTTCCAATTTACAGCACTCAATATTTCCTCTACATTCCTACCTTCTCTTATCATCTCTTCAATATCTTCAAGCTTCATATTTTTTATAGTTAATAGCAATAAAGAGCGAAAATAAAAGAAATAATGGAAAAAAGGTGAGGTGTTAGAATGATTATTGCTGGTATAGATGAAGCTGGAAGAGGAGCAGTAATTGGACCAATGGTTCTAGCTGGTGTTTCCATCGAAAGCAAGGACTCAAAGAAGCTTAAGAAAATGGGAATCAGGGATTCAAAAGAGTTAACTCCCGAAAAAAGAGAGGAATTAGCAAAAGAATTAGAAAGAATGGTGAAGGAAATCGTAGTAATCAAAGTTTCTGCTTGTAAAATTTCCTCGTTTAAAGCTAAAGGAATAAACCTTGATAAGCTAGAAGCTATGAAGATTGCAGATATTATTAGCATTCTTAAAGCCGAGAAGGTATACGTTGATTCTATAGAGCAAAACTGTGAGAAGTTCGAGAGAATGATAAGGGAATTTTTACCGAGAGGTAAAAGTGTAAGATTGGTTGTAAAAAATTATTTAGACGAAAGCGTACCGATAGTTTCTGCAGCTTCTATAATAGCTAAGGTCGAAAGGGATCGGGAGATAGAAAAAATCAAAAGAAAAGTAAACTTCGATTTTGGAGTTGGATACTCTCACGATGAAAGAACGAGAGTTTTTATTGAAAAGATTTTACAAACAGAGGAAGCTCCCCCTCCCTATTTGCGGATCCATTGGGAAACAGTTGAGGATATAGCAAGAAAACTTTTAGAGGAAAATAAAAAGATTAAAAGTTGGGTTTTTAGAGAGGTATTAAAGCAGGATTCGTGGCAAAAAAAGATAAAAGATTTTATTGTAAAGAAAATTATAAGGGGGGAGGAAAATTAAGAAAATATTGCTTACGTTAATTTTCCTTTTAGGAATTTTTTCTGGTGTAATTTCTTTCTTTTCTTCCAATTTCCTTCTTTCCTTTTCTATTTCCCTTACCGTTTATTTCTCCTGTTATCTTGCTTTTGGAAAACTCTTTAAGTTTGAAGAATTCGTAAGAGAAACAGCACTTGGATACTTTGGTTTATGGTTTGTGACATGGACAATCCTTATGAATTTGTTGTAATTTAATAATGCTTTTAAAACTAAAATATGAGAATTTTAGCTTGTTCGGATATTCACTCCCCAATTTTTTACCAGGAATTTATAAAATCTTTAGAATCTTTTAGTGAGAAAGTCGATTTAATATTGCTAGCTGGAGATATGGTTGAAAGGGATACTCTTGAGAAGGAGGTAGAAGAATATAGAAAAATATACAACTCTTTTTTTGGAAAATTTTTTGTTCCGATTGTTGCTGTGTTCGGAAACACCGAATTTGAAGAATATCGTGAAAGAATTAAGAAAGAGGTTGGTATAAGATTTTTAGATGATCAATCTATAGAGCTTAAGATAGAAGAAAAAAGCGTGTTAATTTTTGGCACAACAGGAAGCTTGGATGAACCAACTAGATGGCAAAAGACTCATCTTCCAAACATAACTCAGATTTATAAAGCGAGAGTGGAAAAAGCTAGGTCTTGTCTGAAAAGCTATAAAGGTTTCAAAATTCTCCTTACACATTATGCTCCAACTTATAAAACTCTAGAAGGAGAAAATCCTCTTTTCTACTCCAATCTTGGAAGTCTTGAGATGGAAAAAGTTATTTTGGAAACTAGACCAAATCTAGTCATTCATGGTCACGCCCATCTGGGGAAAAGGTTTGCCTGGATTGATACAGTTCCTGTTTACAACGTAGCTTTTCCGGCTAATAAAAATCTCGTGATAATTGATACAGAAAAAATAAAACCAGGACTACAGAAGTTTGTCTAAGCTTCTGCTTTTTTCTTCGGCTTTGGTGAAATACTCCCAACTTTCGCTCCTGGAGGAGCATTTCTACTAACAAACTTTGATGGTCTCGGCCTCTTTCTTTTACCACCCCATGGATGATCTACAGGATTCATTACTACGGCTGCTGTCCTAGGAAATAGCTTCCCTCTTGCATGTAATGCGATATATTTCTTTCCAGCCTTTACCCAGGGTTTTTCGATTCTACCTGCATTAGAAGGAATTCCTATGGTTGCTCTACATCTCGCATCTAATACTTTTTGTTTTCCTGAGGAAAATTGAACTACGACCTTATTCCCACTTTTCCCTATAACAATACCAAAGCTTCCAGCGGCTCTACAATATTTTGGTCCAGAACCAGGATAGCTTTCGATTCCAAAAATTTTTGTTCCTTCTGGAATTTTTCCTAGTTCAACAACATTTCCAGGGGCTATTTCCCCATCGTACTTTATTACCTGCCCAACATAAGCTCCTTCTGGTGCGATTTGCAAAATTTCTCTTCCTCCAATTTTTACTAGCATTACCAGTGCTGATCTACCAGGATCATGAAGAATATCTTTAATCACTCCTTCGCCCACACCATCGTAATACTCAACTTTACCTAAGTATCGATGAGAAGGAGCTCTATATCTTGGTCCTCCTTTCCCTCTCGCTCTAGCAATTATACGCTTTCCCATTCAACCACCTACAATATCCCCAATTTAACAGCTACATCACTTGCCTTAAATTCTTTCTTCAATTTTATAAACGCTTTTTTCTTTCCATCTCTTGTTATTAAGGTATTCACTTTTTCAACTTTAACTCCGAAAAGTTTTTCAAATGCTTCCTTTATTTGTTGTTTGTTCGCTCTTCTATCTACGATAAAAACTATTTTGTTTTCTCTTTCAATCATTCCAACAGTCTTTTCTGTTATCAGTGGATATAGAAGAACTTTAAAAGGATCCATATTTTTCACCCAGTTTTAAAATTGCCGATTTTGTGAAAATCGTCAATCTACCAGGTTTGCCACCAGGAGCTAGTTGTTCAACAGATAAATCCTTAGCTAGTACCACTTCGCATCCTGGTAAATTTCTAACAGCCTTACCTATTCCTCTATCTTCGTTAACCACAAACAAAATTCCAACTTTTTTCTTGTATTTTCTACCTCTCATTTTTCCCTTGCCTGCTCTAACTTTCTTCTTTTTAACTCTTTCTAATTCTTTTTTCAATCCAATTTTCTCTAAAAATTCCACAATTTCCTTGGTTTTTTTGATTTCTTCAAGTTTATCATCAACGACTATTGGTAATTCTTTTATCTCATCTACATTATGTCCTCTGGCTTTTACGAATTCTTTCAGAGACGTAGCAGCTATTGCAGAAATTATTGCTTTTATCCTTTCTTTCTTGTTAATTTTTTGATACCAATCTTTTTCTGGCTTGGGCGGATGTCCTGGCCTACCTCCTTTAGTTTGAGGAGCAACTCTTGCTTGCCAAAATAGGAAAGGAACAGTTTTGCTGTGTAATCTTTGATGTCTTGCTATTTCTCTGTTCATCATTGTATACCTAGAGCGTCTCTTCCCATGATAATGGGCAGAAGTTCTCATTCCAGAGAGCTCATTTGGCCCGTAAGGCTGTCTTTTATGGCTTTGAATAGCCAGAAAAGCTCTTAGTATCAAATCTTCTCTTACAGGTTGATTAAACACTTTTGGTAGTTCAATTTTTTCAATTTCCCTCCCATCTATTCCAAAAACACTAACCATTTTATCCCACCTCTATCCTTTTCACCTCATAAGGTAGTACAGGCGGCTCTTTAGATCTAATTGCTTTTCTTATCATAATTAATCTTTTTTTACTTCCTGGCACAGAACCTTCTATAAGAATGAAAGAAGACTTTATAATTCCATACCTTTTAAATCCTCCTTTTGGATTTATCTCATTTCCATTACCAAGTTTAACGATTCTCTTGTTTAACTCTGTTCTCGTTTGAAAACCCATTTGACCTGCCATAGGAACAGTCCACCTGACTTTGCCTGGTCTTTCTTGGCCTAAGCTTCCTACATGTCTTCTCTTTTCTTTTGCCTTTCTTCCTTGAATTTTAACACCAAATCTTTTTACAGGACCCTGAGTTCCCTTACCCTTTGTAACAGCTATAACGTCGACTATTTCCCCTTCTTTAAAAATCTCGCTTACAGAGATCTCCTTTCCTAAAAGGCTTAGCGCATACTCGATTTTTTCTTTTGCATCTTTCCCCCCAATTTCAATTTCAAAAACTTCCGGTTTTTTCTTTCCAATTCCAGCTTTTTTCGGTTGTGTTGCAACTATCAGTCTTACATTCGAAATCTTATCAACCAATTTTTTCATTTCTTCAATTTTTCCATCAGAATAGTTAGAATTAATTTTTACTTTTCTCTCTAGCTCCTTGGGTAATTCTTTGGCGTATACTTCTGTTAAGGCCTTCAAACCTTTTATCGTTTTTTGGTATATTCTAACACCAATAACTTTGAGAGGAGGCGCCTCTAGAACGGTTACAGGGATTGAAATTTGAAGTCCATAAGTTGGTGAAGTTTTCCTGTTATCTAAAGCAATTACATGCCCCATTCCAACCTTATAGGCAGCAAAGGCAAGGGGAATGGTTTTATCTAAAGAAGGATAAGTATCTATGTTTGGATAGATTCTTGCAGCTCTCTTCCTAGGGTAAAACGCGAGGCTTCCCTCTCGTGGTTTTTTTATGTCCGGCATTTGATCACCGATGATTTTTATTTCTATGCTTTAATTTATACCTTTAAATTTAAGTCAACAATATTCTTAAACTCAAAGTTTAAAACCAGATTATGGAATGTCATTTTTGTAAAATAGCTAGAAAAGAAATCTCAAGCAAGATAGTTTATGAAGATGAAAATTTTGTTGCTTTTCTAGACATCTATCCTAGAAGTAAAGGAATGACGCTTGTTATTCCTAAGAAACATGTTAAAAGCCTTGATGAAGACGAGGATTTATCAGGAAGACTCTTCCTTACTTGCATAAAAATCGCACGAGCCATAATGAGGGCTCTTTCTCCGAAAGCCATAGCTATTGCATATTTACCTTCTCACGTTGAGCATTTGCATCTAAGAATTTATCCTTATTTTGAGAACGAAATTCCACTAATAGAAAACAAGCCTGTAGAAGTAAAAAAAGAGGAATTGGAGAGGCTTGCAGAGACAATTAGAAATAGTATGGAAGGAGAAGTTGTGCAAAAAACAGAAACCGCAAAAGAAAGCAGAGATAGAAGCGAGGAAGAAATTTTTTGGCTTAAAAGAGATTGGCAGATTGCCTAATGTAAAATTGGTATGAGCGGTGGGGGTTGTATAATGACTAAAGAAAAATTACCGGAACCCGAGGGGGTTTGTCCATACTGCGGAAAACCTATTTACATAGGTTTTCTCAAGCACATTGCTATTTGTAGGTTCAAACAGCAACAATAATCTTTACTCGCTAACTCGTGGCGCCACAACCATAGATATCCTTGCCTTACCTTCATACTTAAAATCGAGTCTCATTGGGTAATCTTGTGCAAACTTTAATGTTACTTCATCTGCAATTTTCGCAGCCTTTAGTATTTTTTCAAGGTAGTCGAGGGGATATTTTGCTTTACTTTCCTCTTTGACTTGTAGATCTATGAGACCTTCATCTCCTTCTCTCAATTCAATTTCTGTTTGACTAACATCTCCTTCTGCCGATATTTTAAAATATTCTTTAGTGGCTTGAAAGGTTATAGCGTCAGTTATTACGCTTGCATCCTTAATAGCATCTTCCAAAACATCAGGCTTTAACGTTGCAACTACCTTAAATTCTAGCTGTTCTATAGGAGGTATTTCTTCTCTTGTTAACTGTAATAAAGGAACAACAAATCTTCTTTTAACTCCATTGTGAATTGTAAGAAGCATTTTGTTTTCCACTAACTCTAGGCTAATTTTCTCCGAGCCTCTAGCTCTTTTTAGAAGGGAGAGAAAGTTTGTCATATTCAATCCTATTTCCTTCTCCTCTTCTACATTGTACTCTTCAAATGCATCTTTTGATATCAGCAAATCTATAACAGCAACCATTGCTCTATCAGCTGCTGTTAGACTAATTCCCTCTTTTCCAAATTTTAGTATACCTTCGTCAATTATTTCTGCGGCTGTTGCAATTGTTGTTATTAACACCTCAGGTTCGGCAATAGTTGCTTTCATTTTCTCACCATAAATCTAGTTATAAGAGCTTTAAATATAAACTTTCTACCTTTTTCCATAGTTCCCAGTCCAAACCTTCCATACTCTGAATGAAGTCCGCAATTATCTCGTCATCAATTTTCCTACAGAAAACTCTTACTAGCTCACCAGCTTTGACTTTAAAATTACTGATAATACTTATTTCACCAGTTTCATCTTCAAGAATAAAGCGATTATTTTCTACTTCTTTAATCCTACCTACTAAAGAAAACTTAGTATCCTCTTTTCCTATAGATCCTACTTTCCTCATTTTATAGAAGTCCATGTGAATGATTGGGCTTAAACTTTTAAAGTTTTTAAGGGATAATAATAATAGTGTTTAAAACTCGCTTACGCTTATCTAGGGTGATAAAATGCCTCAACAAGCTTACTTGGCTCAAATAGGAGGACAACCAGTATTAATATTGCCAGAGGGTACAGTTAGATCAACAGGAAGAGATGCTCAGAAGGCTAACATAGCGGCAGCTAAGGCAGTAGCTGACATAGTTAGGACAACACTAGGACCAAAAGGAATGGATAAAATGCTAGTAGATTCAATAGGCGACATAACGATAACAAACGACGGAGTAACAATTCTAGAAGAAATGGAAGTCGAACATCCAGCAGCAAAAATGATGGTAGAAGTGGCTAAAACACAAAATGAGGAAGTTGGAGATGGAACAACAACGGCAGTAATTCTTGCAGGAGAGCTTTTGAAAAGAGCGGAAACGCTTTTAGATCAAGAAATTCATCCTACAGTGATAACTAAAGGTTATCAATTGGCCAAGGAAGAAGCACTGAGAGTTTTAGATGAACTAGCTATTCCAATTAAGATTGATGATACAGAAACTTTGAAAAAAATAGTTGTTACTTCTATGTCCGGAAAATCGGGAAAAGAGGCTGCACCAAAGATTGCAGAGCTAATTATAGAAGCTGTTAGAACTGTGGCAGAAGTGAAAAATGGTAAGTTAAAGATTGATAAAGACAATATAAAAAGGGTTAAAAAACATGGGGCTTCTGTCGAAGAAACGCAGTTAGTAAGAGGAATAATTGTTGACAAAGAAATAGTTCATCCACAAATGCCAAAGACAATTAAGAATGCGAAGATAGCTTTACTAGATTGTCCACTTGAAATAGAAAAAACAGAAACAGATGCTCAAATCAGGATAACATCACCAGAACAGTTACAAGCCTTCTTAGAGCAGGAACAGAAAATGTTAAGAGAGATGGTAAATAAAATAGCTGCAGTTGGAGCCAATGTTGTATTTTGTGAGAAAGGAATTGATGATTTGGCCCAGCATTACTTAGCAAAGAAAGGAATAGCTGCTTGCAGAAGAATAAAGCGTTCTGATTTAGAAGCTTTAGCAAAGGCTACAGGAGCAAGAATAGTTAGCAATCTAGATGATCTAACAGAAAAAGACTTAGGTTATGCTGAGTTGGTTGAAGAAAGAAAGATTGCAGGAGAAGCAATGACCTTTGTTATGGGATGCAAGAATCCAAAAGCAGTAACAATTCTTGTAAGAGGGAGCACAGAGCATGTGGTTGATGAAATTGACAGAAATGTTGAAGATGGAATAGGAGCATTAGTATCGGCTCTGGAAAGTGGTAAAATAGTTCCGGGTGCAGGAGCGATTGAAGCAGAGTTAGCAAGAAGGATAAGAGAATTTGCAGAAAAGTTCTCAGGAAGAGAGCAGTTAGCCATTCAGGAATTTGCGAACGCTTTAGAAATAGTTCCAAGGACGCTGGCAGAGAATGCTGGTTTAGATCCTATAGATATTCTTGTCGAGTTGAGAGCGGCTCATGAGCAAGGCAAAATAAATTATGGAATAGATGTTTTTTCAGGAAAGATTGTTGATGCATTGGAAGCAGGAATAATAGAACCTCTTAAAGTGAAATCCCAGGCAATAAAAAGTGCTGCAGAGGCTGCAGAGATGATATTAAGGATAGATGATGTTATAGCTGCGAGCAGAATAGGAAAAGAAGAAAAAGAGAAAGGAAAGAAGACGGAGACGCCAAGTGAAGAATACTAGTCTTTTTCCTTTTTTCTTTTTTGAGGTTACGGGGTTAGAAATTAGAGAGAAGAACATTTAAATAATTCAAATCAATTAAGAGTATGGAGACTGAGGTTGAAAAAAAGCAAGAAGAGTTTGAATTAATTCCTGTGACTCCATTGAGGAGATTGGAGAAAAGAATCGAGGAATTAGAGAAAAAAGCTTCTATAAATGAGAGAGAGCTTTACAAGGAGATTATCCAGATTATTAGAATGAATCAGGAGATTGTAGATGCTTTAATAAAAGCTAATGATGCTTTGAGAATAGAGCTTTCTAAACTTCCATTAAAACTAGAGGAGTTGGTAAAGAAGCTCGACGAGCTTATAGAACTTATAAAGAGTGCAGGGGAAGAAGAGGCAAAACCTCAGCTTGAGAGTAAACCACTTATAGAAAAAATCGAGAAACTTACAGAAATTAACAACAAAATACTGGAAAACAATGAGACATTAATATCTTTACTAGAGGAGATTTCAAGAAAGCTGGCAAGGCCTTTACCACCACCTAAACCTCCTTTTCCTCTTAAAACTACGCAGTGAATAGGTGATTAAGATAAAGGCAATCTCAGAGATAGTTTCTGTTGTTATGATAATAGCCATTTCTATCGGTTTAATTTCTGCAGCTTACATGTATGGTTTACCTCTCTTACAGAAATCTCAAGATAAATCAACACTTGAAAGGGTAATCAGTTTTTTCAATTATTATAATCCATCTTCTTTACCGAGAAAAATAGAGTCTGTTGCAGCTACAGGCTCTACAGAAGTTTTAACTTTGGATGCTCAAGGCGTGTGGGAAATTCACCCTTTTGATGATCCCTCTCCTCTCAACAATTCTATTGTCTTTTCTTTTTTTTCAAGGGTAACGAATATCAATACGCAACAACCAATTTCATTAACTCCGGGTGCGAGTTGCCCGCCATCGGGAGGTATTGCGGGAAAAGATTCTTTCTCTGTTATCTGCCTTTCTGGAACTCCTCTTTATGACGGTTTTAACATAACTTACTTTCTTTTTCTTCGGAATCTAACTTCTATAGCTGGTGAAATTTATTCACTACAATTATTTTCTCCGATAGGAGTTATAAGAAGGACAGGAAAGACAATTCGAATAAGTAGAATTAGCACGGAAAGAATGTTAAATAGCACAATTATAAAATTAAAAATAGAAATATCATGAAGTCGCAAACTCAAGTTATTCAGTTTGTGCTCCTCCTTTTAATTTCTCTTTCTATTTTTTCGCTCGTTTCAAGTTATATTTTCTACTTTTCTTATTCTTCCCAAGACAGACTTCTCTCTTCTTTTCGCGAGTTATTTACTTCTTACATTTCTGGTTCTCTCATAACTACCTATGCAAATTGCAAATACTGTAACTATTCTAATGCAACATATTGGATACCTTACAAAGTTTTTGATAATTTTCATGAAGTAGTTGCAGCAAGTGATATGATCTACATCAGAAGCACACCAACTCAAAAACAGAGCTCTTCATCGGTACACAATCTGAATTACACGGCAGAATTTCTTGGCTTCTATTCGACAGGGATGTCTTCTTCACTTTATAACCTAACAGGAGCATCCCCACTTCCCATTTTCTTTAATAAAACTGAAGTCAAATTCAAAATAGGGGGTTAAATGAGATTAGCTAGGAAAATTTTTAAGAAAGCGACAGAAGGGTGGAAGAAAATTTCAAGCAGATCAGAAGAAAAGTTAGAAACACAACTACCTCCTCTACAACCCGTCGTTTCAATCATGAGTGAAGAAAAGGAAGATAAAGAGAAGAAAGAAATCGAAGGCATAGCCATTCCAAGACAACTCAGGATAATACCACCTTCACCTCAACCTCAGCCAGAAGAAGTTTCTCTTTCCTATCCTTTGATTCCTAGAAGTCCAAAGGAAGGCGAGAAAATATTTGCATTTGCTAAAATATATTGGGATCGAAGGAGACAAACCTACTTCTACGAACTGGTTGAACCAAAACTAAATGATAAAATGAAGGAAACGATTAAAAGGATAAAAGAGCTATTAGAGCAGAGGCTGGATGTTGACCTATCTAAGTTGAATCTAATGAGAGCTAAGGAATACCTGAAAAAACAAATTGAGGATATCATTAGATACTTTAAATTTAAACTTACAGCAGAGGAAATTGAAGTTGTGAGGTATTACATAGAGAGAGATTTTCTTGGCTTAGGTAGAATCGAGCCATTAATGAAAGATCCTAATATCGAGGATATAAGCTGTGACGGATTAGACATACCTGTTTTTGTTTTTCATAGGGATCCTCGAATTGGCTCTATTCCAACAAACATAGTTTTCAGCGATCCGGATGAGCTGGATTCTTTTGTTATAAAATTGGCGCAGCTTGCAGGAAAGAGTGTGTCGATTTCCCAACCCTTGGTTAGCGGTACTCTGCCAGATGGCTCAAGACTGCAAGCAACACTAGCAACAGATATAGCAAGAAGAGGAAGTAACTTTACAATAAGGAAATTTTCAGAAGAGCCACTAACTCCAATCCATTTAATTAACTATGGTACAGCTGATGAGAGAATATTAGCATATCTTTGGTTAGTTGTTGATTACGGAAGAAGCATACTAGTGGCAGGGGGTACAGCGAGCGGGAAGACAACCCTCTTAAACGTTCTGTCCTTGTTCATAAGGCCCGAAAAAAAGATAGTTTCTATCGAAGATACAGCGGAAATAATTTTACCACATCCGCACTGGGTTTCTCATGTAGCACGAACACCAATTTCTACAGGGAAAGAAGGCGAGATTGATCTCTTTCAACTACTTAAAGAAAGCTTAAGACAAAGGCCAGACTATCTTATTTTGGGAGAGGTAAGAGGTCAAGAGGCATATGTTTTATTCCAACAAATGGCTACAGGACATCCATCTCTTGCAACTATTCACGCAGAAAATCTTAGTAAACTAGTAGATAGATTAACATCACCACCTATTTCTCTTCCACATTCTCTCATTGGAAGTTTGGACATTATAGTGTTTTTACAAAGAATTAAATACAAACAAAAATCTGTAAGGAGAATAACCGAAGTGGTAGAGATGATCGAATTTCCTAAAGAGGAAAGGAACCCAATTGTTAATTATGTATTTAAATGGAATCCATTTAACGATACGTTTGAAATTGGGGAAAGAAGTGTAGTTTTGAAAAGAATTTCACAATCTTTCGGATTAAGTGAGAAGGAAATTCTAGATGAATTTCAAAGAAGAGTGGCCATTTTAAAATGGATGAAAGAAAAGAATATTACAGACTTTAAGGAAGTTTACGCCATTCTTTCTGCATATTACTCAACACCAAATAGGGTCTTGGCTCTAATAGAAAGTGGGTAGGATGATATCCACCTATGCATTTAGACTTTTTGGAGATTTGGCAAAAAAAGCAGAGCCGTATTTTCCTGAGCTAAGAGAAGATTTAAAAAAAGCTAACCTGAAAATTTCCTCTCAAGAATACCTAGCTAACGCGTTTTTTGCTTCCTTGCTAACGTTTATAATCATATTGCCAATACTGGCGTTTTCTATATCTTTAGCTTCTGCCTCTTTCTTGTTCGGTTACTTAACTTCAGTAACTTTAGCCACTTTGTTACCCCTTCTTGTTTTCTTTATCTATATAAGGTATCCCAAATCTCTTGTTATGCAAAGAGAAAAGGAGATAGACACTTTTTTACCCTTTTCTACCCTCCATCTTTCCTCAATACTTGGCTCTGGCTTACCTTTACATAAAGCATTTCATACTTTTACAGAATTTAGTGAGAAAAATGCAGTTGTTGATGAGTTTAGGAAGATTGTTTATGATATCGAGTTTTACGGACTAGATGTTTTATCAGCTTTGGAAAGGGCAATAGCTAGAACACCATCAAGAAAGTTTAGGGAATTTTTATATGGTATTTTATCGACGATAAGAAGTGGTGGAAATGTCTATATTTTTGTCAAAGAGAAGACTGCAGATTTTTTCTTAGACTACAAGAGAAAGCTTTCTGAGTTTTCACACAGCATGACAATCTATACCGAAATCTACTTAGTCTCTGTCATACTTGGAACCATTTTCTTTGTTGTTTTGACATCAATAGTTTCAACGCTTGGAACCCTTCAAAACATTTTACCTCTACAGCTCTTCATGATTTTTGTTTTCTTACCTGCAGTTTCCCTTCTATTTCTCTTCATGGTTCGAAGGGCTCAGCCTTTCTGGGAATAAATTTAATTATGCCAAAAAATATAGCTTATGAATGAGAGAAACGTGAAAATATTGGTTATCCTTGTTTCTACTATCCTAATTCTGCTCGGATATTTTTCAAAAGATGTTGGAATTTTGGCAAATCTTCTTATCATCTCAATATTCGCTTCTTTCTCAACCTTTGCGTTTTTCGAATACGTACACTATAGAAAGTGGAAGGAAATGGAGGAGAAACTTCCAGTTTTTTTGCGTGACTTAACTGAAACGCTAGGAAGCGGAGTGACACTACCTCAAGCTATCAGAATTGTTAGCAAAAATGACTATGGAAGCTTAAGCAGCGAAATAAAACTTCTTGCTAATCAATTAAGCTGGAATATTCCTATCCATAAAGCGCTCGATAAGTTTGTTGAAAGGATGAGAAAGAATAAGAGGATTTCTACAGCATTTAGAATATTGAGAGAAGCTTATATCTCAGGGGGAAATACGCTAGCAGTTCTCACCACTCTTTCAGAATCGTTAGAAATGTTGCAACAAATGGAAAAAGAGAGGAAATCAATACTAAATCAGTATACTCTCATGATGTACGTTATTTCCTTCATTTTCTTAGGAGTAGTAGTAATGATAACTAAAGTCCTACTACCTATTTTTGCTAGTCCACATTTTATCGGAATAGGAACCAGTATGGGTTTATTTGATCCTTGCCTTACTTGTAGTGGTGCTGTATGTAACGTATGCGATTTTTTCTCTCTTTTAACACAATCTGTTTTTGGATTTAAATCCAGAAGTCCTTACTATTTTTCTATTTTCTTCTTCCTCTCTTTAATACAAGCGATTTTTGTTGGATTAGCGGCAGGTCAGATTTCAGAAGGCTCTATCAGAGCTGGTTTGAAACACTGCTTAATATTAGCAAGCATAATAATGGCATCTTACTTGCTTTTAGCAAGAATAGGTCTAATAGGTGTTTAAGAATGAAGACGCAAGTCGGTTTTGAACAATTTGCAGCCATTTCTATTTTCGTTTCAGCAGTACTATTTCTCATTTATCAACTGCTTACTTACTATTCTACCTATCTTACTGAAATTAAAAGAATGTTTTTACTTTCAGAAGCGTATCAAGTTTCTGAACTTCTTGTGAATGACGTTGGCAGTCCTGCTAATTGGTACGAAGGGGAAATCAAAAGGATAGGACTAATGAATGAAACTTTAAACAAAACCAACGTTCTTTCGCTTCTTAAAGTGAATAGTGCAATTACAATTTGTAATTCAGATTATCAGAAGTTTAAAAAAATGCTTGACTTAAAAAATGAAATAAATCTATTTGTTTACTTAGAAGGGAAGTTAATAGCGAGCTGTTATCGAGGGGCAGATACTGGGATAAAGTTTTCTAGGATTGTAAGTTTTGATAATGGAAGTTATGGAGAGCTGGTTGTATGGCTTTACTAGCTCAGATAAGCACACTTGAAGTTCTTTCTGCTTTGCTCATTTTGTTTGCATCTTTTTATTTTATTTTTAAACCTATAGTTTCCCAAGATAATTGGGAAAAAGCAACATTAGCTATACTTGGAAGGGATATACTAGTTGCACTCGATTTTAGCAAAAAGCTGTATAATGCTTCCTTTTTTGAAGTATCCTTAAAAGAATTCTTAAGTAAAACTACCATTGCTAATCAGTCTTTAATTGTAGATGTTTTCCCAGAAGAAACTCTTAAGAAAGCTATAATAGTTGCAGCTAATTGTAGCGAAGAGAAGATAAAAAGATTTTCAGAATGGTATGGTTCTCTTGTTGTTAACAAAAGAGTAATTAACATTTTTTTCATTCCAGTTAATTTAACAAGCATTCCAGAATATTCAGATCTACTGCTCATTTGTAATTACATTAACCTGACAGACTACAAGAGCAATGTTTTAAACTACATTTCAAAAGGAAAAGGTCTCATTGAAATTTCTGATTTCCCTTCTGTAATAGATAGTGCAACGAAAGAAATTTTTGGTATAGAAATTTCTCCTCAACAGGTTACCAGTGATGTTTACATAAACATACCTTCTGCAGCTTCTAGTGACATTTATTATCCCTATAAATTTTTCTACAATATTCCGCTTATCGTTAATGCGACTTCTCTAAACACTACAACAGGGAATTACATCGGCAATTTCACCTTTAGAAACTATGTTGTACCTTTTGAAATAGATTATGCTTCAAAGAAAGTTTATTTTAAAACTTCAACAACAATAGTTTCTGTTTCAGAAAGAGAGAGCTTCTCTCTTTATGACTACAATTTTTTCCTTTCCTATATTTTATCGAATTCAAGCTTTGCAGTTTCCTTCAAGAAGATTTATAATTTTACTGATTTTCGAGGCAGTAATAACGTTACTTTAATAGATGGGAAAGAGGACAGAATATTTCTCTACGAAGGTTTACCGACTTCCAAAGTTCCTGTAGCAGTGTTAAATACATCTAAAATAGCGTGGATAGCGGATTTTGATAGAGAGAATAAAACGACTCACGACCAAAAACTTGCTTTACTTTCTTTAATTTTGAGTGTATCAAACAGAAGGCCTTACTTTCCACAGCCAACAAGTGCGTACACGCTTACATACCTAGATATTCAGAACTACGATATGTATGAACCATATAAAGTTGTGCTAAGAATTTCATACCCATAGTTGAAGTTTTATAAATAGCGAAGGTAAAATAGAACGCATGAGAATAATTAAACTTAAAGGCGATGCAAAGAGCGCCTTGATAGAAGTAAAAGAGGAGACGTTCACACTAACTAGTGCCCTAGAAGAACAGCTTTGGGAAAATAAGAACGTTACTGAGGCAGCCTCCTTCAGAGAACATCCTTACCTCAGCGAACCGAAAATATGGGTAAAAGTTAAAGAAGGGACAGTCAAGGATGCATTAAAAAAAGCGGCAGAGGAACTAATAGAGATTACAAAAGAATTTAGAGAAAAATTTAAGAAGGCTCTCTAGTCTCTTATAATTACAACATCAGCTATTCTTAGTTTTTTTCCAGTCTCCTTCTTCCTGCTTTCCCTTTCTTCTTTTATCTTCTCTCTAAGATTTACTTTCAAAATTCTCTCAAGTTTATTAACAAGTTCTTCTGATGGTCTTATTTCCTCTTTCTCAATTTTTTTAACTAAACTTTCCTTTTCCCCAATTTTCTCAGCTATTTCTCTTATACTAAGTCCAGCCTTTTTCCTTGCCTCGCTTATAATTTTTCCGTAGTTTTCAACGAGTAGATATTCATCTGTCATTTCTCTATACAACTTCTTTTCTTTTCTTTCCTCATTCTTTTCTTCAATGATAGTTAAAATGTTTCCGCTTTTTGAGCATTTTTCACAAGCTCTAACTCTAACTCCTTCTATTTCAACAACGAAAATTCTTTTCGCTTTCTCTCCACAAATTTCACACTCCATCTTACCACTTTCTATAAAATTTTTTCAACCATCTTACTCCTTTCTTTGTTGAAGAAGCTGCGGATATTTCTTCTCCATAAACTGAAAAAGAATAAACAGTGTTGGAAACGCCTCGAAGAATTTCTCTAACACTTTTGTTCCATTCTTCTTCCTCACAACTACCATGCCAAAGAATGAAAATGTTGGAATGGCGGAGAAACTCTTCAAATCTTTTAAAAAGTTTTGGTAGTATTCCTCTTGGAGCATCTAAAACTATCAAATCGAAGAATTCATTGATTTTAAACCGAAGAATGTCGGCTTTTATTATTCTTATGTTCTTTCCGTTCAGATTTCTTTTAGCTGCATTGATATTTTTATCTATGCATACGATCTTCTCAACGCCATTTCTGTATGCAATTTTAGCTAATGCACCAGTACCGCAACATAAATCCATCATCGATTTTATTGGCAAGTTTTTTGTTAATTTATCTACAACTATTGAAAGGCCGATAGCAGGACCAGTTATTGAATTTTTTTCAACAATTACATACTTCAAACCCAATTCCTTTGCTATAAGAAGAGATGGAGATAAAAAAGAGAATTTCCTACTTCTTAATGCTTCCTCTAGTTGAAGAGTTTTCATTTTTCCCCTCGCTGGGGGCGGGATTTGAACCCGCAAGGGGATAAACCCCACCAGCTTTCCATAGTCGAACTATAGCAGGCTGGTGCCCTACCAGGTTAGGCGACCCCAGCACTAATTTCATTTTAATTACAGGTTTTAAATACTCTAAATTAATATACTAATATTGGAGGCGAGAGGATGGTGAGTGTCAAAGAAGTTACAGAAGCGATAGAAAGAGACGTATTTACAAACAAAGGATATTATCTTGGTAAGCTCAGAGATCTGGAGATAGATCTGAGCACATTTAGATTAAAGTCCATAGTTGTGGAAACAGATACAAGCAGCGAGATGGGAAAGCTTTTAGGAGCAAAGAGGGTCATAATTCCTTATTCTGTAGTCCAAGCGATTGGTGATGTAGTTATAACGAAGCACATAGTTGCCTCAGCACCGCAGGAAGGAGAAATATCCAAGGAGGAAATACAAAAATCTTAAGCAACCAACTATGTTTTTTATCCCCTCTTAAACTTTCTTCCTCTTTCTCCTATGTAGCGTCCTAAAACATATCCTGTTACTAAGCCAGAAAAGTGTGCAGCATGTGCTATGTTGCTTGGAACAAAAATTCCTAAAAAAGAAAGGAAAGCCCAGATAAAAGCCATGGTAATTAAGGGTACGGGGGTGAAGTAAACATATACAATCGCAAAAGGTCTTAACGCTGCTAATGCACCTACTATTCCATAAATAGCTCCAGACGCTCCAACGGCAAGCGATAAAGCATTGGATGTTGTTAGGAAAAATAGTAGGTTGCCAAAAATTCCGGAGAGGAAGAAAATCAATAGAAAAGATTTTTTGCTAATGATTCTCTCAAGGTAATGTCCAAAGAAGAAGAGCGCGAGGATATTATAAAATAAATGTGGAAAATTTGCATGCAAAAATATTGAGGTTACGAATCTCCATGGTTGCACAATTGCATAATGTGGAATAAAAGAAAAGTAGGGCAGTAAGTTAAAAGAATCTTGAATAGCAAAAGTAAAGAGCATTAAGAAAATCAAAAAAAGTGTTATACTCATCTATTCACCCATTATCTTAATCATTTTTTTCTTATCCCTTCTTATTTCTCTCCTCTTTATTATTTCTCTTTCTATTTTTTCTCTTAACTCTCTTACCAGAGTATTAAGATCAAAAGCTTGTGAAGAAGCTATTAAAATTTCGCCTCGTGTGTAAGCTTTTATTCTACCAAAGTATTTTTCCCTTGCTCCTAGTTTCTCCACTTGAATAACTACTTGCTGAACATCAAGCTTCTTCCATTTTTCAGATGTCCTTTCAAAAAATTCCACAATTTTCTCTCTTCCTTCTTCCATTCCTGATATCAGTACAGGAACCCTCTCCTTAAAGCTTAGTCTTTCTAACACATCTCTAGCTTTTATGATTCCTCTTGGCTTATTTTTTTCTGTTATAACGACTTCCTCCCCATTTTGCAAAAGTTTTACGATTTCTTCGAGTGTAGTATCCTCTGCTGCAGTATTTGGCATAAAGGAAAAATTCTTTGCAGGATTATCCAAGATATTTTCCCTTTCTTTTGCTGATCTCAGCGATTCTATTCTTTCCTTCTTTTTGCAAAGAAATCTTGCAATTGAAAAAAGATTTATACATCCAGAAAGTTCTTCTTTCCAGTCCACAAGAGGGACAGAACTTATTCTATTTTTTTCCATAATCCTTAAAATTGTTCTTAATCTTTCATTTTCAGATGCAACAATTACCTTGCTCATTACTTCGCTTGCTTTAACATTTCTTAACTCTTTCCTCTTTATTCTTAAAATTACATCCGTCTCACTCAATATTCCAACAATATTCTTGTCTTCAACAACAGGCAGCGCTCTTAAACCAGAACCTATAAGCACTTTCGTAGCCTCTAAAATATCCATACTTTCTTTCAATATAGGCGTGGTGGTTATGAAATTCTCGAGTTTGGTCTTTGTTGGATCTGACCTACATTTTATTAAATCTTTCAAAAAGACCATCCCTTCATATTTCTTCTCCACTATCGGAATCTGATGAAATCTCTTTTCAATCATCAATGAAATTGCTTTAGCTACTGTATCGTTTTTACTCAATGTATAAATATTTTTTGTCATCACTTCTCCAACTCTCATTTCAGTTATTTGAGTTCCAAATTAAAAATGTAGTTCTACAATATCTTCATCCTTTAGCTGATAGTCTAAACCAACTCTTCTACCAGAGAATTTTGTTTTGTCAAAAATTCTTGCAAACTTGAAAGTTTTTAGCCAAGATGTATTTAATTTTTCTATAAGCTCTTTTATCGTTGCACCTTCTTTAAGAACAACTGCTCTTCTTTCAACCTCTTTGTCAGGAGGTTTCATGAATACTCTAATAACTTTTGTCTGCTTCAAGATGCTATCCAGGAGTTTACAGAAGTTTTCATTTACTTCTGTGTTTTCGAAGAAAATGCTACCGCCAACTCTTTTAACAACAATATTTGGTTTGTTCTTCAGCTTGTTTTCATCAAGAATCTTTTCAAGTTCTCTTAACTCTTCTTCATTTCTTATCAATAAAAGAAGTAAGTCAGAAGAATGGCAAATACTCAAATGTTTTTTAAGGAAAAATGAAGGAATTTCTACGAATTGAATATAGACACCTTTATAAAAACAAACTCCTGTTGCCGGCTCTTTTGTTGTATATGGTTTATCATCAATTTCTACGTTAGCATTCGTTAACAGTTTTAGCAATGTGCTTTTACCGACTTGAGTAAAACCAAGGATAGAAACCAAAATATCTCCACATTTTTCTATGAGCTTTATTTTTTTACCGACTCTCTTGCTTTTCTTCTCGAGTATATCCTCTAGTCTAGATAATCTTCTTCTTAACTCTGCTAGCAAATTTTCCGTTCCTTTATGCTTCGGAGTAAGAGCTATTAATTCCTTAAGAAGTTCTATCTTTTTCTCTAAATTCTTCTCGTTTCTAAATTCTTCTTCTAGAATGTACCATTCTCTTGGTAAATTTGCTGGCATTTGTGATTTTGAAAATTGAAAAATTAAACTTCATCGGAAAATTAAACGAGTATTGGCTTAGTAATAAGCTAGTTGAGACATTAAAGTGAAATGGAATGATGTTAGAAAATTACTAATAGTTTTGAGATTAAGAACTAAGAACTTATGATATACTACTTCTTTAAAAGAATTTTCGATCATTCGAAATTAGAAAGGAGTTTTTGAAAGAATTTTTCAAAGAATAAGATATACAGATGGTGTAAAATCCGTAAACAGTCAGAATTTTACACTTACTACTGAGGATTCAGAAGATTCAGAATGGGAAAAAGCTATAAGATTAGGATAGCGGGATGATAGCGGGGGTTTCCCGAGGGTAAGCTTGGCTTACCCTCTTTGGATTTGAACCAACGACCTCCGGGTTATGAGCCCTCCGCCTCGATGTCGGCGGGCACTCCAGGCTGCCCTACCCCGCTTTCTAGTCCCGCTATCCTATATACTATATTCCCGCTTTAATATTTATTGAGTTCAGCAAGGTTATAAAACTTTATGTAAAACTGAAAGACGATTCTTTTTTCCGAGAATTTTAATTAAGCCTTTTTTAATCATTTCGTTCAAAATTCTATAGAATTCCGCTCTGCTAATGTTGCTACTTTTCTTTAGTTCCTCGAAAATCTCTTTAGTTGTTTTTGGTCTATCCAATATCTCAATAATTCTTTTTTCTTCTTCACTCAAAACTTTCATTATTTCTTGAGCTTTTGGATTAATCTCTTCTTTTATCACTTTTTTTACGTCTTCAACCCTTAACTTATCTTTTGCTATTCTTCCAGCTTTTAATAAAATTTCTAAAGCGATTCTAACATCACCTTTTTCAGCGGCTCTTGCAGCTATCAAAGCAGAAACTCCATCTTCATAAGCAACAAAGGCCTCTTTCATCCTTTCTTCAACAATATCTTTCATTTCTAGAAAAGTGTAAGGTTTAAATTCTATTTCTTCCAAATTTAAACTACTTCTTATTCTCTCTTCAACATTTCTGAAGACATACTTATCGTTCGAAATGAAAATTAAACCAATCTTTTGTTTTGTGTAGTTTTCTATTCTTAACAAATCGTAGAGAACACTTGAATCATTTTTTACCAATTGATCAACCTCATCCAAAACTACAATCAAATTTAATCTGTTGTTTTCCATTGTTTGAACAATTCTACTGAATATTTCATCTTTTGCCCATCCTCTTCTGGAAACAAAAGCACCAATAGAAATTCCGATTTCAGAAAGAATAGCAAAAGAAGTGTTGTATTGCCAACAATTTATGTAAATGTTTTTTATTCCTGAATATTGCTCAAATTCTCTCAAGATGAATTTTGCAACTGCAGTCTTTCCAACTCCTGGTGGACCATAAATGAAAATGTTCATAGGCTTGCTGTTTTTCAATAGCAAAGAAAGATTCTCAGAGATTAGCCTTATTTGTCCTTCTCTATGTGGTAAATTCAATGGCAAATACTCCGGATACAAAACCTCCTCTCTTTTGAAAACACTCATAATTTTATTTCTTTAGCCATTAATTAACCGATGTTTTTAATTTTTTAAGGACAGTAAATTTTTCCGCTTGCATTTGATTTTTCTGAAGATACTGTTATTTTATAAAATCCTGGTTTCATTAGGCTTACTCCTCTCTGTATCGAACAACTTTCAATATTTAAGGGATCTATATTTGATATTACGCATGTTGAAGACACCCTTTCTTCTGGGTCAGAAACAGTTACTTTTATAGGTCCACTTGCGTTATGTCCATCATTCTTAACAACTATTGTCATAAATGAAGGTCCACAAAAAGATTCAGGTTGTATACTTAAAACCACAGATGTTTTATTTAAGAAGATTTCTTTAATATCTCTCATATTTTTCACTTTTTGTGCAGAAAAGAACAACCCAAGGAGCGAGGTTCCAATCACTACAATCAAAATTAATTCAACTACTTTATCGTTTTTTATAAAATCTATGCTTGTCATTGTTTATTTTATATTTTTATATTTTTTTTTTTACTATTAATACTACAGTACTACTAAGCTTATTTCTCTGGTCTCAAAGTTGGAAATGCGATAACCTCTCTTATCGATTGAACATTTGTCAAAATCATCGTTAACCTATCTATACCAA
>JAJHRL010000016.1 GCA_020832825.1 Candidatus Aenigmatarchaeota archaeon | reverse complement strand
AAACAGATAGTGCATCTTTTGGAGTAGAATATAGAATTTCTCACGGCTCTACAGTTTATACTATAGTTGCTCCACTAACTTATACAACATGGACAATTCCACAAGATGCTCCTCTTGGTTGGTATAACGTTACGATGATAGCTTTTGCTGAAGGAAGCGAAGCTGGTAAATATTGGAATGGAACTTACTTTAAAGAAAATGCATTTTTCGTTGCGTCAAACATAAAGCTGGATAATCCTCAAGTTTCTCCATATCCAAAAGGAAGCTGGCAAATAAATCCATTCAACTTTAGCGTTTATGTTACAAGTGAAGATGGAGAACCAGTTTACACTTACTTATGGCTAAAAAGAGAAAATTCTAATTGGCAATTAGAGAATTCAAGCGTTTGCGTAAATTGCAACAACTATCAATTCTTTACTCAGAAAAGCTTTTCTTGTAGCGATATAGGAAGCTGGTATGTCAAATTCAATGCAACTTCTCCAACAACCTTCACAAATGAAACTCAAGTAATAGCTTTCAACATAACAAAAACTCCAATTTCCATAGATTATTCTTCTGGCAATAATAGTGTTGTTAACAGAAGCGATAGTGTGACAGGAAATACTGTTAATTTGACGGTTAGAATAAAGAATTTAGTCTTTGGAAACTACACAACTGAAATTTCTACTGACGAAGTTTATGGTTATGTAACTAGAGATGATGTTAATTGGGAGCAAGAAATTGTTTATTCAAACGAAACTCATTACTTCATAACCTTTAATCCTAGCTGCTCTTATTCAGTTGGATTAAGAAAATGGAAGGTTAATGTTAGTAGTGCTTGTTATGAGAGCAATAGTTCACAAGAATTCTATGTTATAATAGTTGGAAGTTTAGCGAACATTATAACCTCTCCAACTGGAGATAGAAACTATACTGCTGGGGGAAAAATCTATTTGATCGGAGAAGTTTATGATGATTGTGGGAATCCAATAAGCGATGCAAGCATTAGATTCAAACTAACTTCTGGTTCAAACGAATATTATTGCCCATCTTCAGGCTATATAACAAACACCTCAAATACTTACGTTTGCGAGTTTGATACTACAGGAAAATCTGGTGGTTGGTACAATGTATCAATGGAATCTTCAAAACAATACTATTTGAATGCTTCATCATTTAAACAAAACGCTTTCTTCCTTATAACACCAGTAGAATTAATCAATCCAAAGGTTGAGTATCCAAACGATGGTTCTTGGGGAGAAATTCACAATTTCAGCGTTATAGTTAATCATTATGCTAGCGTAAACGTTTGCTTATTAGAGTCTACATCTTCAGATGGACCATGGTCAGTAACAGATTGTAGATTTATAGAAAATCCGAGCTACGCATTGGTTAACTTTACTAGAGATTACACTTGTTCAGATTATCAACAAGCAGCCATTAGATATTTCATGTTTAATGCGAGTGAGCCAAATATTCCACAGACATATTCAAACACGAGCGCCATTTCTCATACTTTGAGAAAGGATGACATTTCTTTAATCTATGTTTTAGGAAACGAAAGTTATGTTAACAGAAACGGAAATAATTCGACAAAGTTCATGATTTATGTTTTAGATAGAGATAAGAATTCTCCTGCATTCTCTCAAATCGGAGTTCAATACTATCCGAGAGTTTGGTTTAACATTTTTAATGGAACAGCATTTATAACAGATGGAAGCAACTCTACAAATTCAAGCGGATATGTAGAATACAATTTCAACCCAGATTGCAGATATGATGCAGGAAAACAAAATTGGGTAGCTTACGTTCAAGCTGACGCTTGCTACAAAGATGCTTCCAGCGAAACATACAATGTAACGATTGTGGGAGATTTGGTTCCATTTGTTGTTTATCCTAATGGAATTACTTACTACAGAGAAAATCAACTCTACATAAACATAAGCACCTTTGTTCAAGATGAATGTAAGTTGAGAAACATAAGTGGAGCAACAGTAACAATAGAACCAATAAGCGTTGGTTTTGGTGATGTTTATAATTGTGATAACGTTCAAGACTATGGCAATGGAACTTATTCATGTACTTTCAACGCTACTGAAGCAAAAGAAGGATGGTATAATGTTAGAGTAAACGCTTCTAATGTTATTTATTATAACAACGCAAGCTTCACAAATGTTTCTGTATTTAGAATAATTCACATTTGGCAACCTCCAGTTTTAGAAGATGCAACAGTTTTGCCAGAAGACGATTGGGGTTGGGGAGAAAACTACACTTTCAAAGTCAATGTGAGCGATGCTAACGCTGATGATGTTAACGTTAGTTTATGGCTATCTAAAGATGGGATAAATTGGAATTACATTTCATCTCAAATGTGCTACAATTGTGGAAGCAAGAGAGAGTTAACATTTTATTATTCTGGTTTTACTTGTAGCGATATAGGAACATATTACTTTAAGTTCAACGCAACAGATCCAAGAAACACGACTGATATGACACCAATAAGCTTTAACTTAGATAAAGACGATATTGATTTCGTTTACGATTCAAACTCTTTAGGAAATAACTCTTGGGTTAATAGAAGCGAGAGTGTAACTCTGAAAATAAAGGTTTACGATAGAGACAATAAACAATTTGTAGATAGATATGTTAGCGGTAAGATATGGGTTACTTATGATGGAGTAAACTATGGAAGTGCATGGGAAGCTTCAGGAGATAATGGTTATCTTTCAACCGTCTTTACTCCAGATTGTTCTTATAACGTTGGAACACAATTTTGGAAAGCAGGAATAGTAAACGATGCTTGTTACAAAAATACAAACTCAACTTTAACATTAACTGTAAACATTAAAGGATGGCTAAACAACACGATTTCTCAGCCAAATGGAGAAGCTTACTTATCAAATCAAAACGTGACGATAAGCGGATTAGTTAACGATGAATGCAATAATCCAATAAATGATGCTAATGTTTTCTACAAAGTAAAGCATGGGGCATTTGAAGATTACTGTTTTGCATCTTATGTTGGCGGATATTACACTTGCACTTGGAACATTTCAAACAATCCTCCAGGTTGGTATTCAGTTTTCATGTATTCTTCTAGAGATTTGTATAACAACGCCTCAAAAGTTAAACAAAACGCTTTCTTCCATGAAGTTCCACCAGTTTTAGTAGCACCATCAGTAACTCCAACAGAGGCTCCTTGGGGTTCAACATTTACATTCAAAGTTAATGTTACTGATGAAGACGATATTGTTAACGTTAGCTTATGGATAAGAAAGTTGCCAGATGGAATATTTAGCTTAGCAGCTTCTACAATTTGTAACAATTGTACAAATGTAACGGTAACTCTACAAAAATCTTACACTTCAGGAAGTGATATTGGAAGTTATGAATGGTTCATAAACGCTAGCGATAATTATGGTGGAGTAGCTCAAACAAGTATTCAAACATTTAATGTAACGAAGAGAAGAACTTATTGGGTATATTCACAAGGAAACAATTCTTGGGTTAGTAGAGTTGGAACAAACACAACAATATTGGAAGCAAGATTGTATGACGCTTTCACGAATTTACCATTAGATAAAGGTTCAGACACAACATACATAAACGTTAGCTCAGACACAGGTTGGATAAGATACGGAACGACAACATCTTTAGGCTTTGCCACATTAAACTTCGACCCAGACTGTAGATATTCTGTTGGAATAAAGAATTGGAGAGCAGCTTTTGATGGTGATAGCTATTACTTTGGCAATGTCTCGGAAAACTACACTGTTGTAATCTACGGAAGCTTAGCTTCATCTATATTACAGCCTAATGGTAATGTTATTGCAGAAGGAGATCCAATATTGATTGTTGGGAATGTTTCTGATGATTGTAGTTTTGGAGTAAATGGAACATCAACAATATTTACAATAGAACCAATTCATTCAACATGCTCTCCAGTAAATGATTATGGTAATGGTACTTATTCTTGTTCATTCCCAAGTTCTGGTCTAATAGGTTGGTATGATATAAGCATGAACGTTAGCAAACAGTATTACAACGATACTTATTCATACAAATCAAATGCTTTCCAAGTTAGAAGAAAGCCAGCTATAACTTCATATTCAATAAACAGAGACTCTGGTGGTTGGGGAAGTTACTTTTTGGTTAGTGCTTCAGTTTTAGATGCAGACCCAAGCGACCCAGTAAACATAAGCTTGTGGAAATCATACGATGGAATAAATTGGGTTTATGTTGATTCAAAGAGTTCAAGTGATTGTACGGGAACATGCTACTTTGAGTTTAATCCGTCATTCAATTGTAGTGAATATTTGATAAACTCAACAATTTTGCTAAAGCTAAATGTTAGCGACTCATATGGCTTGAGAAATGAGACATCTCCGATAACAGTTACGCTAACAAAAGATACAGTTTCATTCTATTCAATATCAGTACCATCAGAAGTTTTGAGATATGGCAATAATTATGGAAAGTTTGTTGTTAGAGTTTATGATGTTGACAAGAATGCTTGGTTAGATTTGAGTCAAGAAAATGTTAAAGGATACTTCTGGTTCACAAGAGATACAGGAATTTATGATGAAGGCCATCTTGTATATGCTAATGCTTCTGGTTATCTAGAATATGATTTCAATCCAGATTGCTCCTACAATGTTGGTTATCAATCTTGGAAAGTTGGTATAGCGAGTAATCAATGTTATTTTGATGCAAATTCGAGCGACTCAAGCTTTATAATAAAAGGTCAATTGAACATTAATTTGAATTTGCCAACTTACGGTTCAACGTTCAATGTTGGAGATAAGATAAACATAAGTTGGAATGTTTATTCTGATTGCTATTTGAATTCAAGCGTTAGAGATTCAGGAAATATAAGTGAAGTTTCAAACGTGCTAACATTGAGCAGCGGAAGCTATTCCTCAAGTTGTTCTCCAATAAACGAAGATAATGGAAACTACAATTGCACTTGGAACTCAACATCAAAACCAGAAGGATATTGGAACATAACAATACAGGCTTCAAAAACTTATTATAGCTCTAACACAACAACGTTTGCCAATTGGTTCTGGTTAGAGAATAGGCCTCCAATTGTCAGCAATTTGAATGTTACACCAAATGCAGCAGGTTGGGGAAGTTTATTCAATTATTCAGCTTATGTTGAAGATCCGGAAAACGATACTGTAACTTGTAGTTTGTATGTCAAAACAACTGGCAATTGGGTTTACAAGGGCTCAAAAACCATAAGTACTCCAGGAGTTTGTTATATTGAAGTTAACGATTTCACCTGTGAAGACCAAGGAATAGCAAGCTTCTACTTTGTGGTAAACGATACTTTCAACAGAGTTAACACATCAGATAGCGAAATTTCAATTGGCCCAGCTATAACAAAGAATTCAATTTCTCTAACTCTTGTTAGTGGAGATGAAGCAAAAGTTAATAGATCTGATAGCAACATAGGAAACACTGTCAGTTTTGTTATTAGAGCTTTAGATTTAACAAGAAATTCACTGCCATTAGCAAACACAAACTTAACATTCTATGTTACTTATGATCAAACCAATTTCAAACCTTATTACACTCAAACAAATTCTAGTGGATACGCAAGTTTAGATTTCAACCCAGATTGTCAATTCTCAACAGGAAAACAAGCATGGTTTGCTAAAGTAGAGAATGACGCTTGCTACTTTGAAACTTATACAAATACAACTCCAACTCAAAACTATTCAGTAGAAGTCTATGGAGATTTGGTTTTAGATGTGATTTCACCTAAAGGAGAAAAGTATTTGAGAGGAGATTATCCAGATGGTCAAAACGTTAATCTAACAGCAAGAATAACTTCAGATTGTGAGATTGAAGGAGGAATTTACGCAAATGCCAATTTCTCCGTTTCTCAAGGTTCTATAGTTAACTATTGTAATCCTGTAGAATATTTAGGAAATGGTTACTACACTTGCTCTTTAAACACTTCTGGCTTTAGAGCTAAAGGTTGGAATGTTACATTTAACGCAAGCAAAAGTTACTACAATAGCAATTCTACTTTAGAGATTTTTGACATTTGGAAGAAAGGTTTTTGGGTAGAAACAAAGCCTATTCTAACAACAGACTTCTATACAATTTCTTATGACTCTCTTGGAAGAGTGGGAGATGGAGGCTGGGGAGAACTTTGGGTATTTAGAGTTAACATTACTGATGAAGACGATGATTTGCTTGAGGTAAAGCTTTGGATAAATAGAACTGATAATGGAGAATGGTATCAACTTCCATTTAATATGACTGCATATGATAGAGGAATAAATAAAACTATTACTTTTATGCTGAGACTACCATCTCCTACTGCCTTAGGATCTCCATCTGCTGTAGGTCCTCACGCATTTATGTTCAATGTAAGCGAATATCAAGACATTTTTGGAAATCAAACTAAAGACTTTCCACAAAACGTATATCAAACAGACAATGGAACTTTAATCTACAAAAAAGATGATGTGATAATAGAGCATGTTGTCGGAAACAACACATCAGTTTATCGACCAGGAAACAATATACAAACTCTTACTGCAAGAGTGTACGATGTAGATAAAGGAGAATATGCTATTGGTTCTCCCGGAGCAGCGATTTTTGTAACGACAGATTTCTACAATTATACTACTATTAGTGGAACATCATCAATTTCACCAGGAGGATATATAAACACATCTTCAACTCAGTTTAATCCAGATTGTTCTTTTGCAATAGGACCTCAAAAATGGAAGGCAGGAGTATTAGATGGCAATCCCTTCTACAAACCAACAAACAGCTCAGAATTTACCATAACAATCGTGACAGATCCATTAAACGTCAACTACATTTCACCTAAAAATGGCAAGATTTACATAAAGTCTCCAACACCAGCAGACTATTTGATATTAGTGGCGAATGTTACTGATGATTGTGGTGGAGTTAGAGGTACTACAACAAACTTTTACATACAAAGAGGAGATACAATCAAAGAATGTAGGTCTATTGGTAGTGTAATAGACTTTAACAATGGTACATATGCTTGTAATATAACTAACTCGACTTTGAACTCTAACTACGAGTTAACTTATGGATATTGGAATGTCAGCGTAAATGCGAGCAAGGAATATTACAACGACTCTTCAACAACTCAACAAACTAATGCATTTTATTTAGCATCTAGACCAACATTAACCACTTATAGCTATTATGTTACTACTGGAAACTATACGAGTGGATGGGGAGATCTCTGGCAATTTAAAGTGGATGTTGACGATGATGACAGAACAGGAGAGTTAGGAAGTTTGGTTAACGTTAGCCTTTGGATTAATAAAACAGGTGATTGGGAATATATTGGGTCAATAACATGTAGTCCACCTTGCACAGGTTCTGATGCGCTAGTATTTACTACATCATTTAGCTGTGCAGATATAGGAACTCATACGTTCAAATTCAACGCTACTGACAACCTCTTTGTTTATGATAATAGATTTAAGAGCGAGTCTTCAACACAAACATTTACTGTAGATAAGGAATGGGCTGATGTTTATGTTCAAAGTGGAGATGGCTCTACTGTTTACAGACCCGGATATGAAACAGCAATATTGCAAGCTTACATCCTAGATTGGTCAAAGGGAGGAACTTATGCTACAGATTCTGGAATTAGGGGATATCTTTACATTACAAAAGACAGAAGCAATTTCGGAGATCCGATAGAAATATATACAGGTTCAGATGGTCTATTTACCTACTATTTCGACCCAGATTGTAATTATACAACAGGAAAACAAATTTGGTTCATTGAGCTTAATGATACTTGCTATAGATACTCAAGAACAAGTAATGCTAGCGTTTATGTTTATGGTCAGCTTTACAGTAACTTAAACTATCCCCCACAAGGCTGGGTTAATGGTACTGGAGTAATGATTCCAATAGTTATGGACGTAAAAAGCGATTGTTCTGGTTATATAAGCGAAGAAACAGCAAGCGTTCCAAATTCAACTCAAGGAATAACAAATCCAATATTGTTGCAAAATCCTGCTAATTCTCTAGAAGCTTGTCAACCAATAACTGATTTTAACAACGGAACTTACTATTGTGAATACAACACAACAAGAAAATTGCCAGGACTATATTCAATAATCTTGCAGTCAGCCAAAGACTACTTCTATTCAAATCAAACAACATACTCAAATTGGTTTGAAATAGTTAACTTACCACCAAGATACTCAAATCCGCAAGTTACTCCATCTGCTGGAGGTTGGGGTGACAAATACAACTTTAGCATAGACGTTTTAGATACGGATGGAGATGATGTCAATTGTAGTTTGTTTGTCTCAACAGACAACGGCAATGTTTGGAGGTATGTGGGCTCTCAAATTATAAGAGGAGGAAGTGGAACATGTAGATTTGAGAATGTGCAGCCATACACTTGTAACGAAACTTTCTATGATGTTGGTAGCGATAATTGGTTTAGGTTTAATTTGACTGACGTTATAGGTCAAACGAACACTTCAACAAATTACGGACCAATAATAGATAAAGATGTCATTTCAATATCTTTAGTTTCTGGAAACAACACAAACATAACAAGAGCTTTTGGATATTTGCCATTAAGAGTATATGTAACTGATTTGAACAGAAGCAGACCTGTTGGTAGCGATAGAACAGCACAAATTGAAATTGGTTTCAACGTAACTTTTGATGGAAGCAATTTCTTGTTTGTTGGAAGCAATAGAACTTATTCAAACTTGCCAGGAAACGTAACGTTTAATTTTGATCCAAACTGTAGCTTTAACGTTGGTTTGCAAAACTGGAAAGCATTCTATAAATCAACAATTATACCTAGCGGAGAATGTTATCATTTTGCGTCAAGCGAAAACTATACAATTGGGATTGTTGGTCAATTATTGAATTACATTACATCTCCAAACGCTACTAAAAACAAGTTCATTAGAGATGAAGAGAATATAACTTGGACAGGTTATGTAACAACAGATTGTTCTGCTAAAGAAGGCTTGCTATCAAACGCTAATGTTAGCTTTTATGCTACTCATACTGGAACTGGAAATATATTCTATTGTGACGAACCATACAATTCTGTTAACAATGAAGGCGATGGCTACTACAATTGTCTATTTGTTAATAATGCAAGCAAGCTTCCAAGAAGCTATACTTTAACAATGATTTCAAAAGATGTTCCATGGTATAATTCCAACACAACAACAATAGGAAATCTATGTGCAGCTAGCGGCTGTGCTTTCTACATAGTTACGAAACCAAGCCTAAGTAATCCAGCTTATAGTTATTCTCAAGACGGAGGTTGGGGAGAAAGCTGGCAGTTTAGAGTAACTTTGACTGACGAAGATTCAGATTTCAACAATGTTAGTTTGTGGATAAGAAATATAACAATAGCTGATCCAGCTTGTCCGGAAGCGAGTAAATGGCCAAACTATTATCTAAAAGCAAGCAGATTAACTCAGCCAGGTCTAATAATATTTGACTTCCCATCTCCAAACGCTTTTAGTTCAGCATGTGCAGGAACAACGTTTGAAGCATTCTTCAACACAACAGATGGTATAAATTCAGCTAATACAAGCTTATTTACATTTACTGTTCAACCAGATGATGTTAACATAACTATTGTGTCTGGAAACAATACTATACTAAACAGAAGTCTAGCTCCAAGTGAAGATAACATTACATTTAGCATTTTAGTATATGACACTGATAGAAATGTTTTATTGCCAGTAGGAACTACAGGTCCAATAAGATTTTATGTAACCACAAATCCATACGATCCAAATAGCTTTGTTGTAGATGGAAGCTACTTGACAATAGGAGCATACGGTTATACAAATCACACATTCCCATCATTACCAAGATGTACTTATAACTTAGGAACTTTGAGATGGAGAGCAGAATTTGGAACAGCTAACAGAGCATACAAGCCAATAAACTCAACTTCTGTTTATGGAGACGATTTCTACATAACTTTAGTTAGCTATCCTTTGAATGCTACTCTCTTACAACCAATATCAAAAACTTTCAGAAGAGGAATAGATAGCATAACATATGTAGGAATAGTTAAAGACGATTGTGGCTATGTTAGCAATGCAAGCGTTTCATTCATAGCAGAACCATCTCAAAACTCACCATCTTCAAATTGTCCACCAAATGAAGTTGTAGATTATGGAAATGGTACTTATTCTTGCACAGTATATCCATCGAGCTATTGGAGCATGCAATGGTATAATTTGAGCATGTACGCTAGTAAAGAGAATTATGTTGATTCCCCAGAAAGCAAAATAGTTAATTCTTTCGCTATTGTAACAAACCCAGAAGTTACTTTGTTACCACCAACAACGAAATGTAGAGCTGGAGATTGTTTAATCACAGATAATAACTTTGGTTGGGGTGAAATTTGGAATTTCTCTGCAATAGTTAGAGATGTAGATCAAGGAGCCTACTCTAATGAAAAACTAAACATCTCTCTGTGGATTGATTTTGGTAATGGCTTTGAATTGGTTAACTCAACTGTTTGTCAAGCACCGACATGCTTTAGCGAAAAATTATTCTCATTTATACAAACATTTGATTGTTCAAAGATTGGTGTGAGGAACTATAAGATAAACGTTTCTGATGATTGGGGCTATACTAACGAAAGTTCTGATACAATAGAAATAAGGCCAGATAGCGTAGAGGTTTACTATGTATTTGCGCCAGAAAGAATTGATAGAGAAATAGGAAATACTCAAGGAACCTTTGTGATGAGGATTAGAGATTTAGATAGAGATGAATACTTACCAGAAGGAAAGTTGGCAGCATTCTACTTTACAAAAGATGGAAATACATTTAACACTAGATTTACTGTAACGACAAATTCCTCTGGCTACATTAGCTATATTTTAGATCCAGATTGTAGCTATTCAGTGGGAATTCAAAAATGGGATGCAGGAATAATAGATTCCTGCTATATTGCTGAAAACTATACTCAAAGAGCAGGTGGTCCTTTTGCTCCACCGACTTTCAACATTACAGGTCAATTAAAGAACAACTTAGAATTACCAATTAACGGAAGCATTTTCAACGTAACTCAACCAATAACAATTAGATTCAATACTACTAGCGACTGTTCATCTGAAGGTCTAATACCAAATGCAAGCGTTAGTATAGAACTGATTTCTCCATATGGAGAGGCAGAAACTTGCAATCCGATAATGAACGAATACAATGGTTGGTATAACTGTACTTGGAATTCTACTGGTAAAAAAGAAGGTTATTGGAGCATAAGATTGAATTCTACTTTAATGCCATTATACAACTTCAATTCAACTACATATCAAAACAGGTTCTGGTTAGAGAACGTTAATGCTACTGCAGAAAACTTTAGCGTCTATGTTTGGAACAACTCGATAAATTCATGGCAAAAAGTTGGTTTCGATGATTATGTTGGCTGGTCTAATAAGTTCAACTTTACAGCAGATATCTACGATCAAGAAGGTGATACAGTTGAATGTAGACTATTCATTAGCAAAGACAATGGAATAACTTGGAATTATGTTGGTAGTAGCATAATAAACGGAATTCCTGGCGTTCCAACTAAAGGAACTTGTAGCGTCGTTTATCATGGATTTGATTGTAGTAATATTGGGAACAATAACTGGTTCAAGTTTGAGATAAGAGATGGAGAACAATCTAACTACTATAACACAACTCCAAT
>JAJHRL010000086.1 GCA_020832825.1 Candidatus Aenigmatarchaeota archaeon | reverse complement strand
GCTTTCAAACAAAAGGTGATCATAACGCAATGCAGCTAGATTATGAATACAGAATTGATAAAAAGCAAATTCATGGGAAAGTTATATTTACAGTTCCTTATATTGGTTTAATTAAAGTGTTGTTTGTAAGGATGGTGGGAATATGAAGTTTTGCCCTAAGTGCGGGAGTTTATTGAGAATTGAGGAAATTAAGGGCAAAAAATATTTTGTTTGCCATAATTGTGGCTATAAAGAAGAAGCGAAAAGAGAGAAAATGATAGTGGGAGAAAGAATGATAAAGGATGAAAACAAGAAAATAATTGTGTTTGGAAAAGGAGAGGAACTAAGCCAGTTTCCAGTAACAAAAATTACTTGTCCAAAGTGTGGAAATGATGAAGCATATTGGTGGGTTCAGCAGACTAGAAGCTCTGATGAACCACCAACAACTTTTTATAGATGCAAGAAGTGCGGCTATACTTGGAGAAGTTATGGTTAGTATGCTCTAATGAATTTACAGCTTGGATCAACTTCCACGAAATGTCTAGCTTTCCTTTCTCTAAAGGAGGAGCATTGGTTCTCAGGCAAATTATCAACATCTTGCCTGGGCCAATGCGCTACATCACAAACCCAATCTCTCAAATCTGGCACCGGATCTAAAAGGCATGGTCCAACTGATAAATCCCTACCAGAAATTACTGCCTCCCTACACGCCTTTATACATACCTCTATTGCTCTTTCTTTTTCTGTTTTTCTAGACTGAAAATGAAAAATTACAGGCAATGCTAATAAAATTACAAAGATTACTATTATTGCTACGAATTTCCAGTTCATAATAAGATTTGCTGGTGATATTTAAACTTAGTTTCTGACTATCGAAAATTTAAATTCTTCTTCAAAGTAATATAATGCCAAGTGGTCAACAAAATGGCTAAAGCTCCTTTTAAAATTTCATTTTTTATTCTTGCAAGGGTGAATATTCTATGGAGTTAATTGAAATAAAGAATATTTTTGAAAGGGAGAAAGTTGGAAAGGAAGTTTATTTTAGAGGATGGGTTTATAGAAGAAGAATAATTGGGAATAAGATTTTCCTTGTTGTTAGAGATGCCAATGGAATAGTTCAAGTTGTTATTAAAGACCCTAAGCTTGTTGAGAAAATACAACCAATTCAAATAGAGGGATCTCTAGCTGTAAAAGGAATAGTTCATGAAGATAAAAGAGCTCCTGGTGGCTATGAGGTTGAAGCTAAAGAAATTGAAGTTTTTGATTATGGAAAACCATTTCCTTTGAGAGGTAGAGAAGAGCCGGATACTATTCAAAAATACAGGCACTTATGGATAAGGTCGAGATGGTTTTCTGCTACTCAAAAAATTAAGCATTCTTTGCTAAAGAATTTGAGAGAGTGGTATGTAAAAGACGGATGGTTTGAAGTATTTCCACCAATTCTAGTTGGAAATGCGTGCGAAGAAACTACAACTTTATTTGAAGTGAAGTATTTTGATCAAAAAGCGTATTTATCTCAATCTGCTCAACTATATCTAGAAGCTTTGATTTTTTCTTTAGGAAAAGTTTTTTCTTTGACTCCAAGCTTTAGAGCAGAGAAATCTAGAACAAGAAGACATTTACATGAATATTGGCATTTTGAAATTGAAGCTGCTTGGTATACAATGGAAGATTTAATGAAAGTTACTGAAGAATCTTTAAAGTATGCTATTGGAAAGACTATTGAAGAGAGAAAAGATGAGTTTGAGATAATAAAAGAAAAAACTGGTAGAAATATTGAAGAATTGAAAGCAATAATTGAAAAACCATGGAGGGTTATAACCTACAAGCAAGCAATTGATATTTTGAAATCAAAAGGAATGAATATTGATCATGGAAGCGATTTAGGAGCTGATGAAGAAAGAGTTTTAACTTTACAGTTTGATACTCCAGTTTTTGTTATAGAATATCCGAGAAAGTTAAAAGCGTTTTACATGTTTGATAAAGATGAAAATGTTGTAAAGAACTTTGATTTGTTAGCACCAGAAGGCTATGGAGAAATTGTTGGTGGTTCAGAAAGGGAATGGAGGCTTGATATTTTGGAGAAGAAAATTAAAGAGTGGAATTTGGATAAGCTTAAAGTTAAAATTGGAGATGAAGAGATTTCTGCTTATGAATGGTATTTAGATTTGAGGAGATTTGGTTCGGTTCCGCATAGCGGAATGGGTTTGGGAGTTGAAAGATTGCTAATGTGGGTTTGCAAACTAGAGCACATAAGAGATGCTTTACCTTTCCCAAGGTTGAGAGAAGGCTGGCTGTATCCATAATCATTTTTCTTGTCTTATTTGTAAGTATGGGGTTCAGAATAAATCCTTAGCTAGTTTATAGCAAACTATCAATTGCTTCTTTTATGATTTCCCAATCAGCTTTAGCCGCTGCCATTAAATTTTGATTTCTTAAAATTGCTGCCGGATGATAAGTTGCTATTATTTTTGTTTGAATGAAAAGATTGGAAACTGAAAAAATCTTTCCATGTTGTTTATTCAT
>JAJHRL010000085.1 GCA_020832825.1 Candidatus Aenigmatarchaeota archaeon | reverse complement strand
ATGAGTTGAATAAGTATCATACTGATCCTAATAGCAGAGACACGGATAATGATGGAATAAGCGATTATGAAGAGATTTTTATCTATCACACAGATCCTTTAAAGCCTAATCCAAATGTAAAGTATGCTTTGGATTTGGGTTTAGAGAAGTATATTGATATTGTTAAACCCTTGGATAATGATGAAGCTCAGGATAGTAATGAAAAACAATTCGTAGAGTTAATGGCTAGTAGCAGAGAAGCCCTGGATGTGCCAACCTTCATTAATTATTTGAAGGAAAAGGCGTCCGATGGTAAAATAACTAGTGAAGAATTGAAATATTCAAGTAATTTCGCAGTCTTGGTTAAAGGGCTGTACAGTGAAATCTACAAGGCTAAAAACCTCTACGAAAACAACCCTCAATTTAGAATAGCAGATCCATTAAAAACAATTGATTACTCCTCCAGCCTGGGTCTAAGGCTAGGTTTCGATAAAGAACTAGCTAAAGACGCCACAGTGAAAGCCATTGGATATTATGGGATTGCAGTTGTTGATAGGGAATTACCAGAGGATTTCAATGAAATCTCCCTGTTGACAAAAGCTACACAGATTGATAAATACGGGGATAAGCTTGTTGATTTCTCACCAATAGTCTTCCACTCTGTATATGGGAATAACTTTGTTTTAACCCCAGATGCTGGTAGAGAAACTTGGATGCTTGCAAAGCATATGAAATTAATTATTGATTCTGGCTTTGATATATTAAAGCATCCTGAAATGTTTGAAGGGTTGAATGGAAAAATAATTGCAAATGCTTATTCGATTTTTGATGCAAAGTATGGTATAAATTATGCAGAGCAAACTCTTAATGGAAGAAATCTTAAGCCAACAGATGAAGATATTTGGGATTTGATAATGCTACAGTGGAATTTATATTCTAATAAAGCTCCTCAGTTTGGAGGAGAAAATAAACTTTACAATAGAGATTTTCCTTGGTACGATTCTGATAAGTTAGATGCTTTATACCAAGATGCTAATACAAGAAGGCAAGCTTTATTGTTTTTGTTCCATCTTGATAATGGAACTTTTGATATGGAGAAAAGTAAAAAAAGTTTTGGGAATTGAAGGGGCAAAGACAGCTTTGATACAGGCTGAGAGAGAATATGAAGCGATAAGTAGATTGTATCCGGATGGGAAAATTGGAAGATGGAATGAGGATCCAAGAAACTTCTATTATGGATGGTTAGTTGATAGGCAGAATCATGGTTTGAGTAATACTGTTTATCAGTATATTGGAATTAAATTGGGTGAGTATAGAAACGATGATGAATTCATACAATTAGTTAATCAAAGAAATGCTATTGATCAATACATTACAAAGAACTGGAAATATTGGGATTTGGTTAAGTTTGTAATGGGGTATGAAAGATGGAATGTTGGAAATTATCCGCCTGCAACAGAAGAAGTAGGAATTTATTATTTTATACCTCAGACTTTAAGAGCATTTGGATTTCCCGTTAGCCCTATCAACAACATAGAACCTACACCTTTGGGAGCAGCCGTAAGCGAATGGGCTATTAGTCTTCCGGACAACATTTATAATGGGCTAAAAAACCATTCTCAAATTCTTGAAGGATCAGCAAACCTTTTCGGCTTATATTATTGCAAAGAAGGGTTGGTTAAAGATGGTGTAAAAAAAGTTTACTTAATGCTACCCAGTAGTGATATCGTTATTTACCTCATGAAAAAACCTTAGAAAAAAGATTAAATTTGAGCAAGAAATCGAGCAAAGTTAGTTGCTTATTTGCTGCACTGATAAATCCTTCTGGTGGGTCGCAAAGATAAGATTTTCCTTGATAAGATTTTATAGTTCCTTGTTTCTGACAAGTTCTATCTCCACCAATATCAGGAGTATAACAACACCAAGTGTCTTCACAATCAGAAGGAGCAGAACAAGAACCTTTAGGCTTGCATGTATAGCTACTACCAATTATATTACATTTACTTGAATCCGGACATTCACAAACATATTTAGTATGTGTTGTGGGATCATAACCTGAGCAATTTGAATCGCTTTGACAGCAAATAACTCCTGTATTCGTATTTTGCAATCCTATACAACCATAGTCTCCACGATCTTTAGAGCCATCACAATCATTACCGGACACTGGGTGGGGGATCTCGTAGTGACCATTGTGGTTTCACTTTGAACCAGGGTTTACAATAGGTGTGTTTAATCCGTGTGTCAGCGTCGACGTGTCCTGGTCTAGCTCGTGCTTCGATATAGCATGGTTATTATGCTAGTGTAAAGGCGCGTACCCCCTAAAGTCTAGTCTAGGAGGATGCACTGGTTTAAAACACTGCTTATAGTAGGATGGGTGTTGGAAATGGGGTTATTGAGGTTTCTCGCGTGGTTGCTTGTGCTAGTGGTTGTGCTTGGTTTGGCTTTTAGCTTGATGCCTAGCTGGGAGAAATGGCCTGCTAGCTCTCCTTGGTCGGGGTTTATTACTGCACCTGGGTTGAGGAAGG
>JAJHRL010000084.1 GCA_020832825.1 Candidatus Aenigmatarchaeota archaeon | reverse complement strand
CCGCCAATGATGCATCTGGCATCAACACTTCTTTCTCCAAATTCGTTAAATATTTTTGTTGGACTTAGATACTTTTCCATAGTGATAAATTTAGCATAGGTGTAAAAAAAATGTTAAAACTTCGTTTTTCTTAATTTCAAAATACATTTCGGATGTACTTCATGCATGTAAAATTGAACAATTTTATTCGCTTTTTCTAATTCATTTGGAATAAATTTCACTGGGACATAAAACAGTTTTGGAGTTATTTGTAATTTAATCACATCTGAATTGTAATGTACGAAGTAATTGTTATCATTTTTAAATACCATAATTTCAATTGATACAGATCCCGGTATTAATTCTTTCATAACAGATGATATTAAATCGTAATTCAGAATTCCTTCTTTGTCGTATATAAACACTTCCATGTTTATAAATTTAGATTGGTTGTAAAAAAATTAAACTAATCTAAATAAACTGTAGCTATCATATCTTCCAATCAATATCATATGTTCATCATCTGCATATATGTCGATTACCTCTGGATCAAAATCAAGTATTGTGTTTAATGGAACTTCTAATTTTGTTTCTGCGTTCAGATATATTTCTGATTCAAAATCAATCGTTGAACATACTATTTTATCATTTTCAATGTTTACATTCAATCCTTTCATAACAGAAGTTAGTTCATAGACCTTGCTTAGAATACCTACATCAATTCTATAGTTGTATGTATTGTTGGTGTATAGGTTTATAATCTTCTTGAGCAGATCATTTTTGTCTTCATTTTTCATTACAGTGAATTTAAACTTTCCAAAATTTGTTTCAATTACTAACTCATTTGAATCATAATTTACACCAATGTTTTTGATTGTATCTTTCTCAAGAATTTGTAGTGGAGTATAATTGACAATTGAACAGTTGGGTAGAAAATCATTTGCTCCGACTAATACAAAATCATTGTTGTAAGCATACATAATATTATCATCAATCGTAATAAAGAATGCTCCAATTTTAGTTGCCGTCTTAATGAATTCCTTCATTTCAATAAATTTAGCCTAGTTGCATAAAAAATCATATATCTATATCCAATTCATCAAGTTGATGATTTTTCTTTTTTGTTTTTTTGTTTGTGTCTATATCCTCTGTTGATAATACATCTTCAGTTTCCTGTACATTGGCAAGTATGTCCATTTCTGTTTGACTATCAGAAACATTATCTTCAAACATATATGGTTTGACTAATATCTCGTATGCACTAGTGTTAATTAAATTATCAAGCTGTTCTCTGAACTTTGTATCATTTTTGTATAGAGTTATAACATCTTTTATTAATAAACCTTTATCTGTAAATGGAAACTTTAATCTTCCTTGCTTTGATTCAATTACATTATAATCAACTAGAAATTGTAATGATGATAGCAAATCAAAGAACCCGTATTTGTCAGAGAATGCTATTTTTATACTCTTCCCACTAGTAAACAATCTGTTCTTTACAACACCGGCTTCAACGAATCTTATTTGAACATTACCTGCTAACTCTTTTGTTTCTTTTGTTATTAGATACAGCATTTGATTTGCTGCATACAGTAATGCAGCTCCACCCGGTATCCTGTATTTTCCCTTTATTGTTAGTAATCCAGTTGCTCCAAAGGGAGTTAAACTTATGTTCTCTTTCATGTGAGCAGTTATAACAACGGTTAGATTATAGTCAATTTTGTATCTAAACAGTTTGTTTATTAGTCTGGTTAACAGATTTGCTTTTATACCTAGCGCTATACTATCTGTTAGTGAACTAAATTCTTGTTTCGTTGATAGCGCTGATATGCTATCTATAACTAACAAAGTTTTCTTATCTTGTAATTTTGGCAATAATTCTGATTCAATTGCTTCATCCAATTCTTCTATAGTTGGAGCATATTGTATGAGATCATTCAAATCTAATCCAAATGCTTTAGCTCTTGTTTCTGTTACAGCAATTTCCGTGTCCAAATAGAATATTTGATAACCATGTTTCTTAAATTGTGATGCAATTTGAATAGATAATTGTGTCTTACCTGCACCTGGAGTTCCTACAATCAGTACTATTCCTCTTTCTTCTATTCCACCTCCTAATATACTATCCAATACTTTAATTTGAGTGGGTATAATTTTTCTCTCTACAAATCTACCTGTTCTCGTAAACATAAACAAAAATTTAGACTGAGTGCTAAACACTAATTGTTAGTTTGTCTCTATCAATATGTACAAACAATTTAACATTAATTATTCTATTGTAGATATTAAATGTAAACAAAAGTTCAATGTATACTAAACCAAGTGCTTCCACATGTTCTATGTTTAGTATTTGAAAATCCTGTACAATTTCTTTCAGATACAAATTTATATCATTTACGAACACATTAAGCGCATCCAAAACCTTATTTATACTAAGCGAATGTAGAGCCCTTAATAAATAGACTCTTAATATTTTCTTCAAAATAGATATTCCTGCTATGAAGTATTCTTGATAAAATTTGTGCTTGTGTGTGTAAAGATAATC
>JAJHRL010000015.1 GCA_020832825.1 Candidatus Aenigmatarchaeota archaeon | reverse complement strand
AAAACTATTTGCTGATGCTTACATTTCTTACACATTACCCTTAAAAACTTACTTCTCGGCATTTCGATAATCTTCTTCATATTCTCTACCTTTCTTTCTCTACCAATTCAAATTTTTTAACTCTCCATCCTTTTATAGAGTGAGCTTTTTTACATTCGTGACATGTTAATTTTAGGTTAACTTTTTTTGTTGCTTTTTCCCTTTTTTTCGGATTCTCCTTGGGGAAACTTCCATAACCTTTCATTTTTCTCAAAAATCTTCTTTGTCCATGAGCTAAAGTTCTTCTAGGTCTTTTTTTCACAATCTCAACTTTATGTAAAGTATGCTTCTTGCAGTATGGACAAAATGTTCTTATCTCTTTTGGAAATTTCATTACTTATTTCTATTTTTCAACTTTAAATTCTTCCACCACACCTTTGGCTACCAGCATTTTTCTATTTTCCTCTGGTAGTTTTGCTATATCTCCTTTTTTAAATGGTCCATAGGTTTGTCCGTCTATTCCGACAAAAGCAGGGAAATCTTGCTTAAAAACTACTAAGATTTCAAGCTCCTTTTTTTCCTCATTCGATTTTATTTTTTCAACTAATGTTCTTCTCTCTTTCAGAATCTCAACTAGTCTATTAAAAAAGATTTTTTCATCTTCAGTTAAATTAGAAGGTTGGACACCAGCTCTTACACTCATTATTGCAAAATTAACGATTTTTCTTTCCCTTAAGTTAAAAATATTCTCAACGATCCTTTCTATATTTCTCAATTCAATCTCGTCCTTCCTTTCTCTAACAGCCTTTCTCTTCTCCTCTAAATACACTTTAACATTTTCGTAAAAATTGTCGGGAAGCTTAGTAAGATTTTGGCTCTTTCTCTCTTCATTCAGAATCTTTCTTAAAAACTCAAAACTTATAACCTCCATAGTTTATTTTGTTTTCTTCTTCTTTATTCTTTTCAAGAGAGCAAATGGATAGTTAATCGGGTTTTTAACTCCCATCTTTATGCATTCCTCGCAACTATCTTTCAATCCCATGTCTTCATAGAAAATTTTACTATCGCAATTTGGAGGTAAGAGGTTTCTGTCTTGCCTAAAATGCCATCTTAGCTGAGTTCTTATGTAATTTGCTCTCAATGGAGGTTTGTTTTTTTCATTCCATTCGTATATTTTCTTTTCTATCTCCTCGAGCGACCAGTTCATATTTCTTAAGAAAGTAACAAGAATGAATATTGCCCTCTTTCTCCCATCATTTAATCCGTTCAAAATCTTTTTTATGCACGGTGGAAAGAGTTCCTCAGGAATTCTACCTTCCCTACTAACAGGCTTTTTAGGCAGTGTAGTGGAAATGCTTTTTTCTTCCTTCTTATTTCTATCATACCAATCAAGAGCTTCTATAACAAGCGCTGTCGCATCTTCTTTTGTATAAATTTTTATGAAGTTTTCACCGATTCTAGCTTTTCTAATTTCTGCCTGTTCCTTCTCAAAAGAATCTATTTCCTCAATCCTTATTGGTAAGCTAACTAGCATTGTATTTTCGTTTAAACTGTATGGCATTCTGAAAAGATGTCGAGAGCCAAAGACGTCAACGTTTACAACTTTAAATGGGTCTAATTCTCCACCTTCCATAATTTCCTCAACTTGCTTTCCTATCCTCTGTGAAAGATTAGTTGGATTATCCAGAGCTAGTAAAGCCTCTTTCAGTTCATCTCTAACGTACCATTTTAAGTATTCAATAATTTTTTGAGAAAGCTCTGGATACAAATTTTTTGTTGGTATATCGTTTACTTTTGAAGGGAAAGACTCAAATGGTACAATAACATGGAAAGACTTACCCCCAGTGTACTTGACTCCAATATTCTTTACCCCATGGTCTTGCAAAGCCTCTATGAACTTTTTTGTTGCTATTTTAGCTATTTCAAAATCTTTCACATCTAAATCAATTAACAAATCCCAACCGATTCTTAAATTATCCAAATCTTCCCTTTTCATTCCAACATCCAATCTCATCGGATTTTCCCATCTTTCAACAGAAGAATGAAAAGCTACAGTACCTTCTGCTACAGCTTGTAGAATATCTCCATCATAATTTAGAGAATCTGGTCTTCTTCCATAGCTTCCATCAGAAAAAACAGAAACAACTTCTCTATTTTTAGCAAATTCCAGTATAGCCTTCCTAACTTTTTCCCTAGAATACCAATTCCAAACTTGGACAAAATCTACCATTTTACACCTTGGAGCTAGAGAGCTCCAATTAATAGTTCGTTAAAAGGTTTAATACCTTTAAATCAAATTCTAAAATGAGAGTTATAAGTGTTCTGTCAGGAAAAGGAGGAGTCGGAAAGACAGTAATAACTGCGAATCTTTCTGCTGCTCTGGCTAAGCTAGGTTATGATGTTGTTGTTTTAGACGCAAATTTAACAACTCCAAATTTAGGGATTCATTTTGGTTTTCATCTAGCTGAAATAACATTGCATGACATTCTAAAAGACATAGACAAACTCAAGGGAGGAATTTACATTTATCCAGGAGGAATTAAGGTAATTCCAGGTAGTTTAAGTGTAGAAGATATACTTGACGTTGATCCTTCAAATTTATCTAAGGTTGTTGCTAATTTAAATTCCGACTTTACTCTTATAGACTCTGCAGCAGGTTTGGGAAGGGAGGCTATTGCTTCTTTAAGTGTTTGTGATGAAGTACTAATAATAACCAATCCTGATCTCCCTTCTGTTGCGGATGCTCTTAGAGCTATTAAAATAGCTGAAAAAGTAGGTAAAAAAATAATTGGAGTAGTTTTAAATAGAGTTGGTAGAACAAGAAATGAGTTGAAGAAAGTAGATGTTGAAAGCGTTTTAAGTTATCCTGTGATAGCACAAATTCCAGAGGACAAACTCGTACAAAAGACTGTAAATGAAAGGAAGTTACTTGTTTACTCTTATCCTTATTCCAAAGCTGCTATTGAAATCCAAAATTTAGCATTCAGACTTATAGGAAGTAAGTATAGAATTTCTCCTAGTCTCTTTGATAGATTGTTCTCATGGATTAAACTCTAGGATTTTCATTTCAAGAGCAGCAACAGGAGTATAAACTTTGAAATTCTCGAGAACTAGCGGATTTATTTCTCCAAAAAATCCTACCTCTTCTTCATCACTATACATTCTTGCAAATCTTCCTTCAATAAAGCTTGGATGAGAATCATTTTTAAACTCCAACTTTTTTCCCAATTTTTTTGCAATTTCAATAGCGATTTTTTTCATTTCCGCGAAAAAAGACCCACTACTTGCTATAGCAGCTGCCACCTTTCTAATTTCTTTTGCTCTAGTTTCAGAATTTTCATCAGGCATAACAACATCTCCAATTTCAAATATTCTTTGAGGATAAGGCTCATTTGTATTTTTGGAAAGAAAGTCCATTAAACTTGGTAACAACCAAGTTCTTGTTTGTGTATAAAGCTCGGAAACAGGATTTTTCAGTTTGATAGCATTTCCCTTTATTAACATTTTCTTGAACTGAATTTCTTCGTTAGTCAAAATGGGCCTCACTATCTCTTGAAATCCGAAACCAACTAGTAATTCTCTAACGTCGTTGCAAATCTTCTCAATTTCTAAAACTTCTCCTTTTGTAAATACGTTTGGTAATTCGGGAGTAAAGTTACCATATCCATAAGCTATAGCTATATCCTCTATCACATCTGCTTCCGAAAAAATATCAAACCTGTATGGAGGAGCTATAGCTATAATACTTTTTTTACCAACAAAAACTTTATATCCCATTTTCCTTAGAAGCCTTTCTATCTCACTATCACTAAAACTTTCTCCAAGGATTTTTTCTATTTCTCCTTTCTCAATTTCTATAGGTTTTTCAATCCAAGTTGGGGTAAAAATTTCCCTTTTCCCTTTTATTCTTACTCCTTCTATTCTATATCCTCTTTCTCCGAAGAGTAGAACTAAAATATTCATTACATGCTTAACTGTGTTTTCATCTGTACCAGTAACATCTATAAACATATTTTTTGTATTTTCTGTAATCTTGGTTCTTTCCGAGTTTAATATAGGAGGAAAACTGAAGATGCCTCTTTCATCAGCAAAGACCGGCCATTTGTTAGCATTTATTATAAGTTCTCCGTATTTTCTCCCTTTTTCTGTCTTTACTAAAACGTCGAGTAAGCTCATTTCCTCCTTCTCTCCTAGTGGAGTGAATTTTTCGTTTCTAGAGGCGCCTCTATATTCAATTTTTCCTTCAATTTTGTCAAAATCATGCAAACCTATAGCAGCCTTCCTCCTTTTTCTTCCTATTGTTTCGTGAAGTAATTCTTGAACATTCATCAAGTATTTTATCATTTCTTCATCTAGCTTAACATCTCTAACAATTGCACACGCTATAAAAGGCCTTACGGGTACCTCCTCCCTTTTTATAACGAAATTCGAGTTATAGACCTTTATCTCTTTTGAATCAAATCCAATAAATTCTCTTAAGCATCTAGCAAACCCTTCCATTATAAACATATCACATCTATCAGCAGTAAGCTCAAGTTTAATTTCATCTTTCCCAATCTCTTCAATATTGCACTTCAACCTATTTACTATCTCTTTAATTTCCTCGTCGCTTAGCTTTTTTCCAATCAGTTTAAACAATTCTTTTTTGTTAAACGTTACTGTTGGCATTCAAACCTCCCTTAACCATTTTAGGTTATCCGAATAGAGAAATCTAATGTCGCTTATTCCAAGTTTTAACATGGCTAATCTTCCGATTCCCAAACCCCAAGCCAGTACGGGCACGTTAATTCCCAAAGGTTGTGTGACTTCTTTCCTTAAAATCCCAGCACCACCGGCCTCAACCCATCCTAGTTCATTAATTTTAACGTACATTTCAACGCTAGGTTCTGTAAAAGGGAAGTAGGATGGTTTAAACATAACATCTTCTCCACCAAACACTTTTGCAATTTCTTTTAAGTATCCAAGCAAATGCTTAAAATTTAAATTCTTATCTGCAACTATTCCTTCGCATTGCTCGAATTCTATAAAGTGCTTTGCATCTATCACATCCGGTCTGAAAACTCTGTCTATTGTAAAAATCTTTAGTGGTAACTTTCGCGTTTTGGCTAGTATTCTTGCAGAGACAGCAGTGCACTGACTCCTCAATATCAATTTTTTTGCTAACTTTTCATCCCAATATCCCCATCTTTTCTTATGAATCTTCTTTACTTCTTCCCATATTTTCTTTTCTTTAACTTTGCCTTCTCCCTCAATAAAGAAAATATCGTGTATCTCTCTTGCTGGATGATCGCTTGGCATAAAAAGGGCGTCACAGTTCCAAAAGTTTATTTCAATTAAAGGTCCCTTAACTTCCTTAAATCCTAAACCAACTAGAAATTCTCTAATTTCCCTAATTACTTTGATATACGGATGAATCTTTCCTCCATAAATCTCGGCTGGAGGAATGTTAGCATCAAACCTTTTAATTTTAACTTCTCTCCAATATCCGCTTTTTATTAACTCGCTTGTTAAAACAGTTACTTCCTTTCCCTTTAGCTTTTCTAAATGTTCATATACAACTTTCTGAATGAGTTTTCTCTGCAAGAGAAGCTTTATCATAGATTCATCTACTTCCTCTATTCTATTCTCCTTGATTTTTCTTAGTGCATCTTCTTCAGGAAAAGACTCAGGCTTTTTGATGAGAACAAGCTCATTAAACTTTAGTTCAACCCATCCTTTCTTTTTCGCCCATAATAGAGCAATATCGAAATTTTCTATTTCTTTTTCAAGATCGCTTATTGGCGCTTTTCCAAATTTTTCCAAGTAAAGAACTAGATTTTTTTCCGGTAAACCATTTTTCAAATATTTTTCTCCTTCTTCAGTTAAAACGTATTGCATAAACTAGAATTCTTGTTGAAAAATAAAAGTTTGCTTTTATCTAATTGGTTTATAAATTTTCCAGCCAGCATCCTTTTTTGCAAATAAGTATGGCAAGTATATCAAAAACACATAGTTTATTGCACTTTTTAATTTTCCCCATTTTTCAAGTCTTCTAGGAGACGTTAAAACGAAAACGCTTGTTATCATTTTTACCTTTCCAAGTTTTGAAACTTTCTCAGAAAAATCAAAATCCTCAAGTATTTTAAGATTTTCATTAAAACCACCAACAGCATCAAATATCTTTCTCTTTGTGACCATAAACATTCCTGAAATTTGCGGTTTGCCAAATTTTATTGAGCTTATAGAAAACTGATTATAAACTCTGTACATTAGATGAAGTAGTAGCGAAGGCGTCATTGGAACTATTGGGCAAGAGACTAATGAAACATCTCTCTTTCTTATTTCATTGTAAGCTTTTTCCAAAACATTTGGAAGCAGGACTGTATCAGCATCAACAAAGACTAAAATTTCTCCCCTAGCGTATTTAACACCAACATTTCTACCAACGGCTATGCCCTTTCTTTTAGTTATAATAACTTTATCCGCATATTTCCTAGCAATTTCTACAGTTCTATCCTTACTATTAGAATCAACCACAATAATCTCATAGGGAACTTTTATTGTCTGAGCTTTTAGAGAAAGAAGCGTCTTTTCCATATATTTTTCTTCGTTTAATGTTGGTATAATAACCGAAATTTTTGGATTTTTTACATTTCTAACCACTATTATCTTATTTTTCATAATTTTTTTACAAATCCTAAAATTTAGTTTTAAAAATTCATCTAATTGGGGGATATTTTGGTTGATATCCAAATATTTTAAAATAGAAATATCCCAATGGCCAAGCATTAAGTTGTTTGAATATACTCCATTTTTTTATTCGCCTAGATGATGTTATAACGAATGTATCTTTTATATATTCTACTTTACCGATCTTCTTGATTCGAGATCCTAACTCTATATCTTCGGCAACGTGAAGCTGTTCATTAAAACCACCCACTCTGAAAAAAGCATCCCTCTTACACCCGAAACATATTGCATGAATTAGATGAAGATTATTTTTTGAAAGAAGATAATTAATCCAGTCTCCAATAGTATATAGAATGTTTTTAGTGAAATCGTCCGAAAGTACTGGAACAACAACACCTACAATATTCTTTTTCTTTAAATGGTTCACAATTTTACTTATAACGTTTGGTAATAATATTGTGTCTGCATCAACAAAAAGTAATATTTCTCCTCTTGCGACTCTTGCTCCAATATTTCTCCCTGCTGAAACTCCCTTTCTTTTAGTTACAATAACCTTATCCGCATATTTCCTAGCAATTTCTACAGTTCTATCCTTACTATTAGAATCAACCACAATAATTTCGTATTTGCCTTTGTAATCCTGATTTCTTATTGAAAGCAAAGTAGCCTCGATATACTTTTCTTCATTTAATGTTGGTATAATAACTGAAACAAAAGGATATTTTTCATTCAAACACCTTTTCCCACATTTCTTTTGCCAATTTTCCATCATACTTAAAATCTTTAACTTTCTCTTTAGCTTCCTCTCTTCTCCTTTGATGCTCTTGCAAAAACTTGACGAGTTTTTCAATTAAAATGTCCTTAAGCTCTCCAGTTAGCAATCTACCACTTCTATAATCTTCCTCTATTTTCTTGAGCTTGTTATCATCTTCCTCAAAAAGGGTCTTTAGCCACTGAAAGCTAACATCTATATCTGGATTGCCACCAAGCTTTCTGTGTAATTCAATAGTTGGTTGTCCTCCAGAAAACGCGTGTTTGTAAATTTTTTCTCTTACAGTTTTCTCATCATCAGTCAAATAAATAGAAGTTTCTGGTTTGCTTGCCGACATCTTTCCTTCTATTCCAGTTAACGGTGGTAAGAATTTGGAATGGATTTGAGCTGATTTTCTTTTTCCAAGAGCATCTGCTACATCTCTTTGTAACCTCCAGAAAGGATCTTGATCTATTCCAGCTGGTATTAAACAAATTTTGTCTTCAAAAAATGTTGGGACTATTTCTAAAGCTGGGAAAAATATCAATCCGATGTTTGTTTCATTTGTAAAACCAAAAACCGCTTTGACTGTTGAGAAGTTTATCTTTTTAGCAATTTTTATTGCAAGCGGATACATGTTCCTTATGTACTCAGTATCTTGAAAAATAAATGTTTTGTTTTCATCAAAGCCTACAGCAATTATATCTAAAATATTTTCGTAAGCCCATTTTCTTGTTTCTTCTAAACTCAATTTTCTTTTTGGTTCAAGAAACTTTTCATCATCAGTTAGTTCTATGTAAACATTCACTTTGAACTTATCTTGAAGCCACTTTGTGAACATGAAAGGAATTAAATGACCAATGTGCATAGGTCCACTAGGTCCTCTACCAGTATAAAGAAAAAATCCATTTGTTTTTGCTTCATTCAATACAACATCTAAATCTCTATGAGCAAAAAAATATTTTCTTCTCAGCAAAACATGTAAATCTCCAGTAAAGCTTTTTATTTTCTCGAGAATCTCCTCATTAATCTCTTTAAGGCCAAACTCTTTTACAATTTCTCCATAGTTAACCTTCCCTTCGACTTCCCATGGGGTAATTTTTCCTTCATTTCCCATATCAATATTTACTGTTCCTTGATTTATTGCTTCTAGATTTTTAAAACATTTAAAAACATTATGTAAAGAAAATTTTATGCCAGTATTCAAACTTGTAATAAGTGATCCAGAAACGAGAAAAGCTTATCAGTTAGAAGTAGATCAGAGCAAAGCAGCTTTCCTTATTGGTAAAAAAATTGGAGATGAAGCAGATCTATCACCACTAGGTTTGAGTGGCTATGTAGTGAAAATAACTGGTGGTACCGATAAGGATGGTTTTCCTATGCATCCAAATATTGAAGGAACGGTGAAGAAGAAAGTTCTGCTCTCCGGACCACCCTGTTTTCATCCGGAAAGAAAGGGGCAAAGAAGGAAGAAAACTGTTAGAGGGAATACGATTTCTCCTGACATAGTTCAGATTAACTGCAAAGTTGTTAAGAAAGGAGAAAAACCGTTAGAAGAATTAATACCAAAGAAAGAGAAAAAAGAAGAAGAGAAAAAGGAGAAGAAGTAGTTTTTAAGTTTAAGTTTTGATAATTTTTATGCCGTTTTTACAAAAAGAGGTTTGGGAGTGTCCATTTTGCGGAAATGAAACTATAGAAGTGTTAGTTAGGCCCACAACCTATGTTGCTAAGAGAAGTGCAGTAAGAGGAGGAAGAAAAACGAGTTACCATAAAGTTAGGCAAGAGGTTGTTGTTTTAAGTGAAAGTTGCTCTAGTTGCGGAAAGACAAAAAAGGAAATAGAGAAAGAATGGAGAAAAATGGGAATAATATAAATACTCAGAGAAAGCTAGAAAATATCGAATTTATCTAAAATTTATAACCGAGTTTCTCGAATACTTTTTTCATCTTCAAACTATCTAACTCCAATTCCGGAGATTCTGAAATTATAGTAATCGTAAGGTCTCTCTTTATAATTTCTCTTGCTAGCGGTTCAAAGGGAGGATGAGAATTGATTGGAACGTGAACGTCAACAAACTTTTTTGTTTTCGCATTATATTTAACGTTCGAGAAATGAGATTGAATATGAGCGAAGTTTTTAACTTTATCTAAAATTTGTGAATAATCTATTTTTCCATTTCCTCTGCAGTACAAATGGGCAAAATCCACACAAACTGTCAATAACTTAGATTTAACTTCTTTCATTAATCTCAAAAGCTCATTTAAATCAGCGAATTGAGTTTCCTTAGCCATGGTTTCATAGGCAAGTTTCACATTTTTTACTCTCATCTTTTCCATTTCTTCAACGATCCTCAATGTTATTTGTTTCATTTTCTCGAACGCTTCTTCTTTGCTCAATTTTCCATAATAGGCAGCATGTACCACAACGAATTTCGCCCCCATTCTTTCAGCTCTATCTACACTATCAAGAATTCTCTTAATTGAGGCTTCGACTGTTTCTTTTTTGTCGGATAATAAATTAATAAAGTAGGGAGCATGCACGCTCAGTTCAATTCCATAATTTTTTGCTTGTCTTCCAACCTCTTCTGCAGCTTTGGGGGAAAGATATATGCTTCTTACGAATTCTATCTCTTGGGCGTTTAAGTTGAGTTCTTTCAATCTTTCGAACGATCCTAAAGTAGAGCTCTCTTTTGCTGTTAAACAGTTGCCACCAGGTCCAAGAAAGATTTTCATAAAATTTTCTCTCTTTCCTAGAATAAAAGTATTTAAGTTTTTTTGTCCATTTAATACTCATGAAAGATTGGAAACTTTTGCTTGACGAGAAAACAAGAGGAGAGCTAAAAGAGTTGATAGAAAGGGCAGCTAAATATAGATATGCTTATTCTCAGGCTGATGACGTTAGAATAGCTCAGCTTTGGGTTGCTCTAGCAGAGATTGCAAAAGACTTGAAAGAAATAAAAGAGAAACTTGGTAAGGTAGAGGAACCATTTAAGGCTATAATCGAAATAGGAGAAGAAGAGAAGAGAAAAACAATTCAAAGGATTGTAGAAGAAATAATAAAACCGGCTGATAAAGAAACACAGGAAGTTGCGAGAAAGTTGGTAGACACTTTAATGAAGTTTTAAAATCTTTTCTTTTTCCATTATTTAAATGAATCCTGAAAGTGAATCTAAAAGTCTATGAAGACATAGAAAGAGGAAAATGTTTCTTCATGTTTGAAGACGAGTACATAAAGGCAACTGGCAGGATTAAAAGGATTCTCGAGGAAAATTCAGAAACAAAATATGAAAATTAATCAAACTTGATTTCCAATTATTTGGCATACTTTAAGGATTATCAGCTATAGTTTTTATTGCAACCAGTCATAATAATCTATGGTAGTTTTTCTTGACATAGAAGCAAGCAGTTTGCACGCCGATATAGGTTCTTTAATCGTAGCTGGTTTTTTAACGGAAAAAGAAGAGAAGTTCTTTTTTGTTGAATCTCCAAAAGAGGAAAAGAAAGTTTTAGAAGAAGTTTTAGAGTATTTAGAGAAGATAAAAAAAGAAAAGATTTACATTTGGAATGCAAGTTTTGACATACCGTTTTTGATTTCAAGATGTTTAAAACATGGAGTTAAAACGAAAATTTTCACTCAATTGAAGGTTGTAGATTTATTGAAATTCTCTAGAGAAGTTTTGAGATTATCTAGCAATAGATTAGACGATGTCAGCACTTTTCTTGGAATTGAAAAGAACATCAGAGTTACTGGAAGAGACATTCAAAAGTTTTATGAAGAGTATCTCTCTGGTAATGCTGAAATGAAAAAAGAAATAATAAATCATTGTAGAGATGATCTAATTTCCTTATCAAAAATTTATGAAAAAGTTAAAGATTTGGTAGAGGCTTGGGAAAAGAAGCAGAAAAACTTTTTATTTTAATTCTTCAATCATTTCCTCAATTCTAATCATTTCATTTATTTTAACTATTCTTTCTCCAGAGACCCCAAGTTTAAAATAATCAGCTCCAAAACCAACAGCCAAGTGAGATAAGAGGTTATCATCAGTTTCAGCACTTCTATGAGAAACAACAACTTTCATGTTATTTTTCTTTGCTTCTTTAACAAACTCCAAAGCATCTGTTATCGTTCCTATTTGGTTTGGTTTTACTAAAACCGCATTTGTTGCCTTTATGTCTAATCCAGCTTTCAATCTTTTAATGTTAGTTGCATATATGTCATCTCCAACAACCAAACAATTTGAATTTTTAGTGAAAACCGAAAAACTCACAAAATCGTCTTGATGAAAAGGATCCTCAACATAAAAAATCTTATACTCTCTACTCAATTCAATCATATAATCTATTTGCTGCATCGTTGATAGTTGCTTGTCTTTGTAAACATACTTCTCTCCATCCCAAAGATTGCTTGC
>JAJHRL010000082.1 GCA_020832825.1 Candidatus Aenigmatarchaeota archaeon | reverse complement strand
GCATTAACAGTGGGGCAATCAACTCCAACAAGCGAGAAAGGATTCAAATCAAAGGTTAGACCAGAAGGCGAAAGAGAAGAGCCGATAAATCCAATAGCTTTAATGTTAGTAAGTGGAGCTAGTTTTGTTGCTAGAGCTTTTGTGCTTGAAAGAGAACAAATGGAGAGTATAATGAAGGAGGCAATACTTCATAAAGGCTTTGCTTTTGTTGACATTCTTCAACCATGTATAGTTTTCCATAACACAACAGAGTTTATAAGATCACATAGCTACAAAATAGAAACTCCTAAAACATTTGAAGAGGCATTGAAGTATGCGCTCGAGTGGAATTACAATTTAATTGAAAACTGCAAAATACCGCTTGGAATATTTTGGAAAGAGGAGAGGGAAACATTTGAAGAAAAAGAAGATATAAAAGAAGCGTGGTGGAGAAAAAAGAAAGAAAGAAGTGTAAAAGGGTTGTTGAAAGACTTTTATGCATAAATACGCTTTTATTCACCAAATTTTGGTATAATACCAATCTTTTCTAGTAAAAACCAGATTGTTAAAGAAAGAGAAAGAGAGAAGCCAAAATTATACTTAATTCAGCCTTTATTTTACCATTTATGATGTTCTGGAAAATGAAGAATGAAAGGTATATAGCAAGGACATCTCTTATCAAGCTTCTAATTCCCATTTCATTTGTCACCTTTTATTATTTTTACTGCAACGCATTTGAAATTTGGTGTAAAGGCTCGCGGATCAAACTCAAGCGGAAACAGTTTATTTATCAAAAAATTATCAAAATGAAAATGAGCACCAACATAGCCTTTTGGAATTCTTTCATCTAAAAGAGCATAACCTATTACGCTTCCTACTCTACTTTTAACCATGATTTTTTCCTTGTTCTTTATTTTCAACCTTCTTGCGTCTTCCTTATTCATATAGAAAAACGGACCTGCTTTACTCATTTTTTTCAACGTTTCAGATTTCCCTGTAGCTTCGTTTGTCAAAAAATGAAAGGGAGATCTGAAAGTGAAAAGGAAGAATGGATAATCCTTTGATCTTACGGATTCCAATCCGCTAAATCTTTCTGGATTCAGCTTATAGAATTTTATTTTCTTATCTGCAAAGAAATCCTTGCCATTGTAAAGTTCTTCAGCATCTATGTTAGCATATGCATTAACGATCTTAGTTATCTCTTTAAAAATTTCCAGTGTATTTTTATATTCAAAACCTTTAGCATTAAACATCTTAGCCAGTCTACAGAAAATTTTCCATTCCTCTATAGCCTCTCCAGGAGGGTTTCTAACCTTCCTAACTAATCTTACTCTTCGCTCTCCAGTTGTTATGGTTCCTTCTCTTTCTATGAGTAATGGAGAAGGCAAAATCAATTTTGCAAAGTTTGATGTTAAATTAAAATAGGAATCCAGTTGAATTAAATACATTTTTCTTAAATTTTCGTGAATTCTGTTTAAATCTGGCATAGATTGTGCAGGATTAAAATGAACTACTACAGCCACTTTGGCGTTCCCGAATCCTATTGCCTCTATCAAATTCATCCCTCTTCTGAGTGGTACATTTTTCCAATATTTTTTCAGGTTCTCTTGATTGACATCTTCGTTGAATAATAGAGGTGAAGGAAAGGCAAGCATATCTCCGCATCCCTGCACATTAATTTCTCCTCTGTTTGTTAAGACTTTTGCATCAAGAAGCATTGCAAAGTTAAGTAAAGAATGAATAATTTCTACGGAATGAGAATGCTGTGTTAAGCCCATTCCGTGGATTATTCCAATTCTTTTAGAAACTTCCAAAAGATTTACAAGCTTGTAAATATCTTCTTTTTTACCACCAGATATTTTCTCGTATTCCTCAGGGGTATACGATTTTATTATTTCTTTTAACTTCTCAAATCCTTCTGGAGTTTTTCTGTACATTCTTTTCTCAATTATTACATTCATAAGTGTGTTGAAGAAAAGAGTTTCTGTCCCAGGAGTAATCTGAATAAAGAGGTCTGCTATTTTTGAAGTTTCTGATATTAATGTGGAAATAACAACTAGCTTTCCTCCCTTTCTCTTCATTTTAACTATCCTGTTAAACAATACTGGATGATTAGATGCAGGATTAGAACCAGCAACTATTAAACAATCTAACTCTTCAACTTCATCAATATAGCCAGGTGATGCACCAATTCCAAAAGAATCTTTTAATGCAATCAAGGTTGGCATATGGCAAAGGCGGGAGCAACAGTTGTCTATATTATTTGAATTTAAAACTTTTCTTACAAATTTTTGCATTACAAAATTGTCTTCATTCGTTATTTTACCAGAGCCTGTGAAGAATATTTCTTCAGGAGAATATCTGCTTAATGTTCTGTATAAAATTGAAAATGCTTTTTTCCAATTTATTTCTCTTAGTTTTCTTCCTTCTCTTATCATTGGTTTTAAGATTCTTCCGTCATCTACAACTTCGTTAATTGTTAAACCTTTTATACAAGGTTTTCCTCGAGAAACGCTGTCATCTTCCACTGGAGCAACTTTAACTATTTTGTTATCCTCAACTATGTACTTAAGTTTACAGCCCATCGCACAATATATAC
>JAJHRL010000081.1 GCA_020832825.1 Candidatus Aenigmatarchaeota archaeon | reverse complement strand
TGAGATCTGTTGTATAAAAACTTTATTTGGTTTATTGTTTCTTAATCAACACAGCATTTACTACTCCATCTTGGCTTGGTCTAGATGTGACTTTTGCAAGTCCAATTTCAGTTTTTATAATAGCCCCCTTTGTAATGATTTTTCTTCTCACAAAATCTATATTTGAAGGATTCTCAACAACATCTAGAATTCTAACCTTTTTTGCTTCTTTCTTTTCAGGATCAAACACATTTGCAAACGCGGCTTGATAGAGTCTCACTTTTATATTGCCTCCAAAAGCATCTATAATTTTTCTCTTCTCTTCTCCAATTTTAGTGTGAGTAGGTTCTGAGCCGAGCTCTCTCTTTTTCTTTTTCCTAGCTGGTCTCATTCTAGCTCCGCTCGGTGTTCTTCCTTCCAATCCTCTTTGCCAAACTGCCATCTATTTAGTTGTACAAGCGTTTTAAAAAACTTTTTTTAAGTATTTTAAATGAAGAAAGTGAGAGATGCAGAAATTGATGAAAACACAGGCATTAATGAAGTTATAGAAAAGATGGGTAAGTGTGGAGGTTTTCAAGCTCCATATCTTTTTCAAGCAGTTCGCGTGTTAGAAAAAATGATTAAGGAGAAAAGTTGTTTGAAGTTTCTATCTTTCCCAGCAGATATAATTTCTACAGGAATTAGGGGAATTATAAAAGAGATGATAAGAAGAAAATGGTTTGATATAGTTATAACAACTTGCGGAAGCCTAGATCACGATATCGCAAGAAGTTTTAAGGAGTATTACCAGGGTTCTTTCTTTATGGACGATAAGGAATTGCATAAACTTGGAATTCATAGACTTGGAAATGTGTTGATTCCGAGAGAATCTTATGGCGAAATAATTGAAGAAAAAATGAGAAGCTGGTTGAAAGATATCTATTCTCATAAAAAAGATTTATCAACATACGAATTTTGCTGGGAGATTGGTAAAAGGCTAAAGAGGGATTCGTTTCTCTATTGGGCTTGGAAGAACAAGATTCCAATAATTGTTCCAGGAATATCTGATGGTGCAGTTGGCTATCAAATATGGCAATTTTGGCAAGAACATAAAGATTTTAACGTTAATATTTGGAAAGACGAGCAATATTTAAGCGACGCAATTTGGAATGCAAAAAAATCAGGCGCATTAATAATTGGTGGTGGAATAAGTAAACATCACGTCATATGGTGGAATCAGTTTAAAAACGGTTTAGATTATGCAGTTTATATTACAACAGCTACAGAGCTTGATGGAAGCCTAAGCGGAGCACAAACTAGGGAAGCAATCTCATGGGGGAAAATAAAGGAAAATGCGATGCATGTTAACATTTTTTCTGAAGCAACACTAGTTTTGCCTTTTATCTACGTTTCACTTTTAAAGAGGCTAAAGTAGTTACTCTACAATTTCTATGGAGCATCTTACTGGTATTTTATATCTAAATTTTTTCAGCGCTTGCTTAGCGATCTCCACATACTCTTTTTTAGTTTTAATCATTACAATAGGGGTTCCTTCTTTTCTAATCTGCAGCGCAACCCCAGCAGGCTTTCCAAACGCAAGTCTCATTCCCTGCGAATATCTATCCGCACCAGCTCCTGTGGCAATTGGCTTTTCTCTTATAACATGGTGGGGATATCTTAGGATTACCATGTAATAGTTTTGAGAGCCAATTTTTTTCTCCAAGAATTTATGGGCAACTACTCTTGCTGCCTCTAATGCGTTGTGTCTTATTTGTGCTAAGTCTTTCGCTAGTAAATATAAGGTAATAGATGCATCTACATTAGGATTACCCATCCTAAATTGATGAATTTTTGGCATCGGAACTCCAACAACATAGCTTTTTCGAGGATTCTTTTGGCTAACTCTAGTATAAGGTCTTTCTAATTTCCTAACGGTTCTTCCAGGTCTTAAGGCCATAAGAATCTATTCTGAATTAGATTTAAAAATGTATTTAGCGAATGTATGGTGTGCCTTTCAATATTGCCTCGAGATGCATTTTCATATACTTTATGAACATAGCGTTTATTTCAGGAAGTTCCAATGGTTTACTTTCCTTCATTCCACCCATCTTGTAATGAACTTTAGTTGAAAATCCTTCAACTTCTAGTTCTTTTACCTCTTTTTCCCTCTCTCTTTCAATTTCGAGTTTAATAGTAAAGATATCTGGTTGTGTACAAAGTCCAATTCTCTCATCCTCGTATCTTAAAATTGCATAAAATCCTTTATCTCGGTTTTTTATTTTTACTATCTCATACCCCGCCCACACAAAAAGTAGCAAAACATCTGTCTGGTAGAAATGATAGAATACACCTTTTCTGTGCCCTGGATAAAATGGTGGAAAAAATGGGAGCTCATCGTTCTCGCTTTCTCCCGCGTCATCATTTGGAGCTAGGAAAGCTTGAGCTCCATCTGAATATAACTTCTTTAATTCCTCTCTTATTTTCAGGCTCATGAAATGTAGATAAAGAGTAAAAAAATTTAAGCCTGTACTTTTCCATCAACAAGATATTCCATACTCTTTATGGAATATCTTTACTTTCTTGGGAAAGAAGGAGTCTTACAAGGCTAGCGGCTAGGTTTCCAAATGAAAATGTAC
>JAJHRL010000080.1 GCA_020832825.1 Candidatus Aenigmatarchaeota archaeon | reverse complement strand
TTGAAATTAGCATTAGGAACTATAAGTCCTTTTTGAGCAGCATATTTTTTGACTTTTGCACAATCTATGTCACAAGCTATTCCTTCTACTTCCATATCATTACTTATATTTGTAGCATTTTCAAATCTTATACTTTCAATGTATGCTTCACGATGTGATGGTCTTATAACAGCATCATAACAAATAATTCTTATAGGTGGAACTGGTTTTGTGTACTCACCTTCTCTGATCCAACTTGCTAATATTCTAGCAGAAAAACCTATTGCTCCCATTTGTGCTAACTCAATTAAATGCTTTCCATATGGACCTGTTGGATAGATAACACCTTTAAGTAGTTTTTTGTTCTCATCAACTTCTACATCTCTAATTATATGAGATACAAACTGAGGATGAATTGTAACTAGTCTCTCTATATCGTTTGAGTAGGGATGTCCAAATTCACCAAATGCTTCTCTGTTAGCAACTAATTGTTTGAAGCTTTCTATTGCAGGTTTCATTGTTTCAAATGGATAAATTCTTTTATTTATGTTTGGAACATCAAAGCTTTGTAAGGTAGCATAGATTATTGGTTTACCCCTGTCAGATTCAATTTCTACATCAAAACTAGCACTCTCATAGATAAGTTTTGTTTCCATTGAAATTAAAGCTCGCAAAAATATGTCTAGCAAGAGAAATATAACATCAAAAAACATTATAAGTTTTCCTCTAGCTGATGGTAAAAAACTTGTCTTCAAGAGACAAAGTGAGTTCGTATACAATCCAGATATAATACAAGGATTACTTGAATCAGATGAATTTCAAAAATTTATTGAACAACTTGATTCACATAGTATAGAAAAGGATAAATTCAAACTAGTTGATGCAGCTTTTGAAACTATAAAACTATTAAAATCAGAGCATGATGCTAATAAATACAAAGGTGTATTGTTAGTTGCTTTAGATTTTGAAACAGACAGTATAACTATGGATTTAATAAGAAGATTATATAACATTGATACAAAAGCAGAAGATGTTATAGCCTATGCTTTGTATTTAGCTGCGTCTGGTCAAGCATCTAAACCACGACTATCAGATAATACAAGATTACGTTGGGCAGAATTACTAATACAGGTCTTCTACAAAGAGTTTATTAAGTCCTTAAAACTATACCAAAAAATACAAGATAAACCAGATGCTAAACTATCAAGATTTTTTAATCCATCAACCATAGTTCAAAAATTGTCAGATAGTACAGCATTCGGCTACCGTCTACCCGAGCTGCTACAAATAGCTGAAACATCATCTCCACTAGAGGAATTATCGTTAGCTTTCACTGTGAAACTAACAGGACCAGATGGAATTAAACAGGAAGCATCAGTAACAGACATAGGTTACTTAGATGAATCGGTTTATGGTAAGATAGCTGCTTACGATACTCCAGAAAATGCTAACACATCTAAGACAAACAGATTAACACTTGGAGCATACATATCAGATTTATCAGGTAAAATAGAAAGAATAGAGTTACCTGCTTTGGAAGGACATTATAGTATATTGTCTCCACTTGAGAGCATGATACCTTTCATTGAACATAATGATGGTAATAGAGTCTTGCTAGCAACAAACCAACTTAGAGCAATTGTTCCATTAGAGAATAGCGAAATACCTATTGTTGCAACAGGTATAGAATCAATATTACCAAGGCTTACATCTGGTCTATTTATCATACAAGCAGAAGATGATGGTGAAATTATAGAGAAAGGAGATGGATATATAGTTGTTCAATATAAAGACGGAAGGAAAGTATTTTATGATACTGGAGCAAGAATACTAAACACAGGTAAAGGTAAATATTATGTTAATATGCATATAAAAACTAAAGATGTCTTCAAAAAAGGTCAAATTTTAGTTGAATCAGATTATGTTAAACAAGAAACATTATCTTTAGGAAAGAATGTGCTTACGGCATTTATGCACTACAAAGGTTATACATATGAAGATGGTATTGTGGTATCTGAATCATTTGCTAAGCAACTAGCTGTAACAAAAAAGACCTTTGTAGTTAATATACCAATTTGGAAAGATCAAAAGATTGTAGCAGTAAATCCAAAATTGCTTAAAGGTGAGAGATTTAAAGATGGTGAGATAATGTTCAGAGTTGAAATGTTAATAAATGAAAAGCAAGATTTGGAGGAAGAAGAAGACGAACATCTAATAGAACAATCTGATAGCGAATTTGTATCAGATTCTGAAATATCAATAGTCAAAGAGGTAGCAGGTAGAGTTATTAACTACAGATTCAAAGGTAATGATGTATTGGATTTTGCTATTTACCTAAACGTTGATATAAATGATGACAGGGTAAAGGAACTTAAACCAATGTATGATAAGTTTATAACCAAATACAAAGCCTATGTTCAAAATTATACAAAATACTATAGTGACTTTGAATCAAGATATTTAATACCGGAAGATATATCAAAACTAAAAGGTTTTAGATACAACGATAAGAAACCAATTGCTATACTGAGTTTTGTATTGTCAAAATATAATCATGCTCGGTTAGGAGATAAGTTATGTAACAGACATGGAAACAAAGGAGTTATTGCTGCAATCATACCAGATG
>JAJHRL010000014.1 GCA_020832825.1 Candidatus Aenigmatarchaeota archaeon | reverse complement strand
TAACCTCGACTTCCCAGATAACTTTACTCCAAGCTTGGTAACAATATACATAAACGCAACGAGAGATGTTAACGAGCCATCTGAAACTGTAAATACAAGCATACAAGTAAAAGGAATTCTATATGCAACAATCATTTTGCCAGAAAACAACTCATACTTCTCTAAAGCTCAATCAATTCCCGTTCAAGCTAATGTTATTAGCGAAAATGGAGAAACATTAGACTATCTAAATCAAACTGGCTTAACAGTAGAATGGTGGAATGAAACAAGCAAATTGGTAGAAGGAATTTCAACAATTATACCTCAATCCTTTGTGGCTCAACAATCTACTGGTAGACATTCGCTAATGGCGGTTGCTAAAAAGAGCTATTATGATGATGGTAAAGCTAATGTTACAATATACATAAACAGTCTTGCAGACGTCATTTGGATATCTCCTCTAAACGACACAATTTTGCCATACCCAGAACCATTCAATGTGACATGCATGGTTAAAGATACTTATGCTGGAGGAATAGCTGATTACAATGTTAGCTTATACTACAAGATTGAACCAAATGTCGATTTCATCTACTTAGATACTCTAAAAACTAATTCAAGCGGATATGCAAGCTATCGATTCAAGCCATATGAAAAAGGAAATTACACATTCTTGTGCAACATAACAGATGATAACGATAAGTATTATTCAGCTTACAGAAAAACAAGCGGAGCAATGTTCTGGGTTAAAGATATTTATCCACCAACAATTTTCAACATAAACGTAACTCCAGTTTATGGATTAGAGGCTAACTTAAATTCAACACAAGTATTTGCTACTATTTCAGACAATTATGATGTAAACTCTGTTTGGTTAAATGTCAGCTTACCAGATGGGAGCTTTGAGATATTACCAATGTATAATGTTTCACCAAAGGTTAAGATTGGAGATTACATTTTTGTTAATTATTCAACAACATACTTGCCAAGAATGGACGGAAATCATAGCTTATACATATATGCCATTGACATGCCACCAGAATCTAATGTTAATAGCACTATAGCTACAGAAATAGTTGTGTTCGGTAAAGTTTATGGAGATGCGAAAACAAACATTAACGATATATTGGCAGCTGGAATTACTCAAAAGAAAGGATTCAACTTTACAGTTATAGCCAACTTTACGAATCTTGGTCCAGCTACAGCTTATAGCGTTAATCTAACTCATTCAGAATCTCCAATAGGCAGCTTAAGATACAATGAAAGTATTAAACAATGTGGCACTTTGAAGCCAGGTGAAACATGCTATTGGAACTACACCATAATAGTTCCAAATGCAACAGTTCCAGGAATATATACATACAACTTGATTGCAACCTGGAGAAATCCAGACTTAAGCATTAACTCGACAACAGTAAGAATAACTATAACTGTTACTTCAAATCCGGCAATATCCATAGAACCAAACTACATCGAAGTTTCTGCTCCACATGACACTACAACTTACATAGGAGATGTAAAAGTTGTTTCTGAAGGTAACGATGATGTTTATGATGCTAGAATAATAAGTTTGACAGATTACTTGTATTCAAGATGTCCAGAATGTAGGTTAACAGTATATCCAACAGAATTCGGTCTTTTGAAAGCTGGTGAAGTTAGAACAGCAAGCGTTAGTATACAAGTTCCAAGAGGACAAGATCCAGGAATATACCTTGCAACATTAAGAGCGAATTCAACTAACGCTGGATATTCAGATGCATTACTAAACATAACAGTGCCGGCTAACTATACTTGGATTGTTTCACCGACATCACTTGGAACTAGAATATTGCCACCAGGAACTAAAGGAAACTTAACATTTATAAACGTAACAAACATAGGAAACGTTAAGCTCGTTCTAACATTCTCGCCGTCAGGAAACGCAAGCACATTCTTCAAAGCTTATTTAAACGAACCTCTAGCTACTTTGCCATTTGAATTAGCTAAAGGAAGTACTAGAACTATAGTTGTTAATTATTCAATTCCTGTTGATGTTGTCGAAGGAACTTACGATTACGGAATTTACTTAAAGAATGCTTCTGGCTTCCCAGCAGACCCATCAGAAAGATTTATATACGGAATATTCAACATTACTGATGTTCCTCCAACAATAGAAAATGTTTCAATTGTTCCAATGAATTTTGAAGTCGGATATGAAAATGTTAGCATCTCAGCGAACATAACTGATAATGTTGGTGTTGATAAAGCATGGATAGAAGTTGAGTTTCCAAATGGAACGAAAGTTAATCAAACAATGAGCAACATCTCTAGCTATTACTACACAACATTAGTTAGCAGAGAATCAGGAATCCATAAAGTTAGAATTTGTGCGAATGATACTGTATTGCCAAGCAGACCATATGGATTGGTTGGCTGTACCGACTACTATCAAGTTGTAGGATCAACAACTACTCAACTTAATGTTAGATTTGAAAATGAGCCAATAATTGCAGATAACGTTACTATTGTTTCTCCACAAGTGATATCAACAAAATTAATTGTAGAGAATGTTGGAGGTTCAAGAGCATTTAATATAAGCGTTAATACAAGTTCAAGCGATAACGTAACAGTAGCTCCAAATAATTACTTCTTTAGTTTGTTGTTAAAAGGCTCTAACATTTTTGCAACTTCAAACATTTCCATATCTCCATACACTCAACCTGGAACATATTACATAACTCTATTAGCAAATTGGACAAATCTAGATTATAGCAAAAACAGTTCTATAAGAATAGTTGAAGTTAATGTTACTCCAAATCCACTAGTTGTACCAAGAACAAGCAAATTAGATTATGCGATAGTTGCTGGAGATTCCTTCACTTCAAGCTTTGATATTTGGTCGATTGGAAATGTTAATGCGACAAACATAAACATAACATGCGATTCAGGTATTCCATGCACAGACTTCAATCTAACGTTGGCTCCATCTCAAATTGATAGCATGAGTGTAGGAGAAATAAGAACCATAAACATTTCATTGATAGTTCCGAATAACTATTTGACAGGAAACTACAACGGAACTATAAGAATTTCTTGGGACACAAACAAATCTTCGATATTGCCAATAGATGTTTGGGTGCCAATGAATATATCTTGGGAACAGTCACCAACATCAATAAGTAAGACTTTGGTTGATGAAACAAACGGAACATTTGATACAATCAATTTTGTTAACAAAGGAAACTATGAGGTTCCATTGAACATAAGTTTGGAAGGAAATATAACTCAAATATTGAATGTTAGCGATTCATTCATTGTTGTGCCATATGCTGGAAGCAAGAACTTAACAATATTCTACAACATTCCAAGCTTGCCTTCAAACAGATATTATGAAGGTGTGCTGAAAGCAAGAATTGTTGATTGGTTAAGAGGAAACTCAACCATAACAGAAACATCAACCAACATTTCAGTATTTGTTCATTCATTCCGCGTTAATATAACTTATCCAACATACGAAAATCCAATTTTGAATGTTAACCCAGCTACATTAATAGAGGCAAAAGTTGATGTTAAATACAATGGATTGCCAGAACCATCAGCTTCGTTCAATGTAACACTATTCAATGATACTTTTGTTATATATCCAAGCTTTATATCTCAATTCAACGCATCAAGTGGAATATGGTCAATATGGATTTCTGCTCCAAACTTAGCTTTAGGTAGGGCATATTCTCTTGGAATAAGTGTAAGTACAACCAAAGATATTCCGATAACAAAGTATGATGAAGAGAAAGATTCAATAATTTACAATGATACAATAGCTCCAATAATAAACATTTCCATGCCATCTAGAACTCCAATTTACGAGATAATACCAATTTTGATAAATGTAACTGAAGCTGGAAGATTGAAGAGTGTTAACGCTACTATAATAAGACCAGATCAATACGTTGAAATCCTGAATTTAACTTTTGTTGGAAGGACTTATGATGTTTATTCATACAACACAACTTACGTTAGCACGAACCTGACAGGAACATTCATACTTTCAATTTCGGCTTGCGATATTAGCAACAATTGTAATTTTGTGAACAAGACATTTGTAGTTTATCCAACAGCATGGTTTGCTGGTTACATGCTGAACTATGAGTCATTAGCAAGGGAACCAATTAGCGCTAGATTTGTTTTGTACGATTTAGATGGAAGTGTGAGATTCAACTTTACAAACAATGAAACTGGCTATTACAACAAGACTGTAGATGTTAAAACTTATAATTTGTTGTTGAGGTTAGAAAACGGTAGCTTTAACCCATCAATCTATCTAGAAAATGTCTCAATATCTACAAACCTCTTCAACCCAATAATAGTAGGAAATATACCAAAACAAAGAGTAACGACAAGCGCATTAAAGACTTTGTATGTTGATACAATTTTGAATTACACAAATGCTACTATTGAATTTAGGTTTGATGATTGTGTTGGCCAATCTTGTGGATTACCAATATACAGTGCAAGCAATTTAGGAATTTACAAATACCAAGGAAATTGGACGCCAATGGTTAGCACATCAATTAATTCAAATTGGAAGAGAATAACCAATTTGAACTATGATAACTCAGATAACTCTGTTAATTTGACAACATTTACTGTTAGGGCAAAAGTTTCAGATTTGAGAGGAGTTTATATATTGGCTGAGTTCATATGTGGAAATGGCGAGTGTGAGTCTACTTATGGCGAAAATAGCGCGATATGTCCATTAGATTGTCCATCAATACCAGGAACTGGAGCAGGTGCTGGTGGAGCAGGAGGTGTAGGAACAGGAACTGGAGCAGGTGGTGGAGGATTTGGAGGTGGTGCCGGAGCTGGCGCAGGTGCAGGAGGTGGAATAGGTGGATTTGGTCTGCCTATAAACGTCTCTCTACCAAACATATCAGTACCAAACATTACTTTACCAAACGTCACAAGAGCGCCAGTAGAATTTAAAGCTACGGTTATTGATTTGACTGTTGCTCCAGAGGAAGAGAAACTCTTCTCAATAGATGTTACGAATCACTTAACTCAAGACTTTGATGTTTCAATTACAATTGAAGGACCAGCATCATCAATAGTAACGGTTCAAACTCCATTAGTTAGAGTACCTGCTCAATCAATTTCTACTGCCACATTTAGAGTATTTGCTTCAAAGTCAATAGCTCCTGGAATTTACATAGGAGAAATTTCATTGAGAGCAGGTAACATAACTCATAAAGTTCCTTTAACGATAAAAGTAAATCCAATAGCTGAACCATTGCTAGACGTTAAAACAAAAGTTTTAACCAAGGCTGTCGCTCCAGGTAAAGATTTGATGTTTGAGGTAACTTTGATAAACATGGGTCAGACTCCAAGTGTTGAGGATATAACTGTTACATACACTGTTAGGACATTAAACGAGCCATACAAAATAATTACTCAAACTCAAGAAACTCTGGCTGTTGTTAATACATTAACTTACGTTAGAAAAATTACAATCCCAGAAAGCACACCTCAAGACTCTTACATATTAGTTGTTAATGCGAGCTATTGGTATGGAAAGAAGTATGCGATGTCTGCTGACAGCTTTGAAGTTAGCGAATTGCCAGCACCAGTTTTAATGCTAAAAGCAGTTTTCAGCAATTGGGTAACTTACTTTATACTAATGATTGCATTGCCAATTGGATATGTTGCAATGAGATGGTATGCAGCTTACAGAATGGCAAAGCTTGCTAAAAGAAGATATGTTGCACCAATAGACTTCAAAGAATTGCCACAACCAGGACCAAACTCTATAGAAGTTGGTAAGATTGCGGAAACTGATGTTAAAGCTTACTTAGACTTGTCTCAGTTAACAATGCACACAATTGCTGCTGGTGGTACAGGTTCTGGTAAGACAATATCAGCAATGGTTGTGGCAGAAGAATTGTTAAAGAGGAAAATACCAGTTATAGTTTTCGATCCAACTGGTCAATGGACAGGATTCATTAAACCATGTAGATTAAAACAAATGTTAGATTTGTATCCAAAGTTTGGTCTAAAGCCAACTGATGCCAGAAGCTTTAAGACAAATATAGTTGTTGTTGAAGATCCAAACATGGAAATAAACATAAAGAAATACATGATTCCAGGAGAAATTACTGTATTTGTTATGAACAGATTGAAACCAGAGCAGTTGGATGCTTTTGTTAGAAGAAGCATTCAAGCAATATTCGATATGAGACCACCAGAAACTAAGGAATTGAAGTTGTTGTTAGTTTACGATGAAGTTCACAGATTATTGCCAAAGTACGGTGGAAAAGGTGGATATACTGCTCTAGAAAGGGGAGTAAGAGAATTCAGAAAGTGGGGAATTGGCATTTTCATGGTATCACAAGTTTTGCTAGATTTCAAAGGAGCAGTTAGAGCTAACATAGCTAACGAAATTCAGTTGAGAACAAGGTATGAAGGAGATATAAACAGAGTTAAGTCTAAGTATGGTCAAGAATATGCAAGCAAGATTACAAAGTTAACAATAGGTACTGGTTTGTTCCAAAATCCAGAATACAACCATGGTAAGCCATGGTTCATAAGCTTCAGACCAATATTACATTCGCCATTTGGCCTAACTGATGAAGAAATTAATCAATATGTAAGTCTAAATAAGAAAATAGAGGAGTTTGAAGCAAAGATAGCAGAATTGAAGAGTAAAGGAGTAGATACATACGACATGGAGATAGAACTAAACATAGCTAAGGACAAACTCAAGACAGGAGCTTTCAAGATGGTAGAGACATACTTAGAGTCTCTGGAAAAAAGACTTAGCAAGTTTGGTGGTAAATAATGCCGTTATTTAAAAAAGCGTTGAAGGAAGAAGAGAGAAAACAATTGGAAAAAGAAAGAGAAGACATTCTTATATTAATTTCCCAACTTGAGGAAGAATTTCAAAAAGCAAATATTACAGAAGCTGTTTACAAAGAAACTAAAGAAAAGTATGAGAAAAAGTTAGCTGAAATCAACAAAAGGCTTGGGATAAAAGAGGAAAAGAAAAAAGAGGAGAAAAAGAAAGAAGGAGAGGAAAATCCATATAAACAGGAAGGTTCTGGAGAAGAAGGTCCAGTTTTTATTGACCCTATGAATCCTCCTAAAGAAGTTGAAGAGGTTAAAGTTGAGGAAACAAAAGAAGAAGCTCCTGAAAGCAAGATTGGCGTTGAGCTAGAAAAGATTAAAGCATTTGTCGAGTCTTTAAGAGATACCGATAAGACTTTGAATGAGCAAATTAGAAGTTTAGCGGAAGCTTTAGGAGAAGTTCGTTCTATGGTCTTTCAGACGGACGGAGCTCTAAAGGAACTTGAAATGAAGGTTGAAAAGTTAGCTAGTGATATAGAAGATTTGAGACCTGAAAAAATAGAAAAGAGAATTAGAGATATCGAGAAAATTTTGGAGAGTTTCGAGGTATTTAAAGAAAAAACTGACAAAAAGCTTGAGGATATTGGAGAAAAAGTTTCTAAGATAAATGAATTTTTGAGGAGTGCAGGAAGTTTAGAAAATCTTACAAAAATTTCCAAAGACATATCAGCTAAGGTTAAAGAAATTAAGGAAGTTGTGAGATATATTGAGCGATTAGCCACACAAGTTGAGAAGGCATTTGTTGAAACGAGTAAAAATCTGGAAGAATTTCCAGTTTTTAAAGCAAGGTTGGATTCTTTAGAAGAGAGCGTAAGAGAGCTTTCCAGAAATGTTGAAACTATTAACACAAGGTTAGAAAATGTTGCTACTTTAAAAGACATAGAGTCTTTTAGAGCAGATATAATGTCGATTAAATCTCAAATAGATGAAATTAATAAAGTTTTGCCGATAGCTGAAACGAAGATACCAGAAACTATAAAGAGACTTAGAGAGGAAAGGGATGATGTTTTGTTGTTAATAAAATCGTTAGAAACCGAACTTCAACTAGGAAAAATAAGCTTAGGAGATTATAACTTGGCTAAATCTAAGGCTTTAGAAAAACTTAGAAAAATTGAAGATCAGTTAATAGAAGAGTGGAAAAGAGTTGAAAAGTTTATAGAGAGCGGAGGAATAGAAGCTATTCCTGCTGTTGAAAAAAAAGAAGAAGTTGGAAATGAAAAGAAGACAGATGAAGTAAAAACTGAAGAAAAAAGATTAGAAGATATGAAAAGGAAGGAAGTTAGTGAAGAACTCAAACCTCAGGATAATAGCTCGAAAAATAAGAAAATAGAAACAAAAGAAGAGACGATTAATCTAAAAGAAACAAAATTTGAAGATTCTAAATCCTCTGGAAATTTGAAAGATAGTAAAGATATACAGAGTGAGGAAATTGAAAATAAGGAAGTCAAAAAAGAGTCTGTTGAACCAAAATTTGTTGAGCCAATTAAAGTTAAAGGTAAACAAGATGTTTTGAAGGTTTTGAAAAAAGTTAAAGAGGTAATGTAGATGGTAGTTATTGGGATAATAAGCGCAAAAGGAGGGGTTGGAAAAACTACTGTTACTTCTAATTTGGCATCAGCATTAGTAAAATTTTTTGGAAAAAGAGTTTTGGCTGTTGATGGTAATATAACAACTCCAAACTTAGGAATTCATTTTGGAATGCTTTCTCAAGAGAATACTTTGACTGAAGTTTTAGAAGATAAGATTGATATAACTCAAGCTATTTACATTCATCCCAGTGGAGTTCATATAATTCCAGCTAGTTTGAGTGCAATGGTAGAACATCCTGACACCTCTAAGCTTAAAGAAAAAATCGACAAGGTTAAAGATAATTATGATTTTGTGTTAATTGACGGAGCCGCTGGAATCGGAAGAGAAGTAATTTCAACCATAAAGGCGAGTGATCAAATTCTTCTTGTATCTAATCCTGACATGGCAGCAATTATTTCTGGATTGAAAGCTAAGAAAATCGTTCATGCTTTAAACGTTCCATTAAGAGGTTTAGTCTTGAATAAAGTTGAAGGAAAAGAACATGAGATGAAATTAGAACAAATAGAAGAGTTGACTGAAGCAAGAATTATAGGACAAATTCCTTTTGACAAAAAAGTCATTGAATCTATTTCTAAAATGACTCCAGTTGTTTTGCTTGATGGAAGAACAAGAGCTTCAAGATCTTTTAAGAAATTGGCGGCAGAAATTACAGAAGAATTTTATGTGGAAAAAGGAAGCATTTGGGATAAAATAAAAAAGCTCTTTCGTTTGATATGAGTTGTATATTGTTAAGATTAATAACTCAGGTAATATTTTTAAGTAGAAACCTTTCTTCCCAAGATCAAAAGCTTAAATCCTTTTCTATTCATATTCTCTCATGAAAGTTAATAACTTAGCAGTGGTAATTTCATCACTTTCATTACCATTAATTAAAGAGGCAGTCAAGGTATTTTCTAGCAGTATTTTTTCTTGTTCTTACAACAAAAACATTATTCTAGATGCTAGTCTTCAAACTTATTCTTTACTGATGTGCCCATCTTCAATCTCATACTTTTTTGTGGTATTTCTTTCTTTTCTTGCTATGTTTAGCGTTTCTATCACATTTCTTTTATTTGAAGACAGAAGAATGAGTTCTTTAATGCTGATACTTTCATTTTTCTTTCTTTTTACGGATATCTTGCTTTTCTTCTACGGAAAAATCAGCTATCTATTCTTGCTTCCATTCTTACCTTTCATGCTATCTACTTTTATGAAGAAAATTGAATAAAATAAAAAGTTATTATAAAAAAATCTCATGGAAAGCTTTCTGAAGTCATAGATAAAATTATACATGCAGATAGACAAATTTATCTACGATTAGATTTTACTGATTTGTATATGAATAATCTCTCTTACTTTTTCAACTTCAGAGGGCTTAAAAACTTTTACCTCGGGAAGCTTTTCTTTTAAAGATGAAACCCCATCTAACTTCTCTGAAATAAGAATAACTATGGAATCCTCAGCCTGTTCCCTTATCCTTTTAAAACTTTCTATTTGCTTATCTAAGCTTTCCTTTGGGTCGAGAACATAAACGCAAGATTTATACATTCTTAATGGAACTTTTTCAGCACTACTAAAAATTTCTACCGAGCGAGAAATGCCATCAGTAATGGGAAGTTGGATTTTTTGGTCTAGAGATGTTGGTAGAATAAGAAGCACTTTCTTTTCCTTTCTTTTCCTGCTTAAAACCACAAAAAAAGAAATTAGTGTTAAAATTGTTAGCATTAAAGCATAAGTGATTATTGGATAAGTTTGCGAAAATATCATTTAGAATATTGTTTTCTCAATTAATAATATTTCACCGACAACTATGAGTAAGCTTCCAAATATTGCAAAAATCTCTGGAAATGGAAGCTTCAAATATACCTCAAAATCATTAACCGCAATAACAAAATTAAACCCAATCATTATCAAGGCAAGATATTTTTCTCCACCTCTTGAAATGAAGAAGTAGAGAAGCGAAATTGGTAAAACAACAAAAAAACCAGAAATTCCTAGTAAAAACATGTTGAGGTTTGGAGGGCATTCCATTTCGGTATAAGTTGTCATAATGCTTGTATCAAACAAAACGATTCTAACAGGCTTACAGCCATAATACAATCCAAAAACAAAATGGCCGAGCTCGTGTAAAACTATAGTAGAAAAAGAAAAGAGGATAGTTATTAAAAGAAAGTAAGTGAATATCTTGGCGTAAAGTTTAAAAAGCTTTGCTTGTGCTTTTCCCATTTTTTACATTAAATTTCGAATAAATAATTATGGAAAAAGTCAACCTGGCAATAATTTTTTTGGTATTGGCAATAGCATTTTTATACTTCTTTAAGCCACAAATTACAGGCCTTTTTATTGGTTTTGGAGAACCCACAAATGCTACTTGGTTTAATACTACATGGCATTACAGGATTAGAATAGACATTTATTCTCCTACAAATAGAACAAATTGGCCAGTGGAAATAAAAATAAACTTTACTGATTTATTGCCAAGCGGAACGTTTGATGAAAATTCGTTAAGACTTTTTGAGTATAGCTCAGATGGAAGATTGCTGTATGAAGTTCCAGTTCAATTTGATAAAGATGATAATTACAATGCAGCTTATAACGCAATAGGTACAATTGTTTTCATTTTAAATGGCACGACATTGCAAGGTCAAAACAGAACATTCTATCTTTACTATGATTCAATTGAAAACGGACAAAAAGAAAGCAAGACATACGAAACTAATCTGACTTATTATGTTGATAGTTCAGGAAGGATAATAAATGTTAACACTACAGAACTTGCTGTTTACATAGACACATTTAGACAAAACTATTCTGGTATATATCATGTTGTGAGAAAGCTGGACGATATCAACATAGTAAATGTTGATGAAACTCAAAAACCTATTGAATACACAGAACTCTTCAATGGAACAAATACTTTAACTTTTGATCTTAGAAACACTTCAAACAATGTATTAATTATTCCTGGACCAGTTAGAGTGACATTGATTCAAAGAGGTTATGAAATAGATTCAAACTCGCTTTCTCCAACAAACGAAGCTTTCTTAGAGAAGAGGTATTACTTTTATAACAAGGCTGGAGATACTTTTAGCTCTTTCATAAAAGTTGAGGGAAAAATTTACAATTTAAAAGGTCAGTCAATAAACAGATCATCGACACCTGCTGGAGCTATTGCTTTAGATTTGAATAGAAGCCTTTTGCTTGATCCGAGTGTGGTTAGGGAAAATCAACAAAATCCATATTCATATGTTTTAGCTGGTACAACTTCTTACAATTGGGCAGGAGGTCTAATTAACTTAAATTCATATTCTTCATTCTATGCAAAAAATGAAACTGAAACTCTCGGAAGAGTAGGTTTGCATCTAGAAGAAACTCAAATACAACCAAATGGATACATAAACTTTTCTTCTATACTCTTCTTTGGCGCATTCGGAGATATCATGCCAGGAACTATTTTTGAGAATGTTAGAAGAGCAGCTTCAAATCCAGAAGTTATAAGTATAAGCAAGCCAGAAAAAATCTTTGTTAACGTTAGCATAAAGACAAATGCAACAATTTACAACAGAAATGAATATGTTTTGCTCGAAGTAAATATAACAAACGACCCATATCAATTAGCAAAGTATTTAAATGCAACAATAGACTTTGGAACTTTGGATAAATCAGACGATTTAACAATACAACTTTTTGATGATGGTACTCATGGCGATAAACAAGCAAACGATAAGATATACACAAACTACTTTTTAATTCCAACTAATGCTCAAACAGGCACTTGGAAAATAAATGTTTCAATTTATGACAAAGATTTTGTTTTCTTGGATTCGCATGAATATTCTTTTGAAGTTACAAACATTTTTAACGCGAATGTTTCAGTTTTAAACAAAATACTGATGGAAGGTTTAACTAATTTTGCTATTGTGAATGTTAAAAATTACAGAAACGATTCATTCATTCCAGGAGCTTTTATAAATTGTTCTTATGGTAGCTATTATACTACTAATTTCACAGATTATGGGAATGG
>JAJHRL010000079.1 GCA_020832825.1 Candidatus Aenigmatarchaeota archaeon | reverse complement strand
AAATGTACTAGAACACCTCGAGGAGTTACTTGTACTGAGGGAAGTTGCGATGTTAACAATCAGAGATCTTGTAATATTGAATTAACTTTAAGTGCATCTAATGATGCACAAAGTGGAACAGTAACATTAGAAGCTAGTTTTCAAGATTCTAAAGCTTCTAAAGATTTAACTTTAGAGATTTGTGGAATAAAAGACTCTGTATGTTGTGAGAACAATCAATGCGAACAAGGATTAGTTTATAGAAATGATAAGTTCGTAAAAGAAGAAATATGTAGTGGAAGTATTTCTGTTTCTTTTAGTAAAGATAAAGTTAAACCGAAAGAAAGCGTAACTGCAAGTTTTTCTGGAATTTCTTGTTCTCAAGATGTTGCTATTTATCTAGCAAAAGATAGTAAGGAAAATTGTATTTCGTTAAATGCTTGTATTGCGAGTTGTGGTATAGATGATTTCTGTATTAAAAACTGTTGGAAACAACATAATGGTTGTTCTTGTATAACTAAATCTACCTGTCCATGTACTTTTGAGGCTCCAGAAGCTACTAGAGAATATACTTACTATGCTTGTGTAGATAAAAATAACGATAACGATTTTAATGATCCTGGAGAAACAGCAACTCAAAGATTAATAGTTTCATCAGCTGTTCAGATCACAATAAAAACACAAGACAAAGTTGTAATAAAAAGAGGTATTCAAACAAAAATAGGAGTTTCTATAGAGTTGTCTGAACAATCTAGCGGAAGAATAAATTTAAAATGTACTAGAACACCTCGAGGAGTTACTTGTACTGAGGGAAGTTGCGATGTTAACAATCAGAGATCTTGTAATATTGAATTAACTTTAAGTGCATCTAATGATGCACAAAGCGGAACAGTAACATTAGAAGCTAGTTTTCAAGATTCTAAAGCTTCTAAAGATTTAACTTTAGAGATTTGTGGAATAAAAGACTCTGTATGTTGTGAGAACAATCAATGCGAACAAGGACTTATTTGTAAAGATAATAAATGTGTAGAATGTGGAAAAGAAAATTTGCCTTGCTGTCAAAACAATCAATGCGAACAAGGATTAATTTGTGATACTAGTATTGGAAAGTGTATGAAATCTTTGTGTGGTGGAGAAGGGCAACAATGCTGTGAAAACAATAAATGTAATGAAGGATTAATTTGTGATATCGATTCTAAAAAATGTAAAAAACTTATACTCAGACTTGAACCAAAAGAAAGAACGATAACACTAACTTTACCATCACAAGAAGATTTTTTGAGGTTGGTTTTAGATGCAAATCCAGACCCACAGGTTGCTGTTACTACTGATGCTGAACTCAAAATAGAGCAACTTCCTCCTGGATTTAAAACTCGTGGCACAAATTTTTATTCATTTTCATGCGATTATTATAGAAAAAGTTGGGAAATTGAGAAATCAGAAAATTGTAGGTTTACGGTTGATTTAGAGTATGATCCTCTTTGTTCTCAATCCGGTGAAATAATAATTAGAGCTAGAGTTAAAACAGAAAAATATGGTTGGATAGAAAACAGAACAAAAATAATAGTTGAAATAAAAAAGAGAAACGTTGTCGCTGTAAGATTGATGAGCTGTGAATCATCACAAGATTCCCAGAAGATTTTAGGTATAAGCATTAACAAACCTTTAGATGAAAAGTGGTTTGAAAAAAATAGTGAAGATAATTTCTGTGTATTCAGAAATGTTGAGGTTGGTAAATATTATTTGTGTGAAGTGAAAGGTGATTTAAAATTTGTAGAAGCTTCTATTTATAATGCTAGATGTGACATGGAGATAATTTATCCAGACTGTAAAGTAGCGAGATGTGAAAAGATTAGCTCTAACTGGGCAAATGCAAATAGGGTATGTCCTTCATGTACTAAAAATGAAGATTGTCCAAAAGGATATAAGTGTTTTCAAGGAAAATGTATAAGGGAAGAGGAACAAATAGTAAAAGTATATATATCTAATTGTTTTCATCCAAGAGATAAAAAACCAATACTAGGAATAGCTGTTAATACTCAATTAGAAGATAAATGGTGGGAAGGAAAACAACAAAATGTCTGTGTTTACGAATTTAAAACAATGGAGTATGAGTGTAAAATTTCTGGAACTTTTAGACATGCTGAAGTAAGTGTTAAGGATGCTAAATGTGATGTGAGTATAGTATATCCTGATGGAAAAAAATTTGATTGTAGAGGTATAACTTGGGATAAAGAGTGGGGAGGACCTAAAGTATGTCCAGAAAGAGAGTGTGGGAAAGAAAATTTGCCTTGCTGTCAAAACAATCAATGCGAACAAGGATTAATTTGTAGAAACGGTAAATGCGTAAAGGAAGAGAAGTATAAGTGTAGGGAAGAAGGTAATGTAGTTAAAGTAGAAAAATGTTCTGGAAATGATTGCAGAGAAGTATACACTGCAGAAAAAAGATTTGGAAAAAAGGTATCTAAATGTTTAAAGAGTGAAGGAGAAAAAATTAGTGAAGTTTTAACAATATATTATGAAATTGATTGTACGGTTAGAGAAAATAAGATCACTTGCAACTTTTTTGGAATTGATTTATCATCTGTTTCAAAGTTTTGTATTCTTTCAGATGTTTGTTTTAATTTGCCTAAAAAAACATGAGGAGAAATAAAAAAAGAATAACAGTAGGAATAATTTTGTTAGTTTTTTACTTCTTA
>JAJHRL010000078.1 GCA_020832825.1 Candidatus Aenigmatarchaeota archaeon | reverse complement strand
ATAGAAAAAGATGATTCAATTCCTTCGGTTTTTCAACTAATTTGGGATGAAATTTTAAAGGATAAGAATGTAATGCTAATTCTTTGTGGTTCTCTTGTTTCAATGATGGAAAACTTATTATCCTATAGGTCTCCACTCTACGGAAGAAGAACAGGACAATGGAAATTGTTGCCTTTAATGTTTAAGGATGCTCAACAATTTTTCCCGAGCTACTCAATGGAAGAGAAAATTATAACCTATTCAATTCTCGGCGGAATACCATTTTATCTAAGTATGTTTGATGATAGAAAAGATGTCTTTACAAACGTAAAAGAAAAAATCTTGAGTAAAGGAGAAATCTTATATGAAGAAGTAGAGTTTTTGTTTCGAGAAGAATTAAAAGATTACTCCACTTATCTTTCTATACTAGAAGCAATAGCTCGAGGAAATTCGAGAATAAGCGAGATTTCAAACTTCTGTAAGATGCAAGCAAAAGACCTGCCAAAGTATCTAAACGTTTTAATGAAATTAGACATTGTAGAGAAAGTTTTCCCAATAACTGAAAAAAGAACAACAAAGAAAACTATTTACAAGATAAAAGATAACTTTTTCGATTTTTACTTTAGGTTTGTTTATCCTTTCAAAAATGAGTTAGAAATTGGAAATATCGAGAAAGTTATGGAGATTATCAAACGAGACCTTAATTCATTCGTTGGGAAAAAATTCGAAGACATTTCACGGGGATTTTTGCTTCAAATGAACAATAAAGGTTTATTGCCTTTTAGGTTTTCAGACATTGGTACTTGGTGGGAAAAAGACAAAGAAATAGATATAGTGGCGTTCAACAAAGAAGAGAAGAATATTCTATTTTGTGAAGTTAAATGACAAGAGTTAGGTAAAAGAGAAGCAGAAGAAATACTCGAAAGCCTTAAGGAGAAAGCTAAAATTGTAAAATGGTTTAATGAAAAAAGGAAAGAGTATTTTTGCTTAATTGGTAAAAAGGTTGAAGATAAAGAAGACTTTCGAAAAAAAGGTTATCTAGTTTTCAATTTAGAAGATTTCTCTAACTATTGAAAATTTTAAAAACATTTCTCTTAGTTTTTCTACCTTATCATGTAAATAAAGACGAATCAGGAAATCGGCCTATATTGAAAATAATGGAATTTAACTAAATGCTTTTTCAACTTCTCTGATCTCCCTCCAAAATTCTCCTACTCTTCTCCAAGCTTCATCTATCCTTTTCATTTCTTCTTCGCTGAATTCTCTCTTCTCTTCCATAATCATCCTTCTTCTTCGTTTTTAAAACAAGATCTTTGCTTTTATTTTTTCTTTTTCAATAAGCTTCAAAATCTCTTTTTTGATTTTCTTGTAATATTCGTTCATTTTCTCTTCTTCTATTTCTTCAAAACCTTCAACTTTTCTAATTTTTTCAATCAAATCTGGCTTAAGATTCAATTTATCAAAATAAAATTCATCAGAAAAATCTTTTGTTTCTTTAATTATTTTTTCTATCTCTTCGATTCTTGTGAAAGGCATTATCGGCCCAACAAAAACAAATGTTTTTATTCCATTTTCTTTCAAAATTTTCAATGCTTTTACTCTTTCTTTTGGAGGTGAAACAAATTTCTCTAACCTTCTTGTTTCGTTTTCATCTAGAGAAATTATCGTAAAACCAACTTCAATGTTGCTAAACTTCTTTAAAACATCCAAATCTCTCAGAACCAAACTGGATTTTGTTTGAATAATTACGGGCCAATCATACCTTGTTAAGATTTCTAAAATCTCTCTAGTTATTTTATACTTTGCTTCTAAAGGTTGATAGGCATCGGTTAATGAAGAAATGTAAACAATTCCTTTTTTCTTCTTTCCAATTTCTTTTAGTAAAACTTCAGGAGCATTTATTTTTACATCAACAAACTTTCCCCACTCTTCTTGATGTCTGGAAAATTTTCTTGTGTAATAGTCAGCATAGCAATAAATACATGCATGCATACAGCCAACATAAGGATTTATGCAGTAATCTCCAATAGAGCTTTTACCAAGAACCGACCTCACTTTAATTTCCTTAACTTTCATAGGACTAATTGAAATCTCAAAATTAACATATAATTTAAACTTTCCTTCTAATCTAAACTAATGAAGATCGTCCCAGATACCTCTGCAATAATCCATGGTATATTGCTAGAAGAGTTGAAAAAAACAAGGAAAAAGGTAGAGGTTATTATACCGCTTGCTGCTCTAGATGAACTTCAGGCACAAGCGTCGAAAGGAAGAGAGGTTGGTTTTATCGGCTTAGAACAATTGAAAGAAGTAAGAAAAGTTTGTAATAAAAAGAAAATTAAAATTAGGTTTGAAGGAGAAAGACCAAGTTTAGAGGATATAAAATTAGCTCATTCTGGTAGAATAGATGCAATAATCAGAGATGTTGCCAAGAAATATAATGCATATTTATACACTTGCGACTATGTTCAAGCTTTAGTCGCTGAGGCTGAAGGAGTGAAAGTAAAATATTTTGAAATTCCCGTTAAGACTTCTGGATTAAAATTCGAGAATTTCTTTACTGAAGATACAATAAGCGTTCATTTGAAAGAAAATTGCGTTCCACTAGCAAAAAGAGGAAAGCCCGGAAACTTTAAGTTGGTTGAAGTTGGTGATAAAAAACTAACATACGATGAAATTAATGAAATAATAAAAGAGATTTCTGAAGCAGCAA
>JAJHRL010000077.1 GCA_020832825.1 Candidatus Aenigmatarchaeota archaeon | reverse complement strand
CACTTTTAGTCCTTGTAACCACGATTGTCCAAGGTCTGCCATTGATTGGAGTACTTCCTTTTATTTTACTGCTTTTAATAATGTCTGTTCCCGTAGCCGCGCCAGTAATGTTTACCATGTCGGCTTCCCTTGGCTCTCAGATGTTAGCAAAAAACAGAGTTTTAGTTACTCGTCTCTCAGCCATTGAAGATGCAGCACTAATGGATGTTCTTTGTATTGACAAAACTGGAACTCTAACTGAAAACCGTTTGGTTGTTGAAAAAGTAATTTCTTTTGATTCGACAAAAGAAGAGGAGGTAATTGAATTAGCAGCGATGGCTTCGAATGAAGCAGCTCAAGATCCAATTAGTTTAGCTATTCTTAATTTCGCTAGAGAAAAGAGAATAAATATTCATTATTCTCATAGGATTGATTTTAAGCCATTTGACCCGAGTCGGAAATATTCAGAGGCTATAATCAGGCAAAATGACAAAGAATACCGTGTTCTTCTAGGAGAACCATTGACAATAGCCAAAGTGACGAATACGTCCTTGGAAAAGATTAATAAAGAGATTCTTGAACTTTCAATAGAGGGAAACCGTGTTCTGGCGATAGCGGCTGGAGAAAAATCAAATCTCAAAGTTATAGGTTTAATTATTCTATCAGATCCGATGAGGCCGGACTCCAAAGAATTAATTTCAAAATTGAAGGCAAACGGCATAAAAATCAAAATGATAACTGGCGATAATGAGGCGACAGCTAAAGCAATAGCTGAAAAAGTTGGAATCGAGGGGAAAATCGCTCCTCGAGGTATAATAAAAGATGGCACTGATTTAGAGGAGATTGAAGAATATGGAGTCTTTGCCGGGGCTTTCCCAGAGGAGAAATTTATTCTGGTAAAGGAGTTGCAGAAAGCTGGTCACGTGGTTGGAATGACTGGTGATGGGGTTAATGATGCACCGGCTTTAAAACAAGCGGACGTCGGTATTGCTGTAGTAAACGCGACCGATGTAGCAAAAAGTGCTGCTAGTCTCGTCTTAACTCAGCCTGGTCTAAAACCAATTATGATGGCAATTGAAGTCAGTCGAAAAATTTATCAACGAATGAAAAATTGGCTTGTAGCTATGATAACGAGAAAACTTGGGGTCCCACTATTTATTACTGCAGGAGTTCTCTTTTTTGGCAAGTTTGTTGTTAATCCTCTTTTGATGGTTTTATTTATGTTTACTGGAGATGTCGCCACTTTCGCTCTTTCAACAGATAAAGTGATCTCTTCATCTAAGCCGGATCGTTGGAATGTTAAAAAATTGGTGAGAACTGGTTTAACTTTAGCTATGCTTTTCTTTCTATTTAGCATTACTGTATTATGGATTGCAATCAGTATTTTACATTTAAGTGAACTTGAAACACAAACTTTTATTTTTGTATGGTTGGTGTTTAGCGCTGGTCAGGCAGCTCTTTATGTTACTCGCACTCCAAGATTTTTCTGGAAAAAGCCCTATCCTGGAAAATGGCTCATTCTCGCAACAATTTTAGTTGTTCTCCTAACTGTAGTTTTAGCGACTCAGGGTTGGTTAATGGCTCCGATAGAATTTTCTCTAGTTTTAATTCTTGCAGGTTTGGCAATTGCATTCTTAATAGTTGCCGATTTATTCAAGGTTATGTTAGGAGTATAAAAGGTCACGGTGTAAATATGGGTCTCCCCGTATTTCTGAGAAGAATCAAGAAAACTTTTATGAAATATTTTCTATCACCTGCTTGGCCCTGGGAAATAATATCAGGCTTGCTTATAGTTCTAGTAATAATTAATAGTCTAAGATTTTCATCGATGGACCCGTTATCAATTAACCGCCTCTTTTTTGTTTTCAATATATTAACCATTGATTTAATTTGGGGAATATTTGATGGTTGGATGCTGGTTTTTACAAATCTTTTAACCGAAGGAAGATATAATAAGATGATCATTACACGCGTAAAATCATCTGATAAAAATTTAGCATCTGAAATAATTAAGATGGAATTAGATAACACAATAATAGGCCGATGCGACGAAGAGACAAGGAGACAAATTGTTGAAATGGTATTGAAAAGCCTTTCTTCAATATCTCAAGATGCTTTAGAAAAGCCGAGAATTTTAAAAGATCATTTCATCGCCGCTCTTATATGCATCTTCTTTGTTTTCCTCCCCTCTATTGTTATTTCGCCGTTCTTTTTATTAATAAGTGACTTAAACTCCGCAATTCTAGTCTCCAATATAATTGGCTTAGGTATGTTGTTTGCTTTTGGATATAAGCTAGGCGCGTGTACGGGTAGAAATAAAATCATAACCGGAATTATTACCATGTTAATTGGCTTGACAATAATCGTGGTAGCCAGTTTTTAGTGCTTAATGATTGTACAATCATGAATGAGAGCAACGAGAATCCATAGTAAACCCAACTTTATGTCTAACCCGCTCGAGGATAAGCCTCCTTGCGCCGCCTAGAACACAACATTGACCCTAGTATGCTAGGGATTAACAGGCACGAATTCACCTAGTGGTTCACTTAGTCCCCGCAGAGGCGTGAATTGCTAGAGAAAACCCCATAGAATTTATCTGGGTATTTAAAGGAGGAGCGCCGGGGGCGGGATTCGAACCCGCGCGGGGATTCCCCCACTGGCTCTCAAGGCCAGCCCCTTAGACCGCTCGGGCACCCCGGCCAATTAAATTATTAGC
>JAJHRL010000076.1 GCA_020832825.1 Candidatus Aenigmatarchaeota archaeon | reverse complement strand
GTTTGTTACAATAGCGAAAGAATTAACTATTTTGCTTTCTGGGGAATCAACATAATTCTCTTTACTAGCGTACATGCTCAAATTATACCATTGCATGCTCCAATAGCTAGATGGATATACTGTGCAAGAATAAGTACCATTTCCATAATCTACAACTTCATTTGGTGGACAATTTGATGATGGTGAGTTTTGAGATGGTTCTGCTATGAATGAAACGCTTGCATTGCTAACATAACCACAATCGTCTTTAACTATTCCTACGTATGTTATGCTATCTATTTCTCTTCTGAAAGTTTTTGATGTTGGTTGCAAGAGAGTAGCATTCAAAGGATAGCTAACTAAAGTTATGTAGAAATCGTCTCCATAAACATAAGTTGAGTTTATTGGCTTGTATGCTCTGTTAGCTGTCCCAAATTCTACTCTCCATCTCAAAGTTCCTAAGTTATATGTACATCTTGGTAATGATGGGAATGTGTGATTTGTATAACCGTATGCTCCTATTGTCAAGTAGCTACCGTCTACAACAAAACTATTTGGATCGTATGGATTTGTGGTTACATAAAATCTTATTGGACCTGTAGTTCCTACTGGCAATAGAACATTTCTATCAGTGTCATATACTAAAATACTAAATGTAACGTTGTCCTCACTTGGAGCTAAACTTCTGTTTAGTATAGTATTGTTTCCAAACACAATAGTTATGTTAACATCATCTGGTTGAACAGTAAATGTAAATAAGCTTGTATTAGCTGAATTTATGCCATCTGTTGTGTTGAAGAATGCTTCAAATGTTGTTCCTGCACACGCTGAACTAAAAGCGTTTGGAGATGGAAAGTCAAATGTTATTAGACCCGGTTGAGTTAATCTACTTGCTTTTAGATAATAGTTCGGCCATTTACTCGCTTCTGGACAAGCTGGATCAGCTATTGTTATATTTCTTATCCACAAACTAACATTGTTGAAATCTGAATCTTCGTCGGTCAAAGTTACTCTAAACTGCCAGCTTTCTCCCCAACCTCCATCTTGATAATAACTGTAAGCTGGACCACTTAAGCTTGGTTTCGTAACTATGTAGAAAGCACAGCCGCTAGCTGCACATAGATTTCCTATTGTTGTTGTGTTGGAATTATACCATGGAACATCTTTTGAAATCATCGTTAAAGTATAGCTTCTTGGAAGCTTGCTCGCATTATTAACAAATAGACAATTGTAGTAGCCATCGCCTTCATTGTTAACAGAATTGTATGGTTCGTCACAATAGAATATATTTCCGGTTCCAGTATGAGTAGCATAAAAGCTAACATTAGCGTTTGATAGTAAACCTTCTTTAGCAGAACAATCTGTTGTTACATAACCTCTCCAAGTTATATTTTCTTCATCTCTAATGAACTTGTTTTTAGTAGTGTTTGGAGATGTAATGAAATTCAATAATTGGCCAACAATCCCAATTGTATAGTTTTCACTTGACGCAAAATGATAACATTCTCCGCTAGGTATAATTGTTGATTTATAGAATGCTTTCCAGTTTTGCAAACCAACGTTAAAGCTACAGTTTGGATCAAAATTAAACGTTACGTTTCCTGGCAGGCTTGAATAAGTTCTATTGCTTCCAACAAACAAGAAATTGCTTCCATCAAAAGTTACGTTGAAACCAATTTCAATTTGTGCTGTTCTATCGCTACCAACAGGTCTGCTTCTATTCAAATCAGTTACATATACTCTTAATGGCAAATATCCAAAAGCTCTTGTTATGTTTGTGTTGTTTCCAGAAACTAAAGATATTGAAATGACATCTTTATCTATTATTGGTCCGTAATTTGTTGAAGTGTTCGTTTGACCTATAACGTCAGTCAAATTAAACCTAAACCAATTATCGCTACCAACATCATAGAAAGTTTCGTTACAAGTGTATGGTTGTATATTCTCAAATCTACATGTTCCACTTCCTCCTCTTATAATTTGAGAACCAACATACCTCCAAACATTACCATTGTCTGTTGAGACAAACAAACTACAATTGACATCATCTCCATCCGTATCTAAAACATCTATGCTAAAGTTGTATTTGTCACCCCAACCTCCAGCAGATGGAGTAACTTGTGGATTTGAATATCTTGGTGGTAAGTTGACTATTTCAAACCAATTTGAGTATGTTGTTTGATTTGAATAGAAGTAGTCTTTGGCTGACTGCAAGATTATTGAATATAATCCTGGCAATTTTCTTGTTGTGTTGTATTCACAATAGTAAGTTCCGTTGTTAAAATCAGTTATTGGTTGGCAAGCTTCTAGAGAATTAGCAGGATTTTTTATCAATATTGGATTTGTTATTCCTTGAGTTGAATTTGGAACGCTTGGTGTTTCTTCGCTTATATAACCAGAACAATCGCTTTTTACGTCCATAACTATTGGAATCATTACTCCAGTACCATTAACCCAGCCTTGTGGGGGATAGTTTAAGTTGCTGTAAAGCTGACCATAAACATAAACGCTAGCGTTGCTTGTTCTTGAGTATCTATAGCAAGTATCATTAAGCTCGATGAACCAAATTTGTTTTCCTGTTGTATAATTACAATCTGGGTCGAAATAGTAGGTGAATAGACCATCTGAACCTGTATATATTTCTATCGGATCTCCGAAATTGCTTCTGTCTTTTGTAATGTAAAGATATCCCCTAATTCCAGAATCTGTAGCATAAGTTCCTCCCTTTGACCAATCTAGGA
>JAJHRL010000075.1 GCA_020832825.1 Candidatus Aenigmatarchaeota archaeon | reverse complement strand
CTCTTGTTTTGGTTTTTGGATCAAGCCAAGTTTTCATAGTAAAGCCTGGAATTAAAGGAGTATTGCATTTTTTGCAAAAAGAATCTTTCTGTTCTTTTGTCAGTCTAACATTGTATCTTTTACCAATTGTTCTTGCCAATTCTACATATCTTTTTGCTCTCTCTAAATTTTTCTTTGCTTCATTTTTTGCTAAATTCAGGAGAATTTCTATTCTTTCTCTCGCGATTTTTCTTTGCCATTCTGGTTTTTTACCTCTTCTCATAGGATGAATTTTCTTACTAATTCATAAACTAGTTGGGGCCGCTGGGATTTGAACCCAGGACTTCGAGCGCCCGAGGCTCGCGTGCTAGCCAAGCTACACCACGGCCCCTCAATTTTAAATTTCTTTTCAAATCTATTTAATGAAAGTTTTAGTAGGCTCAAAATCCAGTAAAAATTGAAGCTACTAAAGAAGCATTCAAAAAATATTTTGGTAATGTTGAGGTTGTTGGAATTGAAGTTAATTCAAAAGTTTCTAAGCAACCAATTGGCATGGAAACTTTTGTTGGTGCAAAAGATAGAGTAGAGGAACTGAAAAAATTTGAAGCAGATTTTTACGTTGGAATTGAAGGCGGAATAATGAATATGTTTGAGAGGTGGTTTGCTTTTGCCGTTGTTTGTATTTCAGATAAACATGGTAAATGTGGTTATGGTGTTAGTTCATTCTTCGAACTCCCACAAATCGTTATCAATGAAATAAAAAATGGAAAAGAGTTAGGAGAAGTCATGGATGAATTAACAAGAAGAGAAAACACAAAACGAAAAGAAGGTGCGATAGGAATACTCACAAAAGGAATAATTGATCGAAAAAGCTTATATGTTCCAGCAATAGTTTGCGCTTTAATTCCATTTTTGAACAGAGATTTGTTTCAATATTGATATTAAAGTTTTCTTGCTATTGTTATAAAGCCAGTATGCATTATTCCCTTTGTTTTTGGTCTAAGAGTTTTTTCAAATTGCCATTCTCTCACAATATTCTCCACAATTTTCATTTCTACAAATCTAAACTTTTTTAATTCTTTGCAAACTCTTAGCAAATGATCTACAGTTGGTGAATAAACAACTAAATAGCCACCAACTTTAAGAGATTTATAAGCAATCTTTATCGCTTTATTTGCTTCTTCTAAATCAAGGAGTATCAAATCAAAATTCTTTTCTTTGATTCCTTTCAGAAAATCCTTTTTTACAAGCTTGACGTTTTTTAGTTCAGAAAATTCAATGTTTTCCTTTGCAATTTTATAGAACCTTTCATCTTTTTCATAAGTAACAACTTTTCCTTTAGTCAAATAATTTGCAAGAAATATCGAAGAAAAAGCGCTTCCTGTTCCAACATCTAAAACTTTCCAGTCTGGCATTAAACCAGTATAAGCAATTATTAAAGCAATATCTTTTGGCAATATAACTTGAGCTCCCCTCTTCATTTTTTCAATTAAATCAAGGATGTTTGCTTTGACAACAAAAAACTCTTTTCCCAAGTGAGATTTTATTCTCTTTCCTTCTTTCAAATTTCTCAAATTAACAATTCCTAGGTGCGTAGAGATTTTATCCTTTCTCCTTTCTACCAAAATCTTAAAATCTTTTGACAGCAATAGGTATCTCATAAAATTATTTGCTCTTCGACTTTAATTCTTCTTCCAGTTCCTTTAAAGCTCGAATTCTTTTAAAGGTTAGAGGATGAGTTGTGAATATTTCGGATATTCTAGCAAAAATATTTTGTCTTTCCCACTCTATTGCTTTTTTCAATTCTTTTTCATCAATTTCCAAGTCCTCATATTCATTTCTAAATGTTGAAATCTCTTTTGTTGCCGTTATAGGGTCTGCAATGAAAAATGATCTTACTGCAGAATTTTCAATTCTATCTTCGCTGGTTGATAATCCGTAAGTTATTTTCGCTAGAGCTCTGGCTAAAGCTCTTGGGCTTGTATGCTCGCCAGAGAATCTATCAGCATAAAACTCTCTTAATCTAGAAAGATGAAGAACGAGTAAGTTTGATATGAAATAAATTATGTATGCAATTACACCAACGAGAATAGCAGCTCCAGCGTTCTTTCTTTCCTCATTTTTCGGAGCAAATATCAAAAATCTGGCAGCGTAATAAGCTAAGACAGGAATTGCGGCAACAACAGTCATTACTACCATGTCTTTGTGCTTTATATGTCCCATTTCATGTCCTATTACAGCTTCTATTTCTTCCTTGTCGAGAGAGTTTAATAGACCTCTTGTTATTGCTAGATAAGCCGATTTTGGAGTTCTTCCAAAAACAAAAGCGTTTGGCGCTCCGGTATTTACAACAAATATTTTCCTTGGCATTGGGGTTTTTGTTTTTTTACAGATTTTTTCAACCATTTCATAAATCCATCTGTATTTTTCTTTATCAGCTTCTTGCATGTTTGTTGTCCACATTATTATGTAAGGAGTTATATACCATTGCAGGAAAACTAAGAACACAGCTATCAAAAGTATAAGATATCCACTAATTCCAAAATAATATCCAATTGCTGCTAAAATACCAAATAGAAAACCGAATAGCAGTGCTACCGTTAAAAACATCGCAAGTATCAATTTTAATGCCATGAAGATAATATCAAAAAGAAGTATAAAAGCATTATAAGCAAAGTAACAGCAAGGACAATATAAATAATTCTTTCACTTGTTCCAAAGATTACCGGAAAGGGACCAATTAGTACAACTCCACCA
>JAJHRL010000074.1 GCA_020832825.1 Candidatus Aenigmatarchaeota archaeon | reverse complement strand
ACCTTAACATTCTTGTACTCAAAGACTTTTTCAAATCCAAAATTCTCAAGCCCTAGAGCATAAGAAGGTATTGTTATTTCATTATCCACAACAACAAATTTTACATTAAAATTCTCAGCAACTTTCTGAAAATGCTGCAAATCTCCAGTAAATGGCAAAACATAAGCTTTAGTGAAATAGTGCAAAACAGGATAATTCTCTCCAATAATAAAATCTCCCTCCTTAACAAAATTCTTCAAGAAGTTTGCAGCTTTAACAATTCTATCGTCTTCTTGAATGTTAAGATATTTCCAAGAAACATTTAATTCGAAAACAAACACAATTAAAATAACAAGTAAGAAAAGCTTTTCATCTTTAATAGCATTCTTTAAGCCAATTGCTGAAGCCAAAAAGAAAATTGGAAAATATGGAACAAGATATCTGAATTCTTTTCTTGCTAGGATAGAAAACGCTATGAAAATTAGCAAGAATGTCAAGAGCAAAAGCTTATTTTCTTTTTTCCAATTCAACAAGAAGAAAATAGAAAAGAAAATTGGAAGGCCGAAAATGGGAAGCAAGTTAACAAAATAATAATAAAATGGATAGTGAAAGTATTCTTTCCTATAAACCTCCTTCAAAGAAACTATCAAAGCGCCTAAGAAATTTCCATATCTCAAATGGCTGAAAGCAAACCAAGGCAACAATAAGATTAAAACAACAATAGAAAACTCAAAAAGCATTTTGAAATCTTTTTTCTTCAACCAAACAAAAAAGAAAGGAAATAGAATTAACAAATTAGGATATCTTGTAAGAATGGAGAAAGCAACAGTTATTCCAAATGGTAAAATAAATCTTCGATCTTTTTGAAGTTTAAGCAAGAACAAAAAAGAGAGCAAGAAGAGAAAAGATGATAAACTTTCTGTTAATACTTTTGATGAAAAGAAGAGAAAATAGTGAGAAGATGCAACAAAAAGAGAGGAAGCTAAACCAACATATTCATCTTTGAGTTTTTTACCAAGGATATAAGTTAAAAAAACAGTTAAAGCAGCAAATAAAGGAGAAAGAACCCTTTGAAAGTTTTCACCAAACCAATAGAGAAAAGAAAGCAAGAAGGGAAACAAAGGTTGCCTAAAACTCTCATCGATAACCAAAGTGTAATTGTAAAATTCGAAAAGTTTTTCTGGATACGGATAATTCATTCCAAAATAAGCTTTAGTTGCCAAATTTCTTGCCAAGCTTAGATAAACTGCTTCATCCCACCAGTAAGTTTTTTTATTTAATGAAAAACCATATGTTAGAAAAAACGCAAATAGTGAGGTGATTAATGCTGAAATTAAGTTCTTTTTCATTAAAAACTATTCCAAAGTAAAGCTTTAAATTAAAAAATTCTAGCAAACATTTATGGGTTGTGGGACATGCAAAGTATTATTGATACTGTTGGTAATACCCCAATTGTTGAACTTCAGAAAATTAGACCATCTTCTACTATAAAAATTTTTGTGAAACTGGAGTTTCTTAATCCAACTGGAAGCCATAAAGATAGAATCGCTTTGTATATGGTTAAAGAAGCAATCAAAAAATATAGTTTAAAACCAGGAGATACAATTGTAGAAGCTTCTAGTGGCAATACAGGCATTTCAGTAGCATTTGTTGCTCAAAGGTTCGGTTTAAGACCAGTAATAGTGGTTCCAGAGAAAACCAGTAAAAGTAAGGTTAACATTTTAAAGGCGTTAGGAGCAAAGATAATTAAAGGTAATGAAAATCCTTCTTCAAAAAATTATTACATAAAACTTGCAGAAAATCTAGCTAGAAAACATGGGTGGGTCTTTCTAAACCAGTATTCAAATCAAGCCAATGCTCTTGCTCACTATGAGACTACAGCTAAAGAAATATGGAATCAACTAGACGGTAATATTGATGCTTTTGTGATGGGTGTTGGAACTGGTGGAACTATAACGGGGGTTGGGAAATTCCTAAAGGAAAGGAAAAAGAATGTGAGGATAGTTGCTGTGACTCCAAAGGGTTCTTTCCTTGCTGGCGGAAGAGGGAAAGACAGAATAGAAGGTCTTCTATCAACATATATACCACCATTGCTTGACAGAAGAGTTATTGATAGGATTATTGAGGTTTCCTACAAAGAAGCCAAAGAAATGTCCCTAAGATTAGCAAGAGAGGAAGGAATTCTTGCTGGAATATCTTCAGGTGCGAATGTCGTTGCAAGTTTAAAAATTGCCGAAGAATTGAAAAAAGGTAATATAGTGACCATTGCGGCGGACTCTTTATTGAGATATTTAGAGGAATTTTGATATTCTAAATATCAACACGAAATTGGAAATATTATCAAAACAAAATCCTTGTGGAAAGATAAAGCTGAAATTGAAAACGATGAAGATATTAGGAAGTGGAAAGATGGAAAAAGAAAATGGATACCTTCTGAAATAAATGAGATTAGCTTAAAGCCTTTCTCTCTCAACTTCATTTTCGGCCCAAGACAAGTAGGTAAGACAACTCTTCTAAAACTTTTAATCAAGAAGCTTTTGGATGAAGGAGTAGAAAAAGAGAGAATTTTCTATTTTAGATGCGATAAGTTGGCAGATTATAAAGAACTTGATGAAGTTTTGAAAACTTATTTTGAGTTTAGAAAATCAAAAAATATTTCAAGCTCATTCATTTTTCTCGATGAAGTTACTTTTCCAAAAGAATGGTTCAGAACTATAAAGTTTTACATAGATACAGCAGATTTCAAAAACGATGTTTTACTTCTTACAGGATCTTTGAGTA
>JAJHRL010000073.1 GCA_020832825.1 Candidatus Aenigmatarchaeota archaeon | reverse complement strand
GAAATAGCTCAAAGCGAAGCGGTAACTGGCAAAAAATTTGTTAATTATTGGATTCACTGCAACTTCTTGCTTGTTGAAGGACAAAAAATGAGTAAGAGTTTAGGGAATTATTACACTTTAAGGGACTTGCTTGCTAGAGGGTATTCATGGAGGGAAATAAGATTTCTTTTTGAATCTGCACACTACAGAGAAGAACAGAATTTCACCTTTGAAGCTCTAAATGCAGCTAGGGCAAGCGTTGAGAGAATTAAGAACTTTCTTTATACTTTAAAAAATGTTAAAAAAGGAAGACATGTAAAAGAGTTTACTCAGCTTCTGAAGAAAAGTAAAAAAGAGTTCCTAAAAGCCCTGGCTGACGATTTTAACATGCCCAAAGCCCTTGCTTCTCTCTTTAACTTCATAAATGAGGTAAATAAGCTAGCTGCTGAAGGAAATCTATCATACAAAGATGCAAAAAAATCTATTGAGCTTATGTTATTTTTTGACAAAGTTTTGGGTTTAAGACTTGAGGAATTTTTAAAAGAAGAAGAACTGCCAGATGAAGTAAAAAGGCTAATAGAGGAAAGAGAGAGACTTAGAAAAGAAGGAAAGTTTGAGGAAGCAGATAGAATAAGAGAGGAATTGAAGGAAAAATATGGAATAATACTTGAAGATACGAAGAATGGAGTAATTTGGAAAAAAATAAAATAAAAAAGTTAGAAGAGATCATCAGCAAAGTATTCTTCATCTTCTAGTGGATCCCATATTTCATCTTTTTCTTCTTTCATTTCTTCACCTCTACCTTATTATATCTATACCAAGCAACGGATTAACTTCCCTTATGAGTGGAGTCTCCTTTCTTATTGGTCCTAAGATGTAAGGTGATTTAACTCCAGTTATTATTGTTATTACTTGAACTTTTCCTTCAAATTCTGGCAATATTCTTGCACCCCAATATACTATTGCTGAAGGATCTAGCGTTTGAGCAACAGTCTCGCCAATTAAATTAACTTCCTCTAATCTTAAATCTGGACCACCAGTTATATGCACTAGAGCTCCAGTAGCACCTGTATAATCAACCTCTAGCAACGGATTTTGCAGAGCCTTCATTACAGCATCTTTGGCCCTATCTGAAGAACTACTCTCACCAACACCAATAGCTGCTACTCCTCCTCCAGTAGACATTACAGCTTTAACATCTGCATAATCCAAGTTAACAAGGCTTGGCAATGTTATTGTTTCAGTTATTCCTTTCACCATACTTGCTATTAATTCATCTGCAACAGCGAAAGCTTGTTGAATTGTTAAATTGCCAGCATATCTCAAGAGCTTGTCGTTTTCAATTACTATAACAGTATCTGCGTGTTGCCTTAAATTAGCTAACCCATCTTCTGCCTTAGAAATTCTTGCTCCTTCTATCTTAAATGGCATTGTCACAACTGCAATTACTAGCGCGCCGAGCGATTTTGCTATTTCAGCAACAACTGGAATGCTTCCAGTTCCAGTTCCCTTTCCAAGCCCTGCTATAGCGAATACAAGATCCGCACCTTCGAGAGCCTCTTTAATTTCATTCCTAGATTCTTCGGCAGCTTTCCTACCTATTTCAGGAAAACCACCACAACCTAAACCTTTTGTTAGCTCTTTTCCTATTAGAATCTTCTTATCAGCCTTGGCTACAGCTAGAGCTTTAGCATCCGTGTTTAAAGCAACGGTATATGCACCTTGAATTCCCATTTCAGTTAGCCTTGTAACACTATTGCTACCAGCTCCACCACAACCTACAACTACAATTTTTGCCCTTTTAACTTGGATTCCAAATTGTTGTTCAGCCAGCTTAAAGTAATCTACATTGCTGAATGTTGCCCCACTTGTGGATTCTATTCTAAATCTCCCTATTTTCTCTTCAGCATTAGCCAGCGTTTTTCGCAGAGCATTCGCAACAATCGTGTCCATACCACCAACCTATTTTTTAGATTTTATATTTTCGAAGATCGAAAACCTTTTAAATGAGGTTTTCGATCTTCATTTAGAAGACTACTTACGAGTAAACGATTCGAATCGCTCGAATCGCTCTACTTCTCGGGGCTTAAACTAAGGAAAGTTCATACTCTAGAATAAAAGCTTTTTGGTGTGACGAAATATACATTATAGTAAACACTTTCGATAATCACTAATTTTTAGCAACAATTTCTACAATGATAACAATTTAAAACAGAGAAAAAATAGAAAAAATGAAAGAAAAAATTTTGATAATTCTCATATTTTGTCTCGCTCTTTTAATCTCTTCTTCACAATTTTTAAGATCTTCCCAGCAAGTAATTACAGAGGCAAGGAATGAAAGCAAGGAAGAGTATCCTGAAGCAAATATTCCTTTGAAAGGATTTATTCAAGCAAATATCAGCGTGGAAACAATCTTAATGGATAGAGCAGAAGTAAGTTTGAGAGCAGGTTGCTATTTAATACGCGCAGTAACAGATGCTTGTGTAGCCAATGCAATCAAAAAAGGTCTAGAAGGGAAAGTAGAGTTTAGACCTACCGTGTATGATGTAATTATGGATATATTTAGAAATCTTGGAATAAAAGTTCTGGCAGTTAAGATAACCGAAATAAAAGAAAATACATTCATAGGTCAACTAATAGTGCAGCAAAAGGATAAGGTGCTTGCTCTAGACATAAGGCCAAGCGATGCTACAGCAATTGCATTGAGAGCAAAAGCTCCTGTCTACATCAATGAGAGCTTAGCAAGAGAAGTAGGAAATTATATCTGTTAAACTTACTTTGC
>JAJHRL010000072.1 GCA_020832825.1 Candidatus Aenigmatarchaeota archaeon | reverse complement strand
TAGGATTGAAAGTACTTCTCCTCAAAAATTGATCATTAAAGTTAGGAATTAATCGTTAGAATCAGACTAATGTAGGATTGAAAGAGTGTTGTTGGGTATTTTAATAAATCTACAATTGAATTGTTAGAATCAGACTAATGTAGGATTGAAAGGTACCAATGTTTTCTACAACATACTGCAAAACGTTTCGTTAGAATCAGACTAATGTAGGATTGAAAGAGAGCCTGATTCTAACAAAATTCTAACAAATCATATATAATATGTTAGAATCAGACTAATGTAGGATTGAAAGCCATCTTCTATGATACTTAGAAATGAAAACTATAGAGAGTTAGAATCAGACTAATGTAGGATTGAAAGAACCATGTCAGTCACTATTTGAGACCATAAAATCGCGCGTTAGAATCAGACTAATGTAGGATTGAAAGAGTTCGGCATGTTAAGAGGCATGAAAGTAAATTCATTTGTTAGAATCAGACTAATGTAGGATTGAAAGTAATAAAATGTGAAACACAAAAGCAAATATATTATTTGTTAGAATCAGACTAATGTAGGATTGAAAGAACTCATTGGTGAGTGCTTACTAACTAGTTCGAACAGTTAGAATCAGACTAATGTAGGATTGAAAGTTCATACCCGCAAAAAATACACTTAACTTTTACTTTTGTTAGAATCAGACTAATGTAGGATTGAAAGTATATGATATAATAACTGTGATACATCGCGGGAACATCGTTAGAATCAGACTAATGTAGGATTGAAAGTATGTGATTGTGGAAAAACATCATACTGGTGCTTATTAGTTAGAATCAGACTAATGTAGGATTGAAAGCTCATAGCCGCACTTTGGACACTTAACTTTTACTTTTGTTAGAATCAGACTAATGTAGGATTGAAAGGCATTTACTATTGCACTAGTAGCTACTGGAATAGCTTTGTTAGAATCAGACTAATGTAGGATTGAAAGATTATATAAAAAGTTCCATAGTGATATTTACTATCTTTGTTAGAATCAGACTAATGTAGGATTGAAAGTATGTATTTACAGAAAACTTATCAAAAGAGATAGGAGTAGGTTAGAATCAGACTAATGTAGGATTGAAAGAATTTATTATTATTAGATTAGGGAGGGTCCCTCCAAGTTAGAATCAGACTAATGTAGGATTGAAAGACATGGATTATGTAAACTTTGGATTAAAAATTTGGAGAGTTAGAATCAGACTAATGTAGGATTGAAAGGACATTGCGATATGACAAAATGCTTAATGCTTTTTCATTATTAACAAGTTAGAATCAGACTAATGTAGGATTGAAAGTGTTTCCTTTTACAATGTTTATTATTCTTCCCCTTATGTTAGAATCAGACTAATGTAGGATTGAAAGCAAGTTTAAACATTGCAAATTTAAAAAATTATTATGGCTGGGTTAGAATCAGACTAATGTAGGATTGAAAGAAGAGGTTTGGAAGATAGCATATTACAAGATATTGCCAAGTTAGAATCAGACTAATGTAGGATTGAAAGTTTCCTTCAAAATCTGTCTTTGTTTGCGCAACTGTTTTGTTAGAATCAGACTAATGTAGGATTGAAAGGGGAACCAACCCAACCATTGCGAAAGCCCCGAAAACCGTTAGAATCAGACTAATGTAGGATTGAAAGGCTACATGCTCAGCATGCACTAGTCTGTCAAAAAGTAAAGTTAGAATCAGACTAATGTAGGATTGAAAGAGCGCAATCATGTTAAAAAACCAGCCAAAACCGAACCGTTAGAATCAGACTAATGTAGGATTGAAAGGAAAAATAATTCAGCTCCATCTATTGTTATCTCTTTTGCATCCGTTAGAATCAGACTAATGTAGGATTGAAAGACCAACGAAAGAAGAATACATGAAGGCATTTCAATTAATAAAGTTAGAATCAGACTAATGTAGGATTGAAAGAGTGTTGTTGTAGTTCTTTCAGTTGTCGCTCGGTAATGAGTTAGAATCAGACTAATGTAGGATTGAAAGGTTTTTTATAGAAGGGGAAAATGGGTTAAAAGGCATAATATTGTTAGATTGTTAGAATCAGACTAATGTAGGATTGAAAGTCGATATGACCAAAAAGAGCTTTCCAAATTCTTTTTGGATTTTGTTAGAATCAGACTAATGTAGGATTGAGAGATCACATATTTTTTCATATATTCTTGGCATAATATGTATTACATGTATTACGTATACGCACTTTACAGCTGCTCTGCATGCAGAGTGCTTGCAATTGCTAGGAAGAAATTGTCCAGAGGAGGGGGGAGGGTATTTAAATAATTATATATATATATATGTATTGTGCAAGCACTTATTAGAATCAAGGGGAGCAAATGCTTGCATAATGCTCGTATAATGCTCGCAGAATGTAAAACGCTTTATATATAAAACGTTTTACGAATTATACAAATGTTTTACATGTAAAACGTGTATACTGATGTTAATAGTAAGACTGATTCGATTACTGACAATGGGAGTGAAGACTATTTGTAGATATTGCACAGAATTAGAGGAAAATTTTGGCGATATTCGCTCGTAGCACGACGAAAAACATAGTATGTATTACATAGCACACGTAATACAGAGAATACGAATGTAATACACGTACTACATGTAATACTTAAATAGTGTAGGTATTGATTGAGAGAAAAGCTTAGTTCCAATGTGTGGATTGCTAAAATTTAGTTAGAATCTCTGTCATATACTCTTCGCGTAGTATTACATGTAGCTTATAATTAGATTGGTATATGATAAACAT
>JAJHRL010000071.1 GCA_020832825.1 Candidatus Aenigmatarchaeota archaeon | reverse complement strand
ACGTAAGGCCATAATATAGGTTTACAAAGTTGTTCAAATTGTTGTAAAGTAAAATTTTCTGCTTGTTTTAGTTTCCAAATAATAAACTCTTCAGGAATTACAAAGTCCTGATCTTCTAACAATGACCACGGATTACCAATTACCCATTCACGAGGCAATAATAAATCTTGGCTGTGAACCTTCTCATGTATTGTTTTTGCAATTGGAATTACACCAACTTTCAAATCAAAATGCATCTTACATACAAGATTTGCTACATCGAATGTTGTTAGTATGTCCTGCTTCTGTTTAAGTAATGTATGTGTAGCAATCAAACATATCTCATATAATGAAAGTGGATAATGATGTAACTCTACTTCTACATCCATATAATGTTCGTTAGTTATTCTACAATATTCTCCACCATATTCCTGTCTGATCATTGTTACAAATTGTTTGTATTCTTTGCTTGCACGAAATATTCTTTCTATGTTTTTAACGTAAGTTGATTCTTGTTTCTCACTGATAAATCCATCTATGGGTAAACCATATGATGTGACAAACATGACTTTTAAAAGCTCATGTAATTATGACAAACCAAAGCGGCAGACAAGATCTGGGTTGCATATACGATGATATTGTTATACTAAAAGAAAAATACGATGAACTAAAACAACATATACAACAACTATTAAATTTAAATCAAAAAGTTGATTTCTTGATTGAAGAAATGAAAAGAATATCAAAAGAACTAACAAAAGTAAGTGACATATTAGTTCAGCAAGCAACAATAAAAAAAGAGATTGAGATGTTAGATTATAGAACAAAGAATGAGATAACTAAAGATCTACAAATTTTGAATGAGAGAATTAGGTATGTGGAGTTACAAACTGAGGAAATAAAAAATAAACTAGCTCAAGGAGAGAATAAGATTAGTGATATGATAAAGACTTTGATAATCATGCTACTAGGCTTTACGATAGGATTGTTTAGCAAAGTAATTGAGAAATTTATCTCACAGTAAGTTAATGACTACAGCAAACAGATAAATGTTTAACTATCCTCAATCTCATTTTAAAGAGAATCTATATCAAACACGAGATTTTATATACAATTTATTTAATGATATTGCTCAGAAGTATTTAAAGGTTTACAAAGAGATCTTAAAACAAATAAGAGAAAGACAATTAGTTATGGATGACATAAGATCTATGGTTTATGATATAGATAATAATCTAGCATCAGATGAATTATTTATGTCTGTTTTGGAAAAAACTGTAATAAAGTTTAACGTTGTTAATCTTGTTAACATCGGAGCTGCAGAACAAACCATACAGAAATTCGTACCTACTCTGAAAGCGAGAGATATTGAGTTGTATGCTCTCATATTTTCAATTTATTCAGCATTCGGATATCTAGAGTATTGGTTTATCAGACATTCTTTGGATGCAACAAAACTCAAAATAATTGAAAATATCTATGGTAATTTTGTTAACATTATATCTTCCAATCCATTTATTGAAAGAGTTATAACAGATCATCTATTTAGTGAAACTAAACCAACACCAGAAAACATAAAACAGCTTATAGAGAGGATACTGGGAAATGAAGTTACACTATATCCAGTTTACATTATAAAAAATGATAATGGATTGTTTTACTACATAGCTGAAGAAAATATTTACTTGCTAGCAAACAGTGAAGACAGACTTTTCATACCAAACTTTATTCCAGCTAACAAAAAGATAAAAACAACGTATTTTGTAACTCTAAATCAGGCTTATATTGATTACAACTACTTCATACAAAAAATTAAGCAACTGTTAAATTCAACTGATGTTTATAATGTTGTGATAGAGAATACAATCATATCTCTTACACCTGTTCAACTTTTAATTGCTTTCATATGTGCGTATTTAATTATACACAATTATACAGAGACCGGAATTATAACAACTATAGATGTTCCGAATTCAATTACATTGCCTGATCCTAACTATATGGATTTGATTGAAAGTCTCGTTACAGATAGCGAGAGTAGGATTTGTTTAATTGATTTATCATCTATATTCTGGAAAGCTCTACCCAGGAACTTGGTAGATGTAATTAACAGTAATCCTATTATAAGTTATATATCTTTGTTCGGTTTTATATCTTTATTAACAGACATAGATATAGATCTTATTAACATAATAAATGTAAGTTGGTTTAACTCCTTTGTTATGTATCCCTATAAATTATTGTACCCTCTAATCAAATTATATTTGTCAACAGAACATGATTATATCACTATAGAAAGTCTCTATAACATAATAGAAACGACTCACGACTCTGCTGACTATATTAGTCTTGATGGTAATCTAATCAAAAAATATGCTAATAAAAACATCGGCTTTGATTATAGATATGCCATATTAATCAATAGCAATGTACAAACTGTTGGTGAAATTTTTAATCCGGTTTTGTTAGCTAGAGCTCTACTGTCATTGTAATTTTTACATTCCACCTTTTTTGAGTGAATTAATTAAATCTTGAGCTGTTCTATGTATTACTTTTGCGCGAGCACCTGTATGCATAGACTTTAGTAGACCTGTGTATGCAAATTCAGATATCGCATGAGCTGCTAACACACCAAGTTGTTTTGAGTTTAGTTTCTCATATATAAGTCCAGCACAACGTTTACAGATTTTGTTATTAGGTAATGTGCAATATATAGGTGAGTACATTTTGACCTCTTTGCCCACAAATTTATCTATATTAGTTTCATCCAACAATATATCCACATCTTTTTGTTTTATGAATCTGTATAGGAATTTATGTTTGTTTTTG
>JAJHRL010000070.1 GCA_020832825.1 Candidatus Aenigmatarchaeota archaeon | reverse complement strand
ATGGAGTGTCGAAACTTTGATATTTTGTACGTATATTGCCTATTGCTATTTTAACGTTTGCAAGAGCAAGAGCTTTAACCAAATATTCAAGACTGTTTGGGACATCCGATAAATCATCTTTGTAACTACAACTATACATTACAACTATATCAGACATTGGTTGACTGTATAGTTGTAATTTGTTTGGAGGTATGAAACTAAATCTAACGTCATATACATAGGAGTAACTATCTATAATTCTATTCGAAACAAATTCTTGAGCAATTATTAAACTTTGTTGACTAGCCAATGCTAACGGATACAGAGGAAATGGCTTCGTGCTAACATGTAATATATTAACAACTTGTTGTTCAGGTAATTCCACAGTCCAAGTTGTATTATCAAAATTTGCTAGAGGTATTGTTCTGATCTTAACTTGTGGAACATATTGGTTTAGTATCGATATGACACTATTTTTTATGATGTTCTGTATTTGTTGATCATCTATCTCCAAATCAATTGCATAGCCTGTTAGCATACCTTTTACATACTCGACTACTTCTGTTATATGCATCTACATTTGTGCTGTAATAAAAAAAGATTACTCATTGAATAAAACTTTCTTGTAAACTTGATATACATTATTTACATCAGGTTTGAATATATAACTATCAAAGCCAAACTTATCGCTATAGTAGGATAGTTTTTCAAACTCATAACTTCTGCGGAATAATCTCTTAATTTCATCATAATCGTGGGCAATGATATTCCAAGTTTCCATTTCTCCGATTCTTTGTGGATTAGTGTATTCATTGTTTGTTATGCCTGCTCCTGTTACTTTGCTTGATGCCAAATGTTCTAGTTTTAATATAGTTTGATAACCCACATTGATGCTAACATCATACTTGTCTACTCTAACATAATCTATTTCCTTGACATTATAGTCTTTGGCTAATTGTTTTATCTCTTCTGCATTCAATTCACTAAAAGGTGGTTGTATGATGCTCAATCCATATTTTGTTAGGTTATACTCCAATAAATCCCATCTTTTAGTTACAACATTGTCAATTAAATAATGAAATGAACTTCGTTTTTCAACTCTCTTTAAAAAGTCTAGCAACATTTTTTGAGCTTTATCTCTCATATTCCTATCAAGCAAATCTAATACCTGTTGTTCAACCTTAACGACAACTTTTGCAAGCAAATTTTCCATTAATTGGCCTAGGTTCATTCTGGATGGAACGGAAAGAGGAGAGAACAATATATCTAATACCTTTCCGTCTTTTGTTTTGGGCATTTCTTCATCAGGAACAATCAAGCCAATGACTCCTTTGTTTCCATGTCTATTTGTTAGTTTATCTCCTATTGTTGCTTCTCTGGTAACATAACCAATTATTTGTATAACAATAGGATATTTTTGTGTAGGTTCTGTTTCTAAATTTGCTAGTTTGAATGGTTTCTTTGCTTTCTTGATGAATTCTGCTACTGATGCAGGTAATCTGTAATTTGGTAGAGCTTTAACTCTTACATCAACTACAAGCAAATTGTCAACATTAATTTGTTTTCGTTGTAATATACCTGCTTCAATATACTCATAGGATATTAGTGTATTGTATGTTTTACCTGGTATTGGTATCAAACTAATAGTATTGTCATTACTACTGATATGTTTTAATTGACTATTTGCAGGCAATCTAATAACAAATACTTTTCTCTCGATATGTTTTAGTCTTTTAGCAAAAGATTCAGATATTACTACGGCATCTTGATAGTTGAAACCATAGTAAGACATATAACCAACTAAAGCATTTACTCCTAGTTTGAGCTCAGGACACCAACCACCGCTAACAATATCTCTGACAAAACATATATGATAAGGATTGTATGCAACTTTTAATTTCTCATCATATTTTAAAAACATAGCATTAAACTTCAAACCTTCATCTGTTTTAACTATAAATTCATCAATTTTCTCAAAAGTATTTGTCTCAATGTAAAAGCTCTCTGCTTTCTTAACAATTGCATTTTCAAATCCAGTTCTTATCCTCGGAATTTCAGCATTAATCAAAGGTAGGGATTGTCTTAGATGGTTGGAAGCCATCTGCAATCTATTTGGATCGTTAAATCTTAGAAATGGAACACATAACATAGTAGCAGTTAATAACTGTGTCGGTTTGAATGTCAAATTACTCATACAAAAAAATTTAGATCAAGTGTAACAACTTTTGTAATATATTGTCTCTCTTTTTATCTGTTTCTGATAGCACACATATTACTTCATCGGGATAAAATAACTCCTGATAGTATAGGTTAACTGTTAACTGACCTGTTAGCTTAACATAGGCATTATACATATCAGCAAAGAAAGAATAGGGTATAGCTTCTCTTTTTCCATTTGCTACATAGAGTGTAGCAACAATCTTTAAATAAACTGGATGTTTAATCATGTAGTTAAATGCCTTATCATACTGTGAATTTTTAACAAAAGCATTTAATACTTCATCACTCTCATAGTTTATAAATGTATCAAACCAAGTCTGATAATAACTTTTTGTAAAGATTTGTTTTCTACTGTTATACAACAAATCATAATAACTATCTGCAATTTTATAATACTCCAACCTAGGATCTATGTTTGAGAAAACAAGTTTGAAGAATCGTTGTATTATTGTGTCAAATTGTTTACAAAATTCTTTTGGTTTTACTGTAGCAAAATAATGAACAGTTTCATGTATTAATGTTTGTATAATTCTCTTATTAATATGTTGGTTTGTATGCTTGGATACTATGTAGTTGTTATCTAGCAACAAATAAATCTTTTTATCCTCTGGACTATGGAAACCTAAAACCATAGGA